>NZ_KV788170.1:0-15556 GCF_001807205.1 Corynebacterium sp. HMSC05D03 | reverse complement strand
CCGACCCGGATATAGGTCTCATCCACCCGCCAGGACCTGGCCTGCCAGTCAGGAACTTGCCGATACCACCGGGTCTTCTTATCCAGCTCAGGAGCATATTTCTGGACCCAGCGGTAGATCGTGGTGTGATCGACCGGCACTCCCCGCTCGGTCATCATCTCTTCGAGGTCGCGATAGCTCACGCCGTAGCGGCAGTACCACCGCACCGCCCACAGGATGATTTCACGAGGGAACTGCCGACCGGAGAAGATGCCCATGGACCTGATTATTCCACGCCGGTCTTCCTACTGCCCCAACTTTGCAACAGCACCGATGATAAGTTTATCACCACCGACTATTTGCAACAGTGCCCCGTCCGGATACTGCCAGATATCGGCGTCCAGGGAGATGTCCTGAAGCGCGGTGTCCGGAATTTCAGGTTTGTGTCTCTACAAAGACTAACTATCAGAAAAACTCATCGAGCATCAAATGAAACTGCAATTTATTCATATCAGGATTATCAATACCATATTTTTGAAAAAGCCGTTTCTGTAATGAAGGAGAAAACTCACCGAGGCAGTTCCATAGGATGGCAAGATCCTGGTATCGGTCTGCGATTCCGACTCGTCCAACATCAATACAACCTATTAATTTCCCCTCGTCAAAAATAAGGTTATCAAGTGAGAAATCACCATGAGTGACGACTGAATCCGGTGAGAATGGCAAAAGCTTATGCATTTCTTTCCAGACTTGTTCAACAGGCCAGCCATTACGCTCGTCATCAAAATCACTAGCATCAACCAAACCGTTATTCATTCGTGATTGCGCCTGAGCGAGACGAAATACGCGATCGCTGTTAAAAGGACAATTACAAACAGGAATCGAATGCAACCGGCGCAGGAACACTGCCAGCGCATCAACAATATTTTCACCTGAATCAGGATATTCTTCTAATACCTGGAATGCTGTTTTCCCGGGGATCGCAGTGGTGAGTAACCATGCATCATCAGGAGTACGGATAAAATGCTTGATGGTCGGAAGAGGCATAAATGCCGTCAGCCAGTTTAGTCTGACCATCTCATCTGTAACATCATTGGCAACGCTACCTTTGCCATGTTTCAGAAACAACTCTGGCGCATTGGGCTTCCCATACAATCGATAGATTGTCGCACCTGATTGCCCGACATTATCGCGAGCCCATCTATACCCATATAAATCAGCATCCAGGTTGGAATTTAATCGCGGCCTCGAGCAAGACGTTTCCCGTTGAATATGGCTCATAACACCCCTTGTATTACTGTTTATGTAAGCAGACAGTTTTATTGTTCATGATGATATATTACCGCAACCATCAATAATGACACTGGAGAAGTGACTACTACTTACCCTGACGGTTCAACCAAAACAATCACCGCAGAGGAAAGCGCACAAGCACTTCGAGCTCGTCTTAATGAAGCAAGCCCAGAACAGATCGCCGGCCTACAGGCTTCCATGGAAGAGCGCATCTCCAAAGAACAGGTATGCCCTTACGTTGTTGGCCTAGTCGGTGCAGGACATGCTGCAGCTTGGGGCAAAGTACTAGCTCTAGCAGCTGTCAACCCCGTGATTGCTGGCCTAGCACTTGCAGGTGAAACCGTATTCTGGACATGGGTATCTACCCACTGCTAGAAGGAGAACCTCATGCCACTGTGGATCATCGCAATTGTAGTTTTTGCTGGGGGCAGCATTGGCTATGCCCTTGGTCTAAAAAAGCGAATGGAAAATAATCCAAAGCTCCAAGGAAAAGGCCTTCGAGTTTTGTTTGCAAATAAGTAAAATATTTCATTCGCTCCGGTTCGTCACTCATCCAAGTTGACGAACCGGATTTTTATCAGACTTAACACGTTAAATAGAGGGCTTCTGTCTCCAGTACGCTTCAAGACAACGCTTAAAGAGTTTTATCTAACTGCCTAGCGGCAGGGGAACCGTATATTGCTTACGGTGTGAGCCCCTTTTTACTCCGCAGGAACCATTCCTTGCTCACGCAGCGCAGCAAGGTGTCGAGTGACCGTCGCACGAGACAGCCCCGTCTCCTCCATTATTTGCTTACGCGTCAACACGGTCCCTGTTTGTACATAGGAGTCACCGATTAAGGCTTGTATACGAGCGCGCGTAATCTGGCCTTCCACTCGCTTCTTACGATGTGTCTTTTCGAGCTTCGACCTTTGTGCTTGCGCATATTTACCGTCGGGGTCTGTTTTCCAGCGTTGTGCTGCTTTCTGGCCGCCTTTGCGTCCCATGGTGGCTAGTGCTTTTCGTTCGCTGCTGGTGGCTTTACCTGGAGCGCTAGTGCTTCCATAAGCCTTACTCTTGGACTGGGTGACGTAGCCACGCACGCGACGTGCCATGGTTTGGCGGTCGCGCATGGGCGGCATCTCACTGTCACGCCCGGCTCCGCCATGGGCGTGGGCCACGTTGTAGGCGTGCTCATAGGCATCAATAATCGCCGCATCAGTCAGACGCTGGCCTTGCTGGCGTAGGCGGTGGCCGACCTTGAGCGCGTGCTTAAAGGCGGTTTCGTCACGTGCCGCTTTTCCCTGGGTAGTCCACAGCACGCGCACTCCGTCGATAAGCTCCGGATCGTATTGGTCAAGACCCCCGGCGATTTCTGCATCTACGTCTTGGGCCAAGGCTTTAAATGCTTGGGCTTCCTCGCGGCGAGATTTCACTGCATTGATAAGTTCCCGGCCAGAGGAAAACTGTTGGCGCGGGGTGGGGTTGAACTGGTCGTGTCCTGCCATGTCCCTCACCTTTTTTACCAAGTCTCCAAGACGCATCACTCGGTTGTGTTGCCTGTACCAACGATAAGCCGTAGGAGCTTTGCCTGTGTAAAACGGGTTGCGGCTAAAGCGGTGGGAAAAATGCGGGTCGTGGTCTAAAAGCTCACCTAGTACGCGTGTGGTTGCTGCCAGCAACTTCATCTGCGCTGATTTGCCCCCACGGTCAGCGTAGACGGGGTCAATCAGCCAAATGAACTGCGCTTTCCCGTTAGTCGGGTTGATTCCCACCCACGCTGGGCCGATGGTGTGCGAAATAAGTGAGCGCACCACGTCGCGGACATAGGGATTTAAGTCTGCGGGGTCACCGCCGGCTGTTCCAATCTGGTCAACGTCAACAACCAGGACGGCGGCGTACTGCTTACTGGTAAGCATGACGTACTCGCACCGTCCTAAAGCCTCAGTGTCGAAGCGATACATGCGCGGCGAGTTCGTGCCGTCAGCATTACGCATATAAGACTTGGAAAAATCCCGTCCGATAGACCCGTGGAGCACCTCGCGGCCTAAATGTGCGCGGAGCAAGTCGCGGTCATTGGCGGATGCTGGGGTGTTATCCAGCCCGCCACGATCTGGTTCGACACGGGTGGGTGTTTTAATGTGCGCGTTTTGCGCGTAAGCCTGTAGACTCATGGCCATGCTTTCTCCCAGAGATGAGCTGGGTGATAAGCGAAAGTCACTGGGTTGCCGCCCGGTGGCTTTCTTCGTTTTCACTGTCTCCCACCGACTCTAAATGACACCAGTGTCATTTAGTAGTCATGACACGCGAAAAATGTGCCTTTTACCTGCAGTTACGCATGGCTTTCCATGTGTAACTGTTTTCGTCTGCAGATCTACTTCCCCATTTTCTCGTGCGCATATTTACCGTCACTGCGGTGGGGATGACGCATGTGGAACTGCTGGGTTTACAGGAATACATCTTTACATAACCTGTATTCCTGTAAACCTTTATTTATTGTTGCGCACGTATTCTTCGAGGTAGTTGCTGACAATCTCGCGTATGGTCACGCCTTTTTGCGCGGCGATGACTTTGAGTTCTGAGTGAAGTTCTCGGTCAATTTCGACGGTCATCTTCTTGACGTAGTCGCGGCCGGTGGGTTGGTGGAATGCACCTCGTACTGTTTTCTTCTCCACTGCCGGGGTCGGCTTTGCGGTTTTCTTTGACGAGGTTCGCGGGCCTTGCTGTGCCCTGGCGCGTTCTTTGCTGGTGCTCATTTCATCATCTCCATGAGTTCGTCTGCGACCTGTTCATAGCCGTGCATGTCTGGGCCTGGGCAGTAACCGAAGGCTAGGTGCATGTCCTCGCGTAGCGGTATTTCGGTTTTAAAGTGGGGCATTTGTTCTGCTTCGAGTGCTTCTCGTGCAGCGTCAAGGGCGCTGGTTCCCTTCCTGGCGAACGTCAGCAGGACTGCATGTGGTGTCCCGCTGACTGCGTCGCGCAGTTCCCACACGCGGGAGAGATCGGCCGCGGCAGAACGGGTCGGAAGAATAATGAAGTCACTGACAGCGATTGCTGCTTCAATAGCGTTCTCGTCTCCTGGCGGGACATCAATGAACATGAACTCATCGTCTCCGACGAGCGCCGCTTGCCTATCAACGCGCTTGGGAATGGACAGCTCAACCTCAAACGGTAAAGGATCTCCTCCGTCTTCCGCGCGTTCCGACCATTCCAGAGCTGAGCCCTGTCGGTCTAAGTCTGTGACAGTCACAGTCTTTCCTCGGTGAGCGAAAACCGTGGCAAGAAACATCGTTGTAGTGGTCTTGCCAACGCCACCCTTGGCGTTAATGGCAGTAATGATCATGGCTTCTCCTAAGTGGATGCGTCATTGCGTTTACTAGTTTACATATTTCAGTAAATACTGCTTTACAGGTCTACAGGCATACGGACATACAGCTTACTGTAAACTCTAAACGTGCTGGTAGATGAGTATTTTAGTTCTCTTTATCGTCTTGTTCTACAGACAAACCGGCGAGCATGATGCGGTAAAACTCGTTTTCAATGCTCTTATCTTCGAAGTCCGCTGCGACGTGTTCCCAGTGATATTCCTCTAGCTGGGGCAGCATCGCAGTAACTGCCATCTTGAGGTAGAAGCCACGACTGCGACCAGTTCGAGCACACAAAGTATCTAAGCGCTCAATGATGTCTTCTGGCATCCGTACAGATACCACTCGTCCTGACTTGTGGGGGCCTTGAACCATAACTGGGTGTCCTTTCACTTATTGTGTAAACAATGTTTACAGTTTGCCTTGCGGTAGTGTAGATATTTTCCGCAGCGGTATATCTCCACTGTGTAAACATTGTTTACCATAGGTTCGGAGTCGGCGAGAAGGGTCCGGACCTTTACTAAAGTTCCGGCCCCTCACTGCTAGGGGTGTTGTCTAGCCAGTTGTCTTGGTCATTGTCGTAGTCGTTATCTGCGGCAGCTTGCTGGTGGATACGGGATACCGTCTCGTCATCTGCGGTAGCGCTCATGCCGAGTGAGTCGAGGAAGTCCATAGACTTCTTCAGGCCTTGCATATCGCGACGTTGGGTAGACAGTGTGTCGAGTTCGGTCTCCAACTGGCGAATCGGGGTAGTAAAGCTGTCGCGATAGTCCACAGCTTGGTCGTAGTGCTGCGCGACTTTATCGCGCAGTCGGATTGCTTCATCGAGGATTGCTTGGTCCTCCTTGCCGTGGCGTAGTCTGCCGAAAAAGCCCCTCGTGTTCTTTTCTTCTACGGACTCACGAACCACCTGCTCTTGCTGTTCGCATTGCTTCCCGAGCTGTTCAACCGCCTGGTTGGCTTGGTCGTACTCACCGCGCAGCGTCTCTAGCTGGGCGCTGACTCGGTCTATCTCAGTACCGAGGTGCTCCAGAGCATCGCCAAAGTCCTGTTCCTGCTGCTCGCAAGGGGATGCGAGCTCTGGCTGTGCCACCTCATCGGTCCTGTCGACTTGAGCGCGAGCATGGAAGTCGACGAAGCGGGCTTCGCGCTTAGCGGCAAACGCCTGCATGTAGGCACCCATCTCGGTGCCGGCAAAAGGACTATCAGTATCTATATGGGTAGGGTGATTGACCAGTTTGGCCAGTTCCCAGTCCTGTTTGGCCTGTCCAAATAGCGCTTGAGGTGTGCGGTCACCTTGGGCGCGCACGCCTGCAGACACCAAGAGGTCGCGAGCGTACTCGGCAGACTCACGCCGAGAAACCTGGCGTATCTGGCCGTGCCCGGTCTCGGTATCTCCCGGTTGAGTCTCGGCGATGTAGAGGAAGTTACCTTCACGTCCACGGGTCATAGGCACGTAAACGCTAGCTTTATCCAGGTTGCCGATACCAGCGACGACACGGGACACATCCACGGTCGCGCCTTGGGAACTATGCCCGGTAGCGGCATAACCGAGTTGGGCATGTTTTTCCAGGTAATCGCTATTTAACGTCACTGTGGCAGAAGTATCGTCACATCGACGGGCAGTAATCGAGCCGTC
The DNA here is from genome assembly GCF_001807205.1 of Corynebacterium sp. HMSC05D03. Classification (NCBI taxonomy): domain Bacteria; kingdom Bacillati; phylum Actinomycetota; class Actinomycetes; order Mycobacteriales; family Corynebacteriaceae; genus Corynebacterium; species Corynebacterium sp. HMSC05D03. The sequence continues at coordinate 9,301 of NZ_KV788170.1, read as the reverse complement.
ATAACCGATGGAATCAACAACCCAGCGTTGACCATTGCGCACCATATCCCCGCTGCTAGTAATCAGCTTCGAGTCATTACGACGAGTCAGGACTACATCACCAACGCCAGCTTCCAGACCATCAGACAAGCACAATCGGCTCTCGGCGTTAATCTCACCACGCTCGGCGCGAATCTTCTGTGCCGCAGCATTAAGCGCGGTGACCTGGTCGCGGGTGGCAGCAACCAGCAATGACTGCTTGCCTGCGGCAGTATCCTCACGCCACCCAGCCAAAGCATCGTCCATCATGGCCGTTACCGAACCAGCATGCAGGCGCTCATGGCGCATATACCACTCGGCGGCACGGGAAACGTCTGCTTCTTCGCCACCGCGCAACCACTTCGATGCTTCACGCTCACCGGCATCACGCTGACGGAACACCTCGGTTAGTTCGACCGCGTCGGGAAGCTCATGAGACAAGGTAGCCAGCAGACCAGAGCGTGCCTTAACCGCCGAATACTGCTCTGGATCACCGACAAAAACCACACGCGAACCTGCGGCACTAGCCGTCTCCAGCACGCGAGCCATATCCGGGTTAGACACCATGCCGGCTTCATCTACGACTAGGACGGTGTCCTGGCCCCACCCCAACTTCGCCGCTGTTTGCTCCGGTGTCAGCTCGTCGGTGCCAACATATGCGCGGGCAATCGTCATGGATTCATCAGCCACATTCTCGCCCACCATCACATCAGCAGCCTTACCAGTCGGCGCTAGACCCACGACGTGTTTACCAGACTGGTTCCATGCCTTGTGCGCGGCTTTAAGTGAAGACGTCTTACCAGCACCGGCAGGCGCGACTACCACAGAAGCCAGATAGTCAGAACTGACAACCGCGCGCATAGCGTCCGCCTGAGCAGGAGATAGTTCGTCTTCAACCGGCTGAATCGACTCGGCATTAACCCCGCGCTCAACCCGTGCAGTAGCCATATCAACTACTCGTTCAACCTCGTCGACAACCTCGACGGTGGTGTACTTCTGCGAGCCTTCGCGCTGGGTATTATCCAGCTGCCGGGCCTTCTCCGGAGTCACCGACCACGTTCCTTTTTCACCCAACGCGGCATCAACAAAACGCTCCACAGTGGCAGTCATATCCTGCGGAGAAACTGCGCCAGGGCGGATAAGTTCCGCTGCTTTTTCAGCCACATCGGCACGAGTAAACGTGGAGCGTTCTGCGATAACCTCGGCCAAAACCTGGGCAGGTTTCGGCAAGAAATCCTCCCCCAATTCACGCGAGTCCTCTTTACCTCTTGGCTCCAGTCCGTCCACAAACGCACGCACCGTTGCGCCATGTTCGGCACTAGCCCACTCGGTTTCAAGCTCGTCTAATGGAGTCTCGGTGTCCTTAGTGCGGCGGGTGACTTTCTGTGCGATGCGCTCATACGCCGCCCGCGTCTCCAGACCATTCTCGGCCTGCCACTGGTCAATCTCACGCGCCCTAGTCGAATACGACGCAAGCACATCTGGGTCATCAAGCCCGACAATTTCCGCGCAACCATTGACCACATGACCGAACTCCACGCCAAGTTTTCGACTCAAAATCTCGCGCACCGTAGCCTGATACACCATGCCCGCCGCGCGCGCCTCGTGGTACAAACTGACTCCATCAAGAGTGCGAACCCTGCCGTCCTGGCACAACTGCTTATTCGCCAACAACACGTGCGAGTGAACGTGCGGGTCGCCCGCACGCGAGGTTCGGTGCTCGTATTTCACGCCAGAAATACCCGCCAGCTTTTCAATAATCAAACGCTTCTGAGACACAGTCGGGTCTTGCTTTCGCGTATAGCCAGCATGCTCTGACAGATAATCCAGCGCCTGATTTACTGCCGCCTGGTGGGCTTCATCGACGATGCCACGAACGTCAGAATCATCCCCCATAGCCCACAACAGCGACACCGATTTCGGCGCACAAAACGTCAGATCGAAACCCGGAACCCCTTTATCCCCGAGAGCTTTTCCAAGCTTTACACCACTCGGGGCAACCGCCTTATTGAACCAATTCTCAACCGTTTTCCCGGACACAACAGCGCCGTTTTCGGCACCCAAAAACGCCGAAACCTCAGCCACATTCTCACCCCGAAGCCACACCGAAGCAGGCTGCTTCCCGTCCTCAGAATAATACGAATCCGGCCCCCGATTCTCATCCACCGTGGACTGATAATAGGCCACGGAATGCGCACCCATCTTCGCGATAGTCAGCACACACGCCACCTCCTCTAACCAGCACGGTGAGCATCGGAACACCCCTAGGCACTTCTAGTGCAAATGTACCAGAGAGATTTCTTCGGCAACTGACTTTTCGTCTTGGAGGGCACCAGAAAGTGTGAAAAGCGTTGGCAGGGGCGCCGCCGGGAACCGGCGGTCGGGGTCGGAGCTCTAAGAGACCGTGGCGTTGATTCTGGATACCGATGACGAGATTTTCATCGCGGCGGACGCCGCGGACATGGCGAAGCAGCTTGTCGGCCTCCTCTACGGCGGGTGAGGCACAGCAGAGCGTCGCTCCCGTGCCGAACGACGCCATCAAGATCATCTCCGGCCCCGCGAAGCTGGACGAGACGAAGGAGTGAGGACCATGTCCGACCAGAACATCAACATCAAGCTCGACCGCGGCGGCCCCGAGAACCACGCCTGGACGGTGCTGGGCACCCTGCTCGCCTGCGGCGCTGTCGGCATGGCCGCCTGGGCGATCTCCAACGCCGGAGCCCTGGACCTGGCTGCGACCGGCCTGTTTTTCTTCTTCATGCAGCTCATCTCGATGATGCTCAAGGCGGGGCTGATCGTCGTCCCGGAGAAGAACCGGAAGGACTTCGGCGAGACGCGCGGCCTGCTCAAGACCGCCTGGCGCGAGTTCCAGGAGTTCCAGGGCCGCTCGCCCATCTGGCGGATGGCGCTGCTGGCGCTCGGCTTCACCGTCGGCTACATGATCTTCCGCTGGGGACTCTCGGTGGCGCTCGGCATCTTCAGCAACGTCTGGATCGCCGGAGCCGCCTCGGCGCTCATCGCGTCCTTCATCGTCGCGCCGCAGCTGTTCACGAACCTGGTCTCGAAGATGAAGACGAAGTCGGGCCTCCAGGTGAAGACGACCACTGGTACGCCCGATGCCGAGAGGGGTGACGTCTGATGACGAAGGCGGCGATCACGACCATCGGCGCAGCACTGCTGGCCGCCGCTGCTCTCGCGCTCAGCGGGTGCAGCTACCCCGGCGACGACGAGGACCGCGCCGCGTTCCATGCCGAAGCGCAGGATCCAGTCCCCTCGGCACCGGCTACCGAGCCTACCGAGCCGGAGACCCCGGCCGAGGAGACCGGCGACGAGAGCACCGAGGAAGGCGGCCAGGGCGAGAAGTCGGGCGCAACCGCGGACCTGGGCGTCGAGGACGGGCATGTCCAGTATCTCCGCGCGATCCAGAACTTCTCGCCCGCGCTTGAGCGCTGGGTGCTCGACGAGGAGGCGGGCGAGGTCACCTACGGGATCGTCAACTGCGCCGGCCAGACGAAGTCCGAGGGCGTCGCCACCCTCGAGCGGGTCGACGGCGGCGATGGAGCAGCGTTCGAGGCGACGTGGATCGGCAAGTCGCCGTTGGAGAACGTCGCGGCGGAATCGATACGCGTCGAGATCACCGAGGACACTTTGAAGAACTTCGCGGACGTTGCGACGTCCAGGACCGACATCGAGGCGAGCAACTTCGCTTCGATGTGCGCCGAGGTCGGCGAGACAGCCGCCGACTTCGTCTTCTGAGAATGACCACAAGAACGCCCCCAGATCTACTCCGGGACCTTCTCCGCGCGAGCAGGGTCGGACGCGACTCGGGAACAATGGTGCCGTGGCAGATTTCGACCTCCTCTGCGCGGCGCTTGTCTCCGCCCCGAAGACACCATCGAAGGTCTCGTCGCGGACGTTCCGAAGCTCCGGCACGACGAAGCCTGATCGTCGTCGTCCCGAGAAGATCTAGGCTCGTCCGGCGCGAAGGGCGATGAGGGCTGCTTCTACGCGGTTGCGCGCTTCAGTCTTCCGCAGGATCGCGGAAACGTGCACCTTGACGGTGCCGGGAGCGAGGTGCAGCGCTTTCGCGATCTCAGCGTTCGTCTCTCCTTGGCTGAGCCGGATCAGGATCTCTCGCTCGCGAGCCGTGAGGCGTTCGAAGCGTTCGACGGCGCTCGCGTACTGGGTGTACGTCGTCGAGACGCCGGAGTCGAGCAGACGCCGGGCGACCGAGGGCGAGAAGAACGCTCCGCGACCGGCGACGGCGTGCACACCGGCGATCAGCTGGCGCGGATCGCCGGACTTGAGGACAAACCCGTCTGCGTCGAGCCGGATGGCCTCGGCGATGTAGTCGTCCTCCCCGAACGTGGTGACGAACAGGCAGGGGAGCGCGCTCCCGTCGGAGCGGAGCCGTTGCAGCGCGTCGAGTCCGCTCATCCCGGGCATCTGGATGTCGAAGAGGGCGACGTCGAGACGGTGCGCGTCGATCTTGCGCAGGGCCTCTGCTCCGTCGGCGGCCTGGGCTACGACCTCGATGGCGGGATCGGTGTCGAGGATCCCGACGATGCCGGTCCTCACGAGGGGGTCGTCGTCGGCGACCAGGACTCTGACCGGGGCCTCGGTCGCTGTCATCGTTGTCCTCCTGCGATGTACTCGGTGCTGGAGACCTCGTCCTGCGCGAAGCAGATCCGGTACACGTCCCCGGCAGCGTCGTCAAAGGTGTTCGCGGTCACGGCGTAGTCGTGGCAGTCGTCCGGTCGGTTCTCGCCCCGCCTGGCCGGCAGCTCGTGGCCGGGCAGGATCCGCTCGGTCTCCGCCCGCGCGTCTCCGACGCTGATGCTTGAGAAGGCCCCTGCCGACAGCAGCGCGCGGTGGTTCTGCACCACCGTCAGCGCCTCGACCGCTGCGAGCCCGACGACGACGATCGCCGCGGTCGAGGCGAGAATCAGTCGCTGGCGGAGCTTCGTTCTGCCGGTCGAGCTCTCATCGACGTCTCTCGTCGCCTCCACAGCGCGATCATCGTGCGTGCTCTGCTCCTGACGGCGAGTCGGGAGGACCGCAGAGAGGACGAACGCACTGTCCGTCTTCTCCGCGGCGAGTTCTCCGCCGTGGGCGCGGAGCTCACTTTCCAAAGTGCTCAGGCCCGTGCCCGCTGTGTGCGCGTCGGCAGGAGTCTCGCCGAGGGCGTTCTCGATCTTCAGACGCAGCTCGGCACCGACGTCGGCAGCGGTGATGTCGATCGGGGTGCCGGGAGCGTGCCTGCTTGCGTTCGTGATCGCTTCTTGTAGGACCCTCGTGACCTGCTCGCCTCCGAAGTCCTGCAGCCGCCTGGGTTCCGGCAGTCCTTGCACGGTGATGCGCGCACCGGCTGCGCGGGCCCGGGCCAGCAGTGCATCGACAGATGCTGCGCCCATTGGCAGCACGGGAGCGCCGGATCTGAGGTCGGAGACGGAGTCCCCCAGGCGTTCGACCGCGTGGGCGAGGTCGTTGCGGGCGTGTAAGAGCGAGGTGCGGGCGCTCTCGGGCAGTGCCGGGTCGATCTCGAGCCGTCCGAGATTGAGCGCGACGAGGCTCAACGAGTGGCCGAGGTCGTCGTGCAGCGACTGCGCGAGGGCGAGCCGGTCGGCGGTGGCGCGCTCCTTGAGCTCGGCCAGGCGCTGGACCTGCCGCAGCTCTCGCTCGCGGTCTGCCCTCCGCCCGAGGACGATGTACTGGCGCACGGCGAGACCGATCAGCCAGGGCACACCAGCGCGCATGAGCGCCGGGGGCAACTCCTCCGCGACGTAGAGCCAGTGCCCGTCGAGCCACGTGGCCCGGGCCATGCTCACGACGACCAGCACTGCCAGTCCTCCCAGGCCCGCGCGCGGACCCCTGGACCAGAGCCCGATTGCGATCGCGGCGATGCCGGTGAGCAGGGCCATGAAGAGGCCCGGCTCCGGCGCGGAGGCCAGCACCCCGAAACCGATCGCCGTTAGCGCGTCGACGCTCCGGCGCGCAGACGGACGATCAATTAGGGTCATGCGCTCCATTCTACCGGGGACCGTGGGCTCGCCGCCTCCCTCGATCGGGCGTGCGCAGCACCTCGCCGGTATGACCGTGGGCATAGACGAGTCGCCCCGCATGGCAGATTCTGAGGCCGAACCGCGTCTATAGCGTGGATTTCATGACTCACGAAACTTCGACGCGCACGCTTTCGACGTCGCGCAGATCCTCGTCCCGCCCCGTGCCGTGGCCCGCGCTGTTGATTGCCGTCGCAGCTCTTGCTGCCCTCGCTCTCGCGACGTATCCGGTGCGTGAGCGCCTCTTCACCGCTGTCGCCGGTCTCGCCGAGGGCTCGGCACTGGCCTCGGCGGTGGGATCCGTGGCCGAATTCGGTCTGCTTGCCCTCGTGGCGACCGCCGGCGTCCTCGCTCTCTGGTGCTGGCTGCGCGAGCGCCGGCGGTTCTGGCTCCTGGCGCTGGCTGGACTCGGCGTGATCACGGCCTACGGATTGAGCGAGGCCGTCAAGCTGCTGGTCGAGGAGCCGCGGCCCTGCAGCGTCGTCGACACTGCCACTGTGCTCAGCTGCCCCGGGAGCGGGGACTGGTCGTGGCCGTCGAATCACGCCGTCCTGGCCGCTGCCTTCGCCACCGCCTGCATCCTCGTCGTCCCCCGCCTCGCCTGGTTCGCGTTGCCTCTCGCGCTGGCGATCGCCGCCTCTCGAGTGGCCGCCGGAGTCCACTACGTCCACGACGTGCTCTCCGGTCTCGCGCTCGGTGCCCTCGTCGTCGCGGCCGTCGTCGCCGCGGCGTCGCCGGTGCTGGACCGGCGTCTGACTGGCGGACGGGACGGCCATCCGGATTCGGCCAGCCGGTCCCAGGGCGGGCGCGCATGATCGAGGTCGACCGTCTCTCGAAGCGCTACGGCCAGGTGACCGTTGTTGAAGGATTGAGCTTCACGGTCCCCGACGGATCCATCACCGGGTTCCTAGGCCCGAACGGAGCCGGCAAGTCCACGACCATGCGATGCCTCCTCGGGCTCCACAAGCCCACCACCGGAACCGTGCTCATCGACGGGCTCCCGCTGACCGCCCAGACGAGGCCGGCCGAGGTCGTCGGAGCCGTCCTCGACGCCTCCTGGTTCCACCCCGGCCGGACCGGACTGGCGCACCTGACGACCATCGCTGCTTCTGCCGGCCTACCCGACCGCCGCGCCTGGGAGGTACTCGAGGCCGTCGCGTTGACCCAGGCAGCTCATCGCAGGATCGGCGGCTACTCGCTCGGGATGAAGCAGCGCCTGGGGCTCGCGGCCGCCCTGCTGGGCAGACCGCGCAACATCGTCCTCGACGAGCCGATGAATGGCCTCGACCCGCAGGGGATGGAGTGGATGCGCGCCTTCCTGCGCGATGCCGCCGCGAGCGGCCACGCCGTCCTTGTCTCCTCCCACCTGCTCGGCGAGATGGAGACCCTCGCCGACCGCCTCGTCGTCATCGACAACGGCCGCTTGCTCGGCCAGTGGGACGTCGCCGATCTTCTGCACGCGCGCAGCCGCCAAGCGCTCCTCCGCACCGACGACGACGAACGCGTCGAGCAGGCTCTGCGCGGACTGCGGGTCCCCGTAACCGCACTGCCCGAGGGACTCTGCGTGACATTCGACGAGACGGTCCCCGACGCGCTCACGCTCTCGCGGACCTGCCGAGACCTCGACGTGCTCATCACTGCCCTGACGGACAAGCCGATCCGGCTGGAAGAGGAATTCCTCCGCCTCACCGACCGATCATCCGAAGCCGAACATGGCAAAGAAAGGCCCGAGCGATGACACGAGCATTGACAGCTGAGGTGCGCCGACTGCTCACCGTGCGCTCCACAGGCATCTTCGCTGCGCTGCTGATCGGCTGCTGCGTCGGCCCCATCGTCCTGATGGGCATCGTCTACGACCCGGCCTATCGAGGGCCGATCGACGCCGGTGATCTGGGCAAGTGCGTGAGCATCTTCCATGTGCTGGCCATCGTGTTCGCCGGCACACACACCGCGACCGAGATCAATGCGGGGTCGACGGCGCTGTCCTTCCTCACGCAGAAGAGTCGATGGGCCTCGTTGGTGGCACAGGCAGCGGTCCAGTGGGCGTTCCTCGCATTCGCGTACGTCGTCGGCATCGGCCTCGCGCTCGTCGCGGCGACGTTCTATCCCGACGGGCTGGCCATGTCGCCGCGAGGGTGGGCCTACCTCGCGGCCTACCTCCTCGTCGTTCTCCTGTGGGCGACGATGGCGACGGCGCTTGCCGTCCTCACGCGCTCCGTCGCGGTGTCCGTCGCCGCGCCGATCACGTGGATGCTCCTGATCGAACAGCTCGCGTCCATGGTCCCGATGCTCGAGGCGATCACGCCGTGGCTGCCGTTCAACGCCAGCCACATGCTCCTCGCCCAGGCACTTGGAGAGGCCCCTGCAGGCATGTCCGTGTGGCCTCCTGCCGTCGCGCTTCTCGTACCGGCACTCGGCCTGGCGGGCGCGGGGCTATGTGCCCATGTCCGACGGGACTCGGCGTGATGGGCAGGCCTGCGCCTCGCATCCGCCGCCCAAGACGGTTCGTGGCGTCGCAGGGCTGGGGCTGACTCACACCGCCGTTCAACAAACGGTCGTTGATGTGAACAGTGGTCCGGAGGAGCCGATCGCGAGCATTTCGCCGAGTGGGTGTTCACAAACCCGTTCAACTACATCTAGACTAGACAGAGGCAGTTGAAGGTGCTGTTGCAACTTGGGGCGGGAGCCAAGAAAGCTCCGTTTTTATTGTGTGATCAACGCTATGTTCCTGTGTTGTCAGGCCGTCTCGAATACCCGGCTAACAATCACTGCATCCGGATTCGGGTGACCATAGGCAAACATCGTGCCCTGCCCCTTCCGCAATGAGTGCATCGCTTCCATCCCTTTCAACGTCCGGTAGGCAGACGTTCGGTTTTTGAATGCTCCTTTCGGCCCCAGGATCCGCTTTAACCGGCCATGATCGCCTTCAATGACGTTGTTGAGGTATTTCACCCGACGATGCTCGACCGTCGATGGACAGACGCCTTCCGCCTTCAGCTCAGAGATTGCCCTGGCGAGTGAGGGGGCCTTGTCGGTGCTGATCACCCGCGGATAGCCTGCCGATTTATTCGACCGCAGCGTCTTCGCCAGGAAACGCTTCGCTGCCGCGACGTTGCGTTTTGGTGAGAGGTAGAAGTCCAGGGTCTGGCCACCGGCGGTGATTGCCCGATAGAGGTAGCACCACTTTCCCCCGACCCGGATATAGGTCTCATCCACCCGCCAGG
>NZ_KV788169.1:0-10900 GCF_001807205.1 Corynebacterium sp. HMSC05D03 | reverse complement strand
ATTGGCCTTATCGCTGATGCTTGTGCGCCGGGTGCAGGTTCCTCTAACGGTTCCTCCAAGTAATCGAAGCGTGAGGTTGTGTTTCCTCTAAAAACACCGCCCCGGGAGGTGCGTTAACCTCCCGCCCAACGTGAGAGTTGATGAAGCGGGACACTGCCACCGAGCTTTATAGCCCGGTGGCGTGGCCTGACTCATTGCTCGATTTTGTTTGATAGTGCCGAAATACCATTTGGTTATTTCTCATAGTCTTGGGTCTCTACCGAAGCTTTTCCTTTCCTTAAGCTGTACGAGTGGAGGCTCATGGCCACTGGCTTGTTAAAGCCGGTGTGCACGTACCCCGTCGCGTAGGTCAGAGGACGCGACGGGGTACTTTCGTTTTTCATCTGAGCGTGCGTCCTGGTGGTGTCTCTCTTGCTTGAAGCTGAGGTAGATGTGCTCTTGTGAGGTACGTCTTGCTAAGCTGACAGTGCTTTTGAGCGTTCTTAGCTGGTGCTCTTTTGGCGCTGGCGGCTTCTAATTACACATCGTCACGGGTGCTTCCTTGTTTGCCTTGATTGTGTTTAGCCCGATTCCATTTCTTTTGTTTTATTGGGTTTGCGTGGATTGGCTGAGGAGGCTGAGATGCCGCGTCATGGCGGCGAACCGTCGAACCTGATCCGGGTAATGCCGGCGAAAGGGAGGAATCATGAACTCTGTATCTCATGGTGGATTTGTTAATAGCGGCGAAACTGCGAATGGTGTTGCTCCACGCAGTTTGAACTGGCGCGTCGTTGACATCGTGGTGGCATCCGTGCTGGGTGTGGCCTGCGGAATTGTGTTCCTGGCATGGAACACGGTGGGCTACGCCTGGTTCCAGGCCATGGATGCGCTCACGCCGGGCTTGGGCGGTATTGCCACTGGTATTTGGCTGCTGGGTGGTGTTGTCGGTGGCCTGATTATCCGCAAGCCGGGTGCAGCACTTTATGTGGAGTTGCTGGCGGCCATCGTGTCCGCCGTGCTGGGCTCCCAGTGGGGGATTAGTACGTTGTACTCCGGAATTGCGCAGGGCATTGGTGTCGAGATTGTCTTGGCTATCTTCCTCTACCGCCGTTTTAGCTTGGGCATTGCGATGCTTGGCGGCATGGCGGCGGGCTGGGGTGCGTTTGTGCTGGAGCTGTTTACCTCCGGAAACCTGGGTAAGACTCTGCAGTTCAACATCATCTACCTGGTAACACTGACCATCTCCGGAGCCATTCTGGCTGGAGCTGTCGGTTACTTCGTGGTTAAGGCTCTTGCGAAGACTGGTGCGCTGGATCGCTTTGCGGTTGGCCGCGAACAGAACAACGCTTAGACAAGCGTTGCTTGGTACTTGTTTTGCACTGTTCTTACTTGTTTCGCGTTGTTTGTTGTTTGTCGATCGTTGACTGAGGTTGGTTGGCGTTGCTGACTGTGATGGCTGGTTCTGATGGCTGATGTGGGTAGTGCTGGGGCCACGAAGCTTGTGGCCCGTGGCTATGGGTGGACGCATGCGGGCAGGCGTGCCCCGGCGCTAGCGGATATTGACTTGGTTGTATCGCCGGGGGAGAAGGTGCTGCTGTGTGGTGATTCCGGTTCCGGGAAATCCACGCTGCTGGCAGCCATAGCGGGCGTGCTTGGTGGGGATGATGAAGGTACCCGTGTCGGGGAGATTCTTCTTGAAGATGCCTCTGGCCACGTGGAGCCACCCGGACGCACGATTCCGGTGGGGCTGGTACTGCAGGACCCAGACTCGCAGGTGATTGCCGCGCGCGTGGGCGATGACGTGGCCTTTGGTTGTGAGAATCTGGCATATCCGCGCTCGGAGATTTGGCAGCGGGTGTCGGCGGCGTTATCGATGGTGGGGCCATCGGTGGACTTGTCATTTCCCACCGAGCAGCTCTCCGGTGGGCAGAAGCAACGCCTAGCCTTGGCTGGTGTCATCGCGATGGGGGCGGGCATGGTGCTGCTGGATGAGCCGACGGCGAACCTCGACCCGGAGGGTGCGCGTGAGGTCATCGAGGCCGTAACGACCATGGTGGAGCGCACGGGTGCAACCCTCATCGTCGTAGAGCACCAGCACGCGGCGTGGAAAGGCGTGCTCGACCGGGCTATTGAGCTGAAGGACGGGCGCATCGTCGCTGATGGGCCTTTAGAGTCTGTTGTCGCTTCGCGGTCTATTAGCGGTTTGCCGCGGGCGCGGGAGATCGGCGGGACGTCGCCAAGCAACACTGGGGCAGTACCGGAGAAGGCGGCGCTGTGGAGTACGGACTTGGTCACCCGCTTCGGGCCGCCGCGTAGCTACGCGCTGCCGCGGGGGATGTCCACGGTGATTACTGGGCCAAATGGAGCGGGCAAGACCACGTGGCTGATGACGGTAGCGGGGTTGCTACCGGCAGTCTCCGGAGAGATTGGTGTGGCAGAGTACGTGCGCCGAGGGCTGAAAGGCTCGCCGCTGACGTGGAAATCTCGGGAGCTGGCAGACCGTATAGGATTCGTCTTCCAGAACCCCGAGCACCAGTTCGTCGCCCGCACAGTGGCAGAAGAGCTGCGCGTAGCGCCCCGGGTTATGCACCGCGAGGTGCCGGAGGCGCGCATTGCGGAGCTCGTGGAGTCGCTGCGCCTGGGGCATCTGCTCAACGCCAATCCGTTTACTCTCTCCGGAGGGGAGAAGCGCCGGTTGTCCGTGGCCACGGCGCTGGTCACTGCACCCGAGGTGCTGCTCCTTGACGAGCCCACCTTCGGCCAAGATCCCCACACCTTCACCGAGCTGGTGTGGTTGCTGCGGCGCATGGCGGATGAGGGGACGACGATTGCGTCGGTGACCCACGATCCGTTGTTCATTTCCGCGTTGGGTGACCACCGAGTGGAGGTGAGCCGTGGCTAATTCGTCTTCGGTGAACGTGAAGGGCGCTGGCCGTTTGGGCAGCGCTGGACTGTTGCGTGGTGTAAATCCGCTGACGCGCATCTTCCTGATGTTCGTGTGGGTTACGCCCCTGTTGCTTTCGGTGGATTGGGTCTCAGCGGTTGTGTCGTTGGGCATGACGCTTCTTTTCGCGCCGCTGTGTGGGGTGTCGTGGCCGCGGTTGGTGAAGGCTGGGTGGTTCCTGTTTCTTATTGCGCCGTTGTCTGGTATTTCGATGCTGCTATACGGTGCGCCTGGCGGGCGGGAGTACTTCAGCTGGTGGCTGATTACGGTCACGGATAACTCGCTGGAACTGGCCATCGCCATTACCGTGCGTGTGCTGGCGGTGGCGCTGCCCATGGTGGTGCTGGCGCGGGATATTGACTCGACGGAGCTGGGGGATGCCCTCTCGCAGATCCTCAAGCTGCCCTCACGCTTCGTTATCGGTGCTGTGGCCGGGGTGCGCATGATGACGCTCTTTAAATCAGACTGGCAGTACCTCGCCATGGCGCGGCGTGCACGTGGGCTTACCGACGAAGGCCGCATCAAGCACCTCATCACCATGTCCTTCGGATTGTTGGTGTTAGCCCTGAGGCGCGGCGGCAAGCTGGCCACGGCGATGGAGGCGCGCGGATTCGGGCGCACACCGCCGGGCGGTGGCCAGCGCACCTGGGCGCGGCCCTCACGTCTCGCCGGCCGGGACTGGCTGGTGATGGTGGTGGGAACCGGCCTTGCGGCGCTTCCGGTGGTAGTTTCGGTTCTCAGTGGGTCCTGGAGATTTTTTGGACTCTAGGATGACTCTCTTAAAAGCTGCACGCTAGACAAACCCAGAAGTGGTGAAAGACAACATGCAGGACACGGACCGCACGGACCATCGGGAAGGCGGTAAGGGAACTGCCGATACCAACGCCGCCGAGATGGACAGGCTCTTGAATGATGTGATGTCGCTCGCGGCGGCACGCAAGCGCCCGATGCGCCCAATTACCGTGCTTATCGACGGCCCCTCGGGCGCCGGCAAGACCTGGACCTCCGTGGCCCTCGCGGAGCGTACCGGGTGGCGCGTTGTCCACCTCGACGAATTCTATCCTGGTTGGCATGGGCTGCAAGAAGGCTCAAAGATGGTCTCGGAACAAGTGCTGCGGGAGAATAACCCGGGCTATTGGCGCTGGGACTGGGAAGCCAACGCGCCGAAGGACTGGGCTAGTTTGGATGAGCGCGACGATCTGATCGTTGAAGGCGTAGGTTCGGTTACTGAGGCCACCGTAGCCGCCGCCAACGAGCGCGGCTCCGTGGTGACCGTGCGCATCGACGGGCCGCGTGAGAAGCGTCGCGAGCGCGCCCTTGAGCGCGACCCTGGCTACGAAGAGTGGTTTGAAACCTGGGAGAAGCAGGAGCAACAGCACTTCGCTGAGCGCGCGGTGGAGGCGGACCTGACCTGGGAGTGGCGCTAATACTCACTGCAGCTTGAGTGCCAAGCCAAGCAGCCACATCATGGATTTGGGCAGATCAGCGGGGTGGTGGTAGTCTATTCTAGGTTTCATCTTTATAGGAGATGAAAAGTCTGATCGGTATCTCGACCATCCTGTGGTTGAGGGACGTTCTGGACATGCGGAAGGGCCCCGGAGAAGAGCCCCTATTTTTGCATGTTTGGACTTGTGAAAGCGGTCAGTTCAAGCCGAAGTCATAGAGAAAGACTAGATTTATGCCAACTATTCAGCAGCTGGTCCGAAAGGGCCGCCACTCCAAGAAGGCCAAGGTTGCTACGGCCGGCCTGAAGGGCTCCCCGCAGCGCCGTGGCGTGTGCACCCGCGTGTACACCACCACCCCGAAGAAGCCGAACTCGGCTCTACGTAAGGTTGCCCGTGTGCGCCTGACCTCCGGTATCGAGGTTTCCGCCTACATTCCGGGTGAGGGCCACAACCTGCAGGAGCACTCCATGGTGCTCGTCCGCGGTGGTCGTGTGAAGGACCTCCCGGGTGTTCGCTACAAGATTATCCGCGGCGCACTGGATACTCAGGGCGTGAAGGACCGTAAGCAGGCTCGTTCCCGCTACGGCGCAAAGAAGGGACAGTAATCAACAATGCGTAAGAATGCTGCACCGAAGCGTCCTGTAGTTAAGGACCCGGTTTACAACTCCGAGCAGGTCACCATGCTCGTGAACAAGATCCTGCGTGACGGCAAGAAGTCCACCGCTGAGCGCATCGTTTACGGCGCTCTTGAGGTTTGCCGCGAGAAGACCGGTACCGACCCGGTTGGCACCCTGGAGAAGGCTCTGGGCAACATCCGCCCGGACCTCGAGGTCCGCTCCCGCCGCGTGGGTGGCGCTACCTACCAGGTGCCGGTTGAGGTTAAGCCGGCTCGTTCCAACACCCTGGCTCTGCGTTGGTTGGTGACCTTCACCCGTCAGCGTCGTGAGAACAGCATGATCGAGCGTCTCGCCAACGAGATCCTCGATGCATCCAACGGCCTGGGCGCTTCTGTTAAGCGTCGTGAGGATACTCACAAGATGGCTGAGGCCAACCGCGCCTTCGCTCACTACCGCTGGTAATCCCGCCGGTAGAACCCGCCACATGGCATCATGGCTCGAACAGCGATATCATCGTTTACCTGCGCTGACAGTGCGTGTTCTCGCTCCCTTTGGTGGAGCTCTGCACGCTAGCTAGTGGGGAACCTAAACTTGAATAGCGTTGTTCGGGCTATTTTTTATGGCGTGGGCTTTAGCTCTCACGCTGACGAAGAAGCCTAGACGTGGCAAAATAGACCAAGACCTATCCATGAAGACGTCATTTGAAGTTGCGTCAGTGCATAACTGACGCCGGCGTCGACGACAATTAAGTTGGGGTATTAACTGTGGCACAAGAAGTGCTTAAGGATCTGCACAAGGTCCGCAATATCGGCATCATGGCGCACATCGATGCGGGTAAGACCACCACCACCGAGCGCATCCTCTACTACACCGGCATCAACCGCAAGGTCGGCGAGACCCACGACGGTGGCGCCACCACTGACTGGATGGAACAGGAGAAGGAGCGCGGCATTACCATTACGTCCGCCGCTGTGACCTGTTTCTGGAACAATAACCAGATCAACATCATTGACACCCCGGGTCACGTGGACTTCACCGTTGAGGTTGAGCGCTCCCTGCGTGTTCTCGACGGCGCTGTTGCTGTCTTCGACGGTAAGGAAGGCGTGGAGCCGCAGTCCGAGCAGGTGTGGCGCCAGGCTGCTAAGTACGACGTTCCCCGTGTCTGCTTCGTCAACAAGATGGACAAGCTGGGCGCTGACTTCTACTTCACCGTTCAGACCATCATCGATCGCCTCGGCGCTAAGCCGTTGGTTATGCAGCTGCCGATCGGTGCTGAGGATGATTTCGACGGCGTCGTCGACCTGATCAACATGCAGGCCATCACTTGGCGCGGCAAGACCGAGATTGGTACCGATGGCACCATCGAGGAGATCCCGGCCGACCTTCAGGAGAAGGCTGAGGAGTACCGCGAGAAGCTGCTCGAGACCGTCGCTGAGTCTGACGAAGAGCTCATGGAGAAGTACTTCGGCGGCGAAGAGCTGACCATTGAGGAAATCAAGGGCGCTATCCGCAAGCTGACCGTTAACTCCGAGATCTACCCGGTCTTCTGCGGTACCGCTTACCGCAACAAGGGTGTTCAGCCGCTGCTCGACGCCATTGTTGACTACCTCCCGAACCCTCTGGACATCGGCGAGGTCAACGGTACCTCCCTCGATGGCGAGGAGACCCTGACCCGTAAGCCTTCCGTTCAGGAGCCGTTCTCCGCACTGGCCTTCAAGATTGCCGTACACCCGTTCTTCGGCAAGCTCACCTACGTGCGCGTTTACTCCGGCCAGGCTATCCCAGGCGAGAACATGCTCAACTCCACCAAGAACAAGAAGGAGCGCGTGGGCAAGCTCTTCCAGATGCACGCGAACAAGGAGAACCCGGTCGAGCATGCCGACGCCGGTAACATCTACGCGTTCATCGGCCTGAAGGAAACCACCACCGGTGATACCCTCTGTAACCCGGACAACCCGATCATCCTCGAGTCCATGGACTTCCCGGATCCGGTTATCCAGGTTGCTATTGAGCCGAAGACCAAGGCTGACCAGGAGAAGCTGGGTACCGCTATTCAGAAGTTGGCTGAAGAGGACCCGACCTTCACGGTCCAGCTCGACGAAGAATCCGGCCAGACCGTTATCGGCGGCATGGGTGAGCTGCACCTCGACGTTTTGGTTGACCGTATGAAGCGCGAGTTCAAGGTTGAGGCAAACATCGGTAACCCGCAGGTTGCTTACCGTGAGACCATTCGCAAGAAGGTCGAGTCCCTGGACTACACCCACAAGAAGCAGACCGGTGGTTCCGGCCAGTTCGCAAAGGTTATCGTCACCATCGAGCCTTATAACCCGGATCCGGAAGAGCTGGAAGAGGGCGAGTCCGCAACCTACAAGTTCGAGAACTCCGTCACCGGTGGCCGCGTTCCGAAGGAGTACATCCCGTCCGTCGATGCTGGTATCCAGGACGCTATGCAGTACGGCTTCGTCGCCGGCTACCCGTTGGTGAACATCAAGGCCACCCTCGAGGATGGCGCTTACCACGACGTTGACTCCTCTGAGATGGCCTTCAAGCTCGCTGGCTCCCAGGTCCTCAAGGAGGCCGTTGCTAAGGCAAAGCCGGTTCTGCTTGAGCCGATCATGGCCGTTGAGGTCGTGACCCCGGAGGAGTACATGGGCACCGTTAACGGTGACATCTCCCCCCGCCGTGGCCAGGTCTTCGCTATGGAAGACCGCTCCGGCGCCAAGGTGGTTAAGGCTAAGGTTCCGCTGTCCGAGATGTTCGGCTACATCGGTGACCTGCGTTCTTCCACCGCTGGTCGTGCAAACTTCACCATGGTCTTCGATTCCTACGCTGAGGTTCCCTCCTCCGTGGCACAGGAGATCATCGAGGAGCGCACCGGCACCAAGGCCTAAGGCTTAAGGGGATCCGATCGATTCCCTTCCTCGTGGGGCTGGTAGTCTTCGCCAGTAGGCACCAGCTCCCAACGCTGGGGAGGTAGCGGTCCGCTGAGTGCGTAAAGTTTTTGCGCGTTGAGCCGGCCGTTACCCTCCCAGGATCCTTTAAATTGATTCTTGTCGAGGGTCAACGTCCGCACGTGTTGGGCGGGGTTACCTCCTATTTGGGCAGTTTGAAAAAACTGCGGCATAAATCTAGGATCGTGTAACTGGCACGTAAGAAAGCGTCATTAGCGCTTATGAGCTTCGGCTCGAAGTGCCAATGGCAATACAAACCACGTGGCTGCGAAATACGTAGCCGCCATAGAGTCCAGGAGGACAAACAGTGGCAAAGGAGAAGTTCGAGCGTACGAAGCCGCATGTGAACATCGGCACCATCGGACACGTCGACCACGGCAAGACCACCACCACCGCAGCGATCACCAAGGTTCTGGCTGACGCTTACCCGGAGGAGAACACCGCTTTCGCATTCGACTCCATCGATAAGGCTCCTGAGGAGAAGGAGCGCGGTATTACCATCAACATCTCCCACGTGGAGTACTCCACCCCGAAGCGCCACTACGCACACGTGGACGCCCCGGGCCACGCCGACTACATCAAGAACATGATTACCGGTGCTGCTCAGATGGACGGCGCCATCCTGGTTGTTGCTGCAACCGATGGCCCGATGCCGCAGACCCGCGAGCACGTTCTTCTGGCTCGCCAGGTTGGCGTTCCGTACATCCTCGTTGCACTGAACAAGTGCGACATGGTTGACGATGAGGAAATCATCGAGCTCGTCGAGATGGAGATCCGCGAGCTGCTCGCTGAGCAGGACTACGACGAGGAAGCTCCGATCGTTCACATCTCCGCTCTGAAGGCTCTCGAGGGCGACGAGAAGTGGGTACAGTCCGTCATCGACCTGATGGACGCCTGCGACGAGTCCATCCCGGATCCGGAGCGTGAGCTGGACAAGCCGTTCCTCATGCCGATCGAGGACATCTTCACCATTACCGGCCGCGGTACCGTTGTTACCGGCCGTGTTGAGCGTGGCTCCCTGAACGTCAACGAGGACATCGAGATCATCGGTATCAAGGACAAGTCCATGTCCACCACCGTTACCGGTATCGAGATGTTCCGCAAGATGATGGACTACACCGAGGCTGGCGACAACTGTGGTCTGCTTCTGCGTGGTACCAAGCGTGAAGAGGTGGAGCGTGGCCAGGTTTGCATCAAGCCGGGCGCTTACACCCCGCACACCAAGTTCGAGGGTTCCGTCTACGTCCTGAAGAAGGAAGAGGGCGGCCGCCACACCCCGTTCATGGACAACTACCGTCCGCAGTTCTACTTCCGCACCACCGACGTTACCGGCGTTATCAAGCTGCCTGAGGGCACCGAGATGGTTATGCCGGGCGACAACGTTGAGATGTCCGTAGAGCTCATCCAGCCGGTCGCTATGGACGAGGGCCTGCGCTTCGCTATCCGCGAGGGCTCCCGTACCGTCGGCGCTGGCCGCGTTACCAAGATCCTCGGCTAATTCTCGCTAGGGCTTAAGGCCCTTCCTGATTAGCAGGTCTGTAAGCCGCTCAATCCCTGATTGGGTTGGGCGGCTTTGGTGATCGTGGGCCTACTAGGCTTAGGAGTCATGTTTGACCCAACCCGTATTGACCGAACCCTCGCCGCCCTGCGTGCCGCGTGGGAAGGCCAACCGGACTTACCTTTGGGAACCCTGTTTGGAATGCTGGCGGCGGAAGGATACGGCTGGGGCGTGCCTGACGACGAACTCACCGCCCGTCTAGAGTCCATGGCAGCCGTCCACCCGCCGCTCTTGCCTCTCGACGGCTACCTCATCACCGAAGGCCTCTGGCTCGTCGTTACCCCGTCTCACCGCGTCACCTTGACGCCCATAGTCCCTACCTATTCTCCTCAGGGCCCTGTTGTTCCGGCTTCCGCCGAGTCCTCAGAGCACCCAGTGTCCAATGTGCCCACCGCGCTCCCAGCGGGCGTGGTTGACAAGGCTCCCACCGAGTCCTCACGGTGCCTCGATGAGCAGCGCATACCAAGCCAGTTTCAAGAGGACAACGCCTCTAGTTCCCAGCCGTATCGAGCCACGTGCGTGGCAGTCGTACGGCCGGTATCGAAGGAAGGGCAACGAGGGCAACCTGTGGCGTGGCAGGTCTCAGCACTCCGTCCGGTGGGCCCTGGCCGCCCGCTTGTCCTCGCAGACACTGAAGGTTTCGAGCACCGCTTTGGTGTTATCGAGTCTGTTACCCGGCTGCGCGAAGACCATCGCAGCTTGACTGGATTGAAGCGCCGCAGCGTGGGGGACCGCGTGTGGTTCATCCGCACCGATACGGAAACAATCCTCCTCGACCACGGTCTGCATATCATCGAGCGCAAAAACCGGGAGCTCATCCGCACTGACTTCTCGTGGCATCGCATCGAGGAAGGCGAAGTCGGAAGTCCATTCTGTGTTCACCTCTCACGCGGAACCATGCACACGTTTGGCGTTATCAAGGAGCTTATCCTCGCCGAATCAGAGCCCTGGAGTGCTCCTCCCTCGCCACCCCTTTAATCAGTCCTGGTGCGCCGAGCTTTGCTCGGGGCTGGCCTTGATTGGCGGGGTCGCCTTTAAGAGCTAAGGGTCCCCGTTGCATATGCCGCTTCCCGTGGCCTGTGAAGCGTAGTCGGGGATCCTGCCAGCCTGGCTTCGCCTTTAAGGGCTTAAGGATCTCGTAGCTCTTGCGGCTTCCGGCAGCACGTGAAGCCGGGCTTGGGGTCGCCGGATTGCCCGTCAGTCTGGCTTTGGATGATGGGTGGCGCTGGCATAAGGCTCGCAGGTTTTCTTGCGTACCTTGTTGTGGTTTGTGGGTGGTGTTGTCTTGAAGGATCGCCGATGTGCCCGCGAACCTTCCCTCGGTTGGCGGGTGGCGGTGCTGTCGCTGGTGGTAAGCCGTTTCCTTTCAGTCGTTGCTGTGTGTGGTGGCTGGGGTTAGCTGCTGT
>NZ_KV788168.1:0-329881 GCF_001807205.1 Corynebacterium sp. HMSC05D03 | reverse complement strand
ACAAAAAGTACATTGGCACACTATTGAGTTCTCAGACATCGTCACCACACAGCCATACGGCCCGCTTTAAGCGAAACGCAGTACTGCGAGTAAAGAAAATATTTGTTGTCAGGGCCTGTTTTCCTACCGCCTCTCTCCAAGAACCTCTGTTCCTGTGGGGCGCTGTCGGTCGCGCTGACTCATATAAAGTTACATACGTCCTTGAAAAAACACAAATATGCACTTCAAAGAAGGTTTTTATCCCTTCTTGAAGTGCACAAAGACAACCGTTTAACGCCGACATTGGTTGGCGCTCAGCGTGACCCAAACCAGCCCATGAGGCCCGGGCTAAACACGTTGGTCTTTTTAGCCATCCGGAGATACGCGGCAACCCACACAACGTAGATGATTGCCATCCCTGTGAACGTCCACCCCATCGCAACGTTGGGATTGATAAGCCACGCTATGAACAGTATGGCGATTGCTCCCGCTAGCGCAGTTGTGTAAAGCCACGTCGGTTTGTCGGTAATGGCGAAACTTAAAAGTAGTGACGTTGTAGCAAGACACACGATGGTGAACCCCGCTGGATTGCCGGTCCACATCATCGCTACCAGATCGGCCACGAGCGATAGGACCACGGGGATTGCCGTGCACAGCACAGTGGCCTTAGCCCAGGCACCGCGCGGCAGCCCAAAGGCCACTGCATCTTTGAGTGAGCTGCGGATTGAATCAGCAACTAGCGGCAGGACAATCAACGTAACAATGACACCCACGATGCCCACGCCCTTATCCCACAGCTTGCTCACCACGATGGCTATCGCTATTGCGATGGCTACACCGATCGCAGTCCACATCCACGCGCGGACCTGAGGACGCAACACAATTTGGGAGACCGGGGACGCTGAGAACCAGCCCGTCGAAGAATCACCATCGCTGCCTACGATGAGGGAGCTCGCGGTCATGCGCGATGGCTCGACGCGCTTGGCCACGCAGAATATCCACGCTGCCGTTGGCGCGATGAGAGTCCACCACGGAAAGGCGAAGGGCGCGCTAACAAGAATGAGCACAAGCGTCAGGGAAGCATTGATTCGCCGGTGCCCATTCCACACCCGGGTGCTCAACCCAAAGGTCAGATAACGCGTGAAATCAGGCTGCGAAAGGTAAACCATAAGGACCATAAAGAGTGAGTAACCAATGGCCCACCCTTGCCCGCGATCCATTCCCAGCACCGGAAGGACAACAATCCACAAGGCAAAAAAGAAGCTGTTCCAGCTCAGCGCCATATGTCTATAGAGCTGCATCATGCCTCCCCCAATGCCAACACTGCCTGTTCGAGGGATACCTCGCTGGCACGCAAACCCATCTCCTGGGCCATGTCGAAGACGTTGGTGGTGTGGTTGGGGCGGGCGTCGACAAGCGCGCGGTCTGCCACGGCTGAGGTTTCGCGCTCAAGGACCGGAAGCTGCAGGCGCCCCAGCGCGCGATCGAGGGCTTCGGCAGAGCCGGTGAGTTGGACGACGCCCTCAATGAACTCATCGATGGGTCCGGAGATCGGGCTCTCCCCCATCAAAGCCACGGTATCGAGCAAACCGGATAACTCGTTGAGGTGGTGGGTGGAGACAATGATGGTGCGGCCATGCTCCTCGCGTAAGACTTCGTAGAATACTTCCCGCTTGGAAGCGTCGAGGCCGAGATAGGGTTCGTCGAGAAGCATGTACGGCACCCCCGAAGCCACCGCGACAATGAAGCTCGCCGCCGACTTCTGCCCGCGGGAAAGCCCCGAGTAGTTCTTCATCGGGAGCTCGAAACGCTCCACCAATTCCTCGGCGCGCTCCTTGTTCCAGGTGGGCCAGCGCAGGCTGGCTACGGTGAAGACTTTCTTCACGTTCCAGCCTTCGGGCAAGGGGTTGTCGATACCCATAAGCACAACCTTGTTGAGCACCTTTTCATTGTCATAGGGCTTGTCACCATCGACCTTGATGCCGGAAGCATTCAGCTGTCCGGCAATCTTGCGTAGCAACGTGGTCTTACCAATACCGTTGGGGCCGACGAGGCCATGTGTGAGGCCGTCGCCGAAGGTGAAGTGTGGGGTGGAAATCATGAGTAGAGTCCTCGGCTTTCTGCGACAAGATCAATGAGGTCATGGAGCTGCTGGCGGGTATAGCCCAGGTGCACGGCTTCGTCGATCAGCGGCGCGGCGTACTCGGCTGCAAATTCTTGGCGACGCCGCGCGCGAATCATTTCGGCTGCACCTGAGGTGACAAACATCCCGATGCCCCGGCGCTTTTCGAGGATCCCCAGATCCACGAGAAGAGAAAGGCCTTTACGGGCGGTGGCGGGATTGATGCTATGGAAGGCGGCCAGCTCGTTCGTGGACGGCGCCTGTGCCCCTTCGGTGAGGGTGCCTTCGATAATGGCGTCCTCAATGAGCACAGCTATCTGACGGAAGAGCGGCTGCGCGGAGTTATCCATGCCGACTCCTTAGCTGGTTGGTTACTCATGTAACTAACCATATAACCATCCTTTAGTCCTGGCAAGACTGCATCGAGCCCTGACTTTGACCTGGGAATTCCCTCAAGGTTATCGACGTTTTGTGACTAATGGGGCACACTGGAACACACCGGCCTTAGGCTGGAAGACCTCACAGAAGTGACCTAAGAAAATTATTTAGAAGAAATAGAACGGAATTTAGGAGCCATGCTTGAACGAACACTTGTCTTCGTCGACACGTCATATCTACTCGCCAGTTTCTATAACTCATGGGAAACGGGTGCCCGAGCCCAGCTAGAGATTGATTTACCCGAAGTAGTCAGCTCCCTTGGTTCCATGATTGAGAACCAGGTTGGAAACCGTATTCACCGCCAATACTGGTATGACGGAATCCCGGATACTGGGCCCCACCGCTACCAGCGAGCGTTGCGCGTCTGCGATGGCGTGCAGCTGCGTACCGGCCAACTCATCGAATGGGGCGAGCGCCGCACCCAAAAAGCGGTGGATACCCGCCTTGTCGCCGACATGATCGTCTCCGCTATGAAGGGCCAAGTCACGGACTTTGTTTTGGTCTCCGGCGACGCCGACATGATCCCCGGAGTGCAGGAAGCCGTCAATAACGGCGTGCGCGTGCACCTCTACGGCTTCGGCTGGGATTCAATGTCCTCCGCTCTGCGCCATGCGTGTGATTCCACCACAATCCTTGATCCGCGCGAGGACTTCGCCGATGCAATGGAGCTCGAGGTTCTCGAAGGCCCGCTACCGCCGACCATCCGCGAACCCCAGAATTCCGAGGACGGCAGCGAGGACGTGAGCGATGCCGCTAGCGAGCTCGCTCCGGAATGCGAAGAACCTACCGAGGCACAAGCTGCTTTCCCCTCCGCACCGAAACCCGGGCCGGCCACTCCTTCTGCCGCGGCACAAGATGTGGCGGCCACGGCCGCTCACCCCGAGTCAGCAGCACCCAGCGTCCCCGCCGAGGACGAGGAGCCCTCCCAGCCTGGAACCGCTGCTCAGGAGCCTGCCGACAAAGAGTCGGAAGCAGGCACCGAAGCCTCGAAGCCTGCTCCCAAGCCGGCCGCGCCAAAGCCGTCGATGATGGCACCGCGCCGCAAGCTACGTTCGAAGTACGTTCCGCTCCCTGAAGAAGTGTGGAGCTCCGCCGGGTTCCAGTCTCCCTTTGATGTGGGACAGCAATATGCCTCGTGGTGGTTCGACAACGCTGCGAGCGCTGATCAACGCGACCAGGCTCACCTGCTATCGGGCGGCGGGCTGCCACCGGAAATCGACCGCCCGCTGCTGCAGTTCGCCTGTGAAACGCTGCACGAGTACACGCTCACCGAAACCCAGCGCGTCAACCTGCGCGATGGCTTCCACTCGGGCATCCGCGGCGTGCTCATCAATATCCGCCGGCAAGATAGCTAAAACACCACAGAGACCTTTGAGAGCATAAGGCGCTGAAACTCCCAGGCCGCGCTACGCGGCCCGCTCTCAAAGGTCCCTTTTCTATGCGGTGATGTGGTCCGCGGTGGCTACTGCTTGCCCTCGGTGGTCTCCGATTCGGAACCAACACCAGCTTCGGTGCCAGTCTCAAGCGCTTGGTCGCTAGCGAAGGGGGAACCTTCGATCTCCTTATTCTTGGCCATCTCGGCGCGAATCTCGTCCAAGCGGGACGCGGCGGCCGTATCGTGACCCGCGGCCGAAATCTCCTGAATCCGGCTGCCACCAGTTGCCTGGTGCAGCTCCTGAGCGCCGAGGGCATCGGCGTAGCGCTTCTCAATCTTGGCGCGTACCGAATCCAACGTTGGCGTGGAATCATCGGGCTTGAGCTCGTTCATAGAGTCCAAGGCCTCAGCGTTCTTCTCCTGCATCGCTGCCTGATCAGCCTGGGACAGCAACTGGTCCACCTGCGCGAGCTGCTCCTTAAGGCGGGCCTCCGACTGCTGCTGCTGGGCCTTCGCCTGCTCGGCAGCTTGGGCGGCGGCCTCGTGCTGGGACTTCAGATTGGCCAACTCATTCTCTACGGCGACCAGCTGGCTCGCCACGACCTCTGCCGCTTGGTTGTACTCGGCGGCCTTCTGCGGATCCTCGGAAGCATCCGCCAGCTCCAGCGCCCGGCGGGTCTGGTCTTGGTAGTCCTTCTGGGACTTCACCAGGCGGTTGAGCTGCATTTCCAGCTGGGTTTTGCGTCCAATAATCTCCGCCGCATGTTCGGAAATCTGGCGATGTTGCTCTTTCGCACCTTCCACGGCCTGCTGGATCTGGACCTTGGGGTCAGCGTTCTCGTCGATCTTCTGATCGAAAGAAGCCATCACATACTTCCAGCCTTTGCTAAATGGATTTGCCATCGCACTCACTCCTTAGTGGTTCCTGCAACAGTATTTAATGCAGCTCTTATTAGTGGCCTATATAAAAAGACGCTTTCCTGCGAGTGTAGCGATACTCACAGGAAAGCGCGCGCGGCAGGCCCACCTGAGCCTACAGCGCCACGGAGAAAAGTTCGGGACTATTCCGCCTCTTGGCTCTCCACCTGGGCACGGACCTCATCCATGTCGAGCGCCTTAACCTGGCTGATGAGATCCTCCAGGGCTGCCGGCGGCAATGCACCAGCCTCACGGAAGACAAGGATGCCGTCACGGAACACCATCAAGGTAGGGATGGACTGAATCTGCAGCTTTGCGGATAGATCCTGGTTTGCCTCCGTATCCAGCTTGGCAAACGTGGCATCAGGGTGCTCCTCAGATGCCTTCTCAAAAACCGGACCGAAGCGCTTACACGGGCCGCACCATTCCGCCCAGGCATCAACGAGCGTGATGCCCTCGCCGGAGATGGTCTCCTGGAACGTGTCCTCAGTGATGTCAATCGTTGCCATGTTGTTCCTATCAGTCTCGGGGATATTTGTCGGTTCTATCAACCCTCAACGGTACACAAGACTCGATTATTCCTTGCGCGTATACCCCAGGGGGGTATATTCTTGGCAGTAGCATTAACCGCTAAGAAGAAAGAAGGATTCATCACCATGAGCACCACCACCTACACCGTTACCGGCATGACCTGCGGCCACTGCGAACTCTCCGTGAAGGAAGAGATCTCAGAGATCAAGGGCGTCACCGACGTCACTGCCGACCACACCACCGGTGCTGTCACCGTGACCGGGGAGGGCTTTAGCGACGACCAAGTCGCCGCTGCCGTCGCCGAAGCCGGCTACGAATTGGCCTAAACACCATGACTACCAGCCTCACCCTCGGCATCACTGGGATGACCTGTACGTCGTGCTCCTCCCGCGTCGAGCGCAAACTCAACAAACTCGACAACGTTGAAGCCACGGTCAACTTCGCCACGGAGTCTGCCTCCGTGAGTTATGACCCTGCAACGACGACGCCCGCCGATCTCATCGACGTCGTCGAAGGCGCGGGCTACGGAGCCTTCACCATGGACGGTGAGGGGGAGGAACCAGCAAGCACGGCGGAGGATGCTCGCGAGAGCGAAGCCTCCGACATCCTTCAGCGCACCCTGCTCTCTGCGGCACTCTCCCTACCAGTGATGCTGCTTTCCATGGTCCCGGCCCTGCAGTTTCAGCACTGGCAGTGGGCCTGCTTGATGCTCACGACACTCGTCTACGTCATCGGCGGAGCACCCTTCCACCGCGCTACCTGGGCCAATCTGAAGCATGGCGCTGCCACGATGGATACTCTCATCACACTGGGCACTACCGCCGCTTTCGGTTGGTCCCTCTACGCGCTCTTTTTCGGCGATGCCGGAATGCCCGGTATGACCATGCACATGACGCTACGCTCCAATGACGCGCAGATGGACCACATCTACCTCGAATCCGTCGGCATGGTTATCACCTTCCTGCTGCTTGGACGGTGGTTTGAGCTCAAAGCTAAGGGGCGCTCCTCCGAGGCGCTCACCACGCTGCTGACTATGGGGGCTAAAGAAGCCACCGTGCTTCGCGACGGCACCGAAACCCGCATTCCCGCCAGCGAGCTCCACGTAGGCGATGTTTTTGTGGTCCGTCCCGGCGAGAAGATCGCCACCGATGGCGTGGTTCTCAGCGGTCATTCCGCCGTGGATGAATCCCTGCTCACCGGCGAGTCAATGCCGGTTGAGGTTTCACCCGGCAGCACGGTGACGGGCGCTACCATCAACGCCTCTGGGCGCCTTGAGGTGCGCGCCACCCGCGTTGGCTCCGACACCGTTTTGGCCCAGATGGGCGCGCTGGTCACTGCGGCCCAGACCTCGAAGGCCCCTGTACAACGTCTCGCGGACCGCATCGCCGCCGTCTTTGTCCCGATCGTCATCGGCATCGCTCTCCTCGCCCTCGTGGCACACCTGTTGTTCGGTGGTATCGCCCCAGCCTTCGTGGCCGCCGTCTCCGTCCTCATCATCGCGTGTCCGTGCGCCATGGGCTTGGCGACGCCCACCGCAATCCTCGTGGGCACCGGGCGCGGCGCCGAACTGGGAATCCTCATCAAGGGCCCGGAGATTTTGGAATCGACGCGCCAGATCGACACCATCGTTCTAGATAAAACGGGCACCATCACGGAAGGCCAGATGTCGGTGGGAGCAATCCAATCTACGGCAGGGCACACGCAGCAGGACGTTCTTCGTCTCGCCGCGGCCGCAGAGCAGGGCTCCGAGCACCCCATCGCACGCGCCATCCGCACGGCTTACGACGGCGAGCTCCCCACAGCCGAAGACTTCCACGAGCTTCCCGGCCAAGGCATCGAGGCAACGATTGAGGGCGCGCACGTGCGAGTCGGCCGGCCGCCTGCGGGCTATGAGGGCACCGGGACCCAAGTCGGCGTCTACGTCGATGACACCCTGGCAGGCTCCATCGAGCTGCAGGATCGCATCAAGGAATCCTCCGCCGCCGCCATCGCAGCAATGCACAAGCTAGGACTTACACCCCACCTACTCACCGGGGATAACGCCGGCGCGGCGCGTGCAGTGGCGCGAGCCGTTGGCATTGATGATGCCAACGTGACAGCGGAGGTCATGCCCGCAGACAAAGTGGATACTATTGCTCGTCTGCAGGAGCAGGGGCGCACTGTGGCCATGGTGGGCGATGGCGTCAACGACGCCGCAGCGCTCGCGCAGGCGGACCTCGGAATCGCGATGGGCGCGGGAGCAGACGTGGCCATCGAAGCTTCCGATATCACGGTGATGAACAACGACCTGCGCTCCGTTGCCGAGGCAGTGCGACTCGCGCGCAGCACCCTGCGCATCATCAAGGGCAACCTATTTTGGGCCTTCGCCTATAATATTATTCTTCTTCCTGTGGCAGCGTTTGGCCTGCTCAACCCCCTACTGGCGGGGTTGGCAATGGCCCTGAGCTCAGTCTTTGTGGTGACCAATTCTCTGCGGCTGAAAAGCTTTACCCCCGAGGAGTAAGCTTAGCCTGCATGAATCGTCTTGATCATCGCTCTATCTCACGCACGGAGAGGCTCGACCGCCTTCCCGTCACTGGAAAACACAAACGTCTCCTCTTCGGCTCCGGCATCGGCTGGGCGCTCGACGCCATGGACGTGGGCCTCATCTCCTTCATCATGGCCGCTTTGGCCGTGCACTGGGGGATCACACCGACCCAATCCTCCTGGCTGGCGTCCGTGGGCTTCATCGGCATGGCCTTGGGCGCCACCTTCGGCGGCCTCTTGGCCGATAAGTTCGGCCGCCGCCACATTTTTGCTCTGACCCTGCTGGTCTATGGCCTTGCCACGGGCGCTTCTGCCCTGGCAACGGGCCTCACGCTCCTCATCATCCTGCGCTTCTTCATCGGACTTGGCCTCGGCGCTGAGCTGCCGGTGGCCTCCACGCTGATTTCCGAGTTCGCACCGCTCAAGGTGCGCGGGCGCATGGTCGTTCTGCTGGAGGCCTTCTGGGCGGTGGGGTGGATCCTCGCTGCGGTAATTGGAACGTTCGTGGTGGGGGCGTCGGAAAGCGGCTGGCGCTGGGCCCTAGCGCTCGGCATGGTGCCCGCGCTCTACGCTCTCTATGTACGCCTTCACTTGCCTGAATCAGTGCGCTTCCTAGAGTCGAAGGGCCGCCACGAGGAAGCAGAAGAAATCGTCGCTTCCTTTGAGGCCGAGGTGGATGAGGCGGACATTGACCGCACGACCCCGGCACCGACCTACTCCGAGGAAGATGTCACCGCCACCAGCATTTGGTCAAAGTCCTTGCGTGGGCGCACGCTGGCGCTGTGGACCATCTGGTTCTGCGTCAACCTCTCTTACTACGGCGCCTTCATTTGGATTCCGTCACTGCTCGTCGCGGATGGCTTCTCCCTGGTGAAGTCCTTCAGCTTCACGCTGATTATCACCCTCGCCCAGCTACCCGGCTACGCCGCAGCCGGCTGGCTCATTGAGGTCTGGGGCCGCCGCTCGACCCTAGCGATATTCCTCGTGGGTTCCGCCCTGTCCGCCGGGTTCTTTGGTTTCGCTAACACTGAAGCCATGATCATCCTGGCCGGTTGCCTGCTCTCCTTCTTCAACCTTGGCGCGTGGGGTGCGCTGTACGCCATCGGCCCGGAGCTCTACCCCACCGCCCTGCGCGGGCGCGGTACCGGTGCGGCAGCTGGCTTCGGCCGACTCGCATCAATCCTGGCACCGCTCATCGTTCCGCCGCTCATCGCGGTGGCAGGAACGGGCTCGCTCTTCGCGCTGTTCGCAGCAGCCTTCGGCCTCGCAGCTGTAGCAGCACTGACACTGCCAGAGTTCAAGGGCAGGACCCTTGCTCAATAGGGTCGCCCTTGGCGCGTGGATCGCGGTCATGGCCGCGCTCACCACGCTTAAGCCCTTCTATCAGATTGGCTACCTCTGGAAGCCGGAGAACCAGCGAGTTCGTGACCTGCGTTTGGTGCCACTTGATGAGTTCTCCGGAGGCACCTGGTTTGGCCCGCTTTTTGAGTATGCGGGCAATACCGCCTTTTTCATTCCTTTCGGCATGCTCGTCTTCAGCATGTGCCGATCAATCAAGGCAACGGCCGCGTGGGGATTCGCGCTGAGTTTGGCGCTGGAAACAGTCCAGTATGCCTTCGCGCTCGGACGCACTGATATTGATGACCTCATCTTCAATACGATCGGCGCGCTCATCGGCGCGGCATTTGCCCGGCTTTGTGGCGAGCGCTTCTTCCCGGTGTGGCGATGGCTGGCGCTCGCCGCGGCTGCGGTCTTCTTGGTCTTGGTCATCCTCGGCCCACGGTTGGGTGACCCCAACGCCGTGGTGGACCTGTAATTTAGCCGTGCGCCATGTTGACGAACTTGGAGTAGTGCAGCTGGTGCGCCACCTTCACCGTGTCGATCGGGCCGCCACGGTGCTTGGCCAGGATGATATCCGCCTCACCGGCGCGGGGATCATCGCGGTCTTGTGAGTCTGGGCGGTAGAGCAGCATAACCATATCGGCGTCCTGCTCAAGCGAGCCGGATTCACGCAGATCCGCCAGCTGCGGCTTCTTATCGGTACGGGATTCTGGACCACGGTTCAGCTGCGAAATCGCGATGAGCGGAACTTCCAGCTCCTTGGCCAACAGCTTGAGCTGGCGCGAGAACTCCGAAACCTCTTGCTGGCGGGACTCCACCTTTTTGCCTGAAGACATCAGCTGCATATAGTCCAGCACAATGAGGTCTAGACCGTGCTGCTGCTTGAGGCGGCGGGCCTTCGAGCGAATTTCCATCATGGTGAGGTTCGGGGAATCATCGATGAACAGAGGCGCATCCTGGATGCGGTTGAGGGTGTCATCGATCTTGGCCCAATCCTCCGTGGACACGCGGCCACCGCGCATATCCGACAGCTTCACTTCCGCCTCCGCAGACAACAGGCGCATGACGATCTCTGAGGCAGACATCTCCAGGGAGAAGACCACGGAGGTCTTGTTATGCTGCAGTGATGCCGAGCGCATGAAGTCCATGGCCAGCGTGGACTTACCAACGCCAGGGCGGGCGGCGACGATGATCATCTGGCCGGCACGCAGACCATTGGTCAGGTTATCGAGGTCGATGAAACCGGTGGGCACGCCGGACTCCACGCCGTTTTGTTGCAGGGCGGCGAGTTCATCAATGGTGGGATCGATGAGATCACTCAGCGCACGGTAATCCTCGGTCGTTTTCTTCTGCGCGACAGCGAAAACTTCCTGCTGGGCGCGGTCCAGCACGGACTCAATCTCCATGTCTTCGGAGCCTTGGAAGCCGAGTTGGACGACTCTTGTTCCAGCGTCCACCAGCTTGCGCAGCACCGCCTTCTCCGCGACAATCTCCGCGTAATAGCGGGCGTTGGCAGCGGTTGGCACCGTGGCCAACAGGGTATGCAGGTAGGGCGCACCGCCAACGCGCTCGAGGTTGTTATATCGATCGAGTCGGGCCGCCACAATCACCGCATCAATGTCGGTGCCTGCGGCATAAAGGTCAATCATGGCCTGGTAGATGAGCGTGTGCGCAGGATAGTAAAAATCCTCCGGCTCCAGCTCTTCAATGACCTCCATGACCGTGTTCGGGCTCAGGAGCATAGCACCAAGGACGCCTTGTTCTGCCTCACGGTCCGCGGGCGGCTGACGGAATTCGCCGTAACGCTTAGGCTCCTCCTGCCGGTAGGAGCGGCGGGGTTCCTCCTCTACCGGCTCCGGTGGTGGTGGAACCTGGTCATCATCAAAACTGGCATTAGTCATTGCTCATTAATCCCACCGTTCATTAATCCCACCCTGGCCGTGTGCCTGAAATTCTCACTCTTCTCCGCGCCGGACGGCCAGGCTTCGATGCAGTGCCGAGCGGCAACCGCGCGTTGTACACAACAGTCTAGCTGAGGGTCAAGACACTACCCCTTGGGCATAACTCCCATAGTTATCCACAGAGACCTGTGGAATTCCCAGGTCAGCAAAGACATGGTGTGCAAAGACAGAGGTCAGGGCTGTGGATAACTTGGCAGCGCTGTGACCTGCGATGATTATTTCCACTGGTCAGGATAGGTTTTTCCTAGTGTGAAAATCCGCACAAAACCGGTGGAAAAGTAGGCCCCCCAACTGAATATCGCCCCTACCAGCGGGTTAACACCGTGCGCCGTGAGTAAATTCACCGTTAACTCACCACCGAGTTATCCACAGGTAATGCGAGTTATCCACAGTTTGAGTCTTTCCCCAAATCTCTATCCCCAAAAGCCCACAAAACGGCCTAAGGCCGTGCTTCCTCTCACCACCTCACATAGTGGGAGGAGCACGGCCTCAAGCCTTGCTGTTGTCTTAAGGTCACGTCCTGCGTACCGGCGCCGCGCCTCACACGCGGGCGGACGGAGGGTGACCGTCGTGCGCCTTAGTTCTTAGGCAGCGACGACCGAGAAGTTCACCTTGCCGATAACGTCAGCGTGCAGCTTCAGCTCGACTTGGTAGTTGCCGGTCTTCTTGACCAGGCCCTTGGGAAGCACAACAATGCGCTTGTCCAGCTTCGGGCCGCCAGCGGCGGCAACGGCGTTCACGATGTCCTCTGCGGACACGGAGCCGAAGAGCTTGCCGGACTCGGAGGTCTTCACCGGGACGTTAACGTCCTTGAGCTCCTCCAGCTGGGTACGGATCTCGCGTGCATGGTCCAGGTCGCGGATTGCGCGAGCTTCCTGGGCGCGCTTGATGCCCTCGATCTGCTTCTCAGCACCGCGGGTGGCAACGATAGCCAGGCCGCGCGGAAGCAGGTAGTTACGTCCGTAGCCGTCCTTAACCTCTACAATTTCGCCGGGGGCGCCGAGGTTCTCAACGGCAGCGGTGAGGATCAGCTTCATGATCCCTGCCTTTCAATTGAGTTAAATGAATACTTGCGTGACAGTTTTAGAACGGGGGTTCTGCATCCGCACCACCAAAGCTTCCTGCTTGGGGTGCCGAATTCCACGGATCGTTGCTCGGAGCCGACTGCTGGGACTGCTGCGGGGCAGAGGACTGGGACTGGTTTCCAGAGAAACCACCCTGGTTTCCGGAGAAACCGCCTTGGTTGCCACCGCTGTAGTTAGCACCACCCTGCTGCTGGCCGCCATAGTTGCCGCCGCCGTTGCCGGACTTGCGGTTAACCTGGGCGGTTGCATAACGCAGGGACGGGCCGACCTCATCGACCTCAATCTCAAAAACAGTGCGGTTCTCGCCCTCACGAGTCTGGTAAGAGCGCTGGCGCAAACGGCCATTAACGATAACGCGCATGCCCTTGGTCAGGGTCTCCGCAACGTTTTCTGCGGCTTGGCGCCACACGTTGCAGGTGAGGAACATGGCCTCGCCATCCTCCCACTGGGAAGTCTGCTGATTATAGCGACGCGGGGTGGAGGCAACACGGAAATTCGCTACTGCGGCACCCGCCGGGGTGAAGCGCAGTTCCGGGTCAGCAACGATATTGCCGACAACCGTGATGTTGGTATCTCCCTGAGCCATGTCTTTACTCCTTAATATCGGTTACGTGGATTGCTCGAAACCCAGTATCCGCTATTTGCTGTCGGTGCGCAGAACCTTGGTACGCAGGATGGAGTCGTTCAGGTTCAGACGGCGATCGAACTCGAGAACGGAGTGGGATTCACACTCCAGCTCCACGACTGCGTAGATGCCCTCTTCCTTCTTGTTGATCGGGTATGCAAGACGGCGCTTGCCCCACACGTCAACCTTTTCGACTTTGCCGCCATCCTTGCGGATTGCCTCGAGGAACTTGTCTAGGGACGGGGTTACGGTGCGCTCATCCTGATTAGGATCCAGAATGATCATGACTTCGTAGTGACGCACGGACCTCATCACCTCCTATGGTCTAGTAATTGGTATCGGCCATATCACCTTTGCGGATATGACAGGAGGGTCTGTTGCGTCAAGCAACCCTCACACAGTACCGCACTGACCGGCGGAAAAGGAAATCCCCTATCTCCTCGGCCGCATCTAGTGTGTCGCCGCGACAAAGATCGCCGAACCAGCAGGAATCACAGTGAGGAACAAGAGAGCCAGCAGCCCCAGCACAATGGGCCAGGTGCGGTCTTGAGAGCGTTGAAACAGGTAATAGGCGCTCAACACGCAGATAAAACCCAGCGTGATGGAGATGATGCCCAGGATCGTCATAGTCATAGCGCAAAATCCCCCGCCAATGGATCCCTACCGCCGTGCGCCGCACGGACCTTATCTTCCGCTTTGCCCCACATCTGACGGATGATCAGCACACCGATGGCAATGATGAAGCCATCACGAGTAATCACGGCGATATCCAGCATCTCGTGCGGCAGGCCCTTATTCTCAGCCCCAAGCATGTGCCAGGTAAGGATGGGCCAGAGGAGGGCGTCGGCAAGCGCCCAGCTAAAGATGAGGCGCCAACGTGGCAGGGCCAAAAGTGCCGGTACGACGAGCCACAGTGAGTACTGCGGCGACCACACTTTGTTGAAGATCAGGAAGGCCATGATGATGAGATAGATCATCTCAGCTACCCGTGGCGCACGCGGCGTAGTAAGCCCCACAATGGCGATGGCAGCGCAGCACGCCAGGAAGGCCACGAGGGAGAAGGTGTTGAGGAATTCGGCTTCGAAGCCCACGCCCGTCACGCGACTCAACAGCGCATAGATCGTGGTCCACTCCGCACCGCGCTCTTGATTGAGCCTGAAGAACTCGCCCCACGCTTCGGGGTAGGCCAGTGCCACGGGAAGGTTCACCACGAGCCACGTGGCAATGGTGGCGACCAGCATCTTGAAGAAAGGTGCCCACCGTTTATGGCGGATGGCCAACACTAAAAACGCACCCAGGATAAACAGGGGCCACAATTTAAAGGCCGTGCCAAGGCCGATGAGGATACCGGCAAGCCAATTCTTGCGCTTCGTCACTGCGACTAGCGCACCCACCATGAAGGCCACCGACGGAATGTCCCAGTTTGTAAAAGCGTGAATAACCACGAGCGGGCTGGCCGCCATGAGGATGGTGTCCCATGCCCGGTTCCCCGTGAGCTGAAAAACCATCACCACGGTGCCGACCCACACGAGAGACATGATGAACGCGGTCAGTCCGAAGTACCAGCTGACATCTGCCATCCCAAGCCACTCGACGGCCGGATAGGTGGTGCGCGCCAGCCACCCGACGGCTCCCTGGAAGAGGCCGGCCAGTACTGGGTACTCCATGTAGCGGGTGAGATCGCCCTCAACCCAGGAATAGGCATAGGGGAAGCCCGGCTGATCGAGTCCGCGCCCACCATAGAGAGGGACGATGTCGTTATAGCAAAAGGCCGTGTATTGGCGGTTGCCATCCCAGTTCAGGCTGATGAGGCCATCCTCGCCCCGGCGACTACCCGCACAGGTTGCCTTACTCAAAAACCCAAACGCCAAAAACGTCCACGCCAGGGTGATAACCACGCGCAAGGGTGTCCACCACCCAGCATAAGCCGAACGAGCAAAGCGCCCCGTCGGCCCACCCAGGGCGTCGACCGCGTTATGGGTCATAGACTCAGATGAGAGAGACACGATCCGCGAAGTAGTGTGATAGCTCACCGGGCGATCAATCTCCTATTGACCAAGTAATTGGTCGAGTCCATCTCCGTTGAGAATGTCATCAAGTGAAGGGACCTCGGGCTCTGCGGGTTCGGCCGGTTGCTCAGGCTGGGCCGGCTGCGCCGGGGCATCACCATGCCCCTCGTCATGGTGTTGGCCTTCCTCTGGTTTTGCCTCGCCCTCGCCCTCAGCGGCTTCGCCCTCCGGGCTTGCCGGGGTCTGGTCCCACGTCGTGGTCTGGCTCGGGTCATAGACATAGCCCGAACCCCAACTGCCGACGCCGTAGTTGATCGGATAGGCCTGCGGGAAGGTCTGCTGCTCGACGTTAGCCAGAGAAGTGTCCAAGATGGACTTCCAGATCTTCGTCGGTGCGTCCGAGCCGTACATGATGCCGCCCCACTGATTGAAAATCGCGGAGGTGTTGTCGGCCGTGCCTACCCACACTGCTGTAGCCAGCTGGGGCGTGGAACCGACCATCCACGCATCTTTGTTCTGACCGGTGTCACCCAGCTGCGTGGTACCAGTCTTAGACGCAGACGGGCGCCCGCCAGCTAGCGCGCCATTCGACCATGCGGCAATTGGCTGCATCGCGGAGATCACGTTGTTGGCCACGTTGGCGGAGACACGGCGTTCACCGCCGTCGGTCGGGTTCTCGTAGAGGACTTCGCCGGCAGCGTTTTCTACCTTTTCCACGAAGTGCGGCTGATGCCATATGCCTTGGTTGGTCAAGGTGGCCATTGCCGTCGCTATATCGAGCGGACGCGACTGGTACTGGCCCAGCACGATGCCCTCGTACGGCGTTCCACCATTTTCAGTGAGGGTCTTTTCAATCCCCGGAAGACTGCGCGGCACGCCCAACGCATGCGCCATATCCGCGGTGTCCTGCGTCTTGTTTTCCAAGTCATCCTGGAGGCGCAGGAAGGACGTGTTATAAGAATTCTTCATTGCCTCAGCGATGGAGCAGCTACCGCAGCCGGCACCCACGTCGTTGGTCACGAGCTGCGATCCAGGCAGCTGGTAGGGCGCCGAGGAGTAATAAGTATTGAGATCGATGCCCTGCTGGAGCGCTGCGGCCAGGGTCATAATCTTGAAGGTTGAACCTGTCTGCAGCGGGGAATTGGCATAATCCCAGCCGCCAGAATCATCGCCGCCATAGTAGCCGCGCACGGCACCCGTAGCCGGGTCAATGGTGACCGCCGCTGCACGTGCATCTTCCTGCAGCACTCCCAGCTCTGCATGAGCAGCATCCGTCGACGCATTCTGGACGGTCATATCAATGGTTGTCGTCACCTTCAGGCCACCAGTGGCCAGCTGATCCTCGGTGATGCCCACACGGGACAGCTCATCGATGACCTGGTTCTTGATGTGGCCATAAGCGCCTGGCGCTTCGGTGTAAGCGGAATACTCAGACGGATCGCGAGTTTCCGGGAAGACCAACTGATCGCGTTCAGCCTGATCCAGGTCACCCATCTCAACGAGGCCATCCATGACGTAGTCCCAACGAGCATGAGAACGTTCCTCATCTACCCACGGATCAAGGACAGACGGTGACTGGATAACGCCCGCGAGCAGCGCGCCTTCTTCCTTCGTGAGGTCCTTGGCGTCCTTATTGAAGTAGGCATTGGAGGCAGCCTCGATGCCGTAGGCATTGCGGCCGAAATAGACGGTGTTGAGGTAGGCGTTCAGGATGTCCTCTTTGGCCCACTCATTGGTCATCTTCACCGAATAGATGAGCTCACGGATCTTGCGGACGTAGGAATACTCGTCACCAACTAGGGTGTTTTTCACGTATTGCTGGGTGATGGTGGAACCACCACCGGCGGTGCTATCACCCGTGAGCTTGCCCAAGACGGCGCGGCCCAGACCAGTAAAGGAGAAGCCCGAGTTGGTCCAGAACTCACGGTCCTCGGCAGCGAGGACCGAGTCCTCCACATAATCCGGGATCTCTTCCAACGTCACCTGACGGCGGTTGCCTTCCGGCGGAACGAGCTTGGCCAGTTGAGTTTCACCATCGCCGGCGACGATGGTGGAGATCTGGCTCGGCTGCAGCTCCTTGGGCCCGGGGACGTCGTATTGCGTATACGCGTAGCCGAAGAGCAGGGCAGGAATGCCCACTAGTACAAACAAAACAGCCAGCACGATCCACGGCCAGCGGCGTTTAGAGCTGGATGAATGTCGTGCGCTGCGCGAGGGGCTCTTCCGACGTTTACCGGCCTTTCGCCCAGAGGTTTCCTTCTCGGTCACTGATCCGTGTCCTCATCAATCCTGTACAGAAACTGTAAATATATGCAGCTTACCGGCGCGAACTGGGAAGCCAAAACTACCCTAGAGCATAGACCGTGGCGGCTCGAAGCAGATGATTCCAGCGGCACGCCGGACACACTTCCACGAAGTGCACGGTGAATTCGATTCCCTCGGCGGCTATCTCCGCGATTTCTGCTTCGCTCCGTGCGCTGCCTGCTCGGCGTTTCAAGGCATCTCCGTACACCCACCGAGTCAGCCGCATGTCCTCACCGCAGACTGGGCACGGCTTGTGCATGTCGACGCCGTGGTGCTTCGCCGCGGCACGAAGGAGAAAATCGGCATCGCATACCTCTTCGCGCCCGAGCTTCCCCGCACGAAGTTCACTCAGATGTTGCGCGCGCTCCCATTCATAGGAGACCTCATTGCGGTAGGCCACGGCTGGCTTTGCCTTTGCCGACTCTGCCTTAGACGGAGAATTCACGCCGGACAGTGTAGTGCCGGCGACGCCAACAATCTAGAGCGCCGCTAAACACTTCGTGATAGCAAACCTAATTTTTCAAATAACTAACTACCGAAGCGGGCGATCTCTAGCTACACTTACTTTCCATGAGTGAAGAAACTATTGAATCCCCGGTCCCCTATGAGGACGCCTTGGAAGTCGCCCGCCAGATCCAGCCGGCGCTCAACAAGCTCATGCTCATCTTCCAGCGCACCACGGAGGGCACGTCCCTGACAAC
Source organism: Corynebacterium sp. HMSC05D03 (assembly GCF_001807205.1). Classification (NCBI taxonomy): domain Bacteria; kingdom Bacillati; phylum Actinomycetota; class Actinomycetes; order Mycobacteriales; family Corynebacteriaceae; genus Corynebacterium; species Corynebacterium sp. HMSC05D03. The sequence continues at coordinate 311,966 of NZ_KV788168.1, read as the reverse complement.
GTCGCAGGTCTCCATCATGAACCAGCTGCGCATGCGCGGCCCCTCCCGTGTCAGTACTATCGCGCAAGCAGAACTCATCCGAATGCCCACCGCCTCCAATGCGCTATACCAATTGGAGCGTCAAGGCTTCGTGGAACGACACCGCGATGAAAAAGACCGCCGCGGCGTACTTGTCGCCCTTACCCAGCTTGGGGAATCCGAGCTGACAATCGTCTCCCGCCAGCGCGCGGCGGCTTTGGCTGAGATCCTACGCTGGCTCGACCCAGAGGATATCAAGGACGCTGACGCTTTGGTCAATCTCATCTCCAAGCTTGCCGATGTCTACCGTCCAATCATGGAAGGGAAATAGACCAAAAAGTGCCGGTAGAGCGGATTTTATTTTCCGGCATGAAGGGTCGATAATGAAGAAAACGACCCCGAACTTTTTATTGAATGGCTAAGAATTCTTCACACCCTGCGGAAGGGCCATGCTCCCCGGACGACCAGCTCCCTCCGCTCCGCGTCCTCGTGTCGTGGAGTCCTAGCTCCACCGGCACGGAGGCCATCGAGTTTGCCGCGTGGCTCGCACGTTCCACCTCCGTTCGGATTCGCGTGGTTTCAACCATTTCGCAGCCCCTCACCGTGACGTCGCTCAGCAAGCTCAGCGGTTCCTACAAGAAGTGGTTCAAGAAGGAACGCGCGACCTGCGAACGCGCTGTCAAGCAGGCCTTGAACGAAGCCGGGGTGGACAAGGAGCAGCTCGATAAGAATGTCTCCGTTCTCTTGGCAGGGCCCTCTCGCCCCCAGCTCTTGGAACAGGCGGCTAAGGACTTCAAGGCGAGCGTCATCCTCCTTGGAGCCAATCAATCCGCGCCGAAGGGCCGTTTCTTCTCGGGATCTACTGCCGACGCGCTTCTACACTACTCGCCCCTCCCCGTGGGGCTCATCCCGCGTGGTATCAAGCTGTCCAAGCACGGCGTCACCCGCATCAATTTCGCCTTTACGGACTTGGGCAATGCCGACGACCCCGCCCTGCTGCATGCCGCATGCATTGCGCAGCGCGGCGGAATCCCCCTGCGTATCCTGGCGTTTTCCGCCAAGGGGCTGGTCGACGTCCCCCTCGAATATTCTCCGACCTTTCCCCCCGATGCACCGAATTGGCGTGAGCACTCGCTCTCACTGTTGGACCGCGCCCACGATCTCATCGCGGAGACCTACCCGGAGGTATCGGTCACGACGGCCATCGGCAGTGGCCATGGCTGGTCCGGCGCGGTGGATTCACTGAAGTGGAAGAAGGGCGACCTGCTCTGCTTGGGTTCCGCTCCCATGGGGCCCATCGAACGCGTCTTCATTGGCAGCACCGCCACCGAGTTGCTTCCCCACTTGGGCGTTCCAGTACTGGTCTGTCCCAGTACCTACGATAAAGAAGCACGTTAGACTGACAAACCATGGCAGCCGAGCACCCCGAAAACGATCTCACGTCCGACGCGGACTATACGAACCTGCCTCGCCCAGAGCCCCGCAGCTTTGACGAGCTTGCCGACGAACCCGATCCCCTCACCGTCGCCGAGGCCAACCGCCGTTCCTCGCGCCAAGCGCTGTGGTTTATGATTTTCATCCTCGTCGGTTCGGCGCTCTATGCGCTTCTCCTCGCGGGCCTCTTCAAGGTCGCCGGGACCACAACCAATTGCCTCCAGGCCGAATACGCCGCTTGGCTCTGCACGAGGACCCAGCGCACCGTGTTCGCCACGACGACGCTAATCATCCCGTTCATTGGCATGATCGGCTGCGCAGTCATCATGGTGCGCAAGCTCAAAGCCTACGTGCGCTGGCGCGGCTGGATGGCCATCTTCTGGGTCATGGCCGGCAACTTCATGATCTGGTGCATCAACGATATCCAGATCCTGCTGGCCCCGGTGCTCGAAAACTAACCCTGCGCTTGGGCGGCAGCCACCTCGGCGCAATCCGGCCGGCCGCAGTGCTGCGTTTCCACGTGCTGGATGCAGTCATCGCAGATGAGCACCTGCTTGCGGCACGTGTCCTCATTAATACAGTTATGGAAGGTATTCGTCCCCTTCCCACAATGCACGCAGTGGCCGAGCTGAATAAAGCCCGGATCCTCTAAGCCCTGGCCAAACTCGTGATGCATGCGCTTGTCAAAGACGTACATCGAGCCTTCCCACAGGCCATCGTTGCCGTACTTCTCGCCATAGCGGACGATGCCGCCGTCAATTTGATAAACCTCGTTAAAGCCTCGGTTCTTCATTAAGGCGGAGAGGATCTCGCAACGAATGCCACCCGTGCAGTAGGAAACCACGGGCTTATCCTTCATCCAGTCATATTTGCCGGATTCAAGTTCAGCAATGAAGTCGTGGGTCGTGCGCACGTCCGGCACCACGGCATTCTTGAATTTGCCGATTTCCGCCTCCATGGCGTTGCGCCCGTCGAAGAAGACGACCTCCTCGCCGCGCTCCTCCACCAGCTTGTTGACCTCTTCGGGCTTGAGGTGGACACCACCACCGATGACGCCGTTTTCATCCACTTTGAGCTCGCCCGGCGCGCCGAAGGCCACGATTTCATCGCGGACCTTGACCGAGAGGCGCGGAAAGTCTTCCGCGCTACCCTCGGACCACTTGAACTCCATCTTCTTAAATCCCGGGTACTCACGGGTTTCGCGCACATAGCGCTTGCACGCATCCATGTCCCCGCCCACGGTGCCGTTAATACCGTGCTCCGAGATGAGGATGCGGCCCTTGAGCCCGAGCTTCTCGCACAGGGATCGCTGCCACAGCATGATCGCGGTGGGGTCCTCGATGGGAGTAAAGCAGTAGTAGAGGAGAATCTTGCCAATAGTCACGCCCGCAAGTCTAGGCCTGCTAGTGGCAAGATCCCCAATCTTTTGGGCCCAGCACTACAACCGCTTTTAAGCCAAAGCCCCAGACCTCGATCCCGAAACTCCCAGGTGGGCAGGTGGGCGTCGGCAAGCGCTTGGCGACGCCCACCTGCAGGTTGCGGGTTTTAGGTCTGGGGAAATGCCTTACGTGGTGGCGCTTTCAGTCAACGTCCGGCGAGTGGGATTTAACGCTTCTGGTACAGCGCGCTCTTGCGGGCAAAGACCGGATCGGAGGTCACCAGGACGCCCAGGTTGCGGAAGATGCCCTCATCCACCGAACCCAAGATGGTGGTGGTGTGAACATCGCAGCCTTGAAGCTCCTTCAGTGCATCGAGCGCGCGGCGGGCATTCTCGTCCTTCGCCGCCGATACCGACAAGGCAATGAGCACCTCGTCGGTGTGCAGGCGCGGGTTCTGTGAACCCAGGTGCTTTGTCTTCAACGTCTGGATGGGCTCGATGGATTCCGGGGACAACAAGTGCAGGTCATCATCAATGCCAGCGAGGTGCTTGAGTGCATTGAGCAGCGCGGCTGCGGAGCAGCCCAGCAACGGGGAGGTGCGGCCGGTGATGATGGTGCCGTCGTGAAGCTGCAGCGCGGCTGCCGGGCCGTCGGTCTCCTCCGCTTTCTCACGCGCTGGGAGCACAACCGGACGGTCGGTGGACTTGATGCCGGCCTTCGCCATGACTACGGCCGCGCGCTCAGACTGCGTGGTGTCGAGGCCGTTGCGGGCTTCCTCCACCAAAGTCTTGAAGTAGCGGCGGATGATCTCCTGCTGGGAGGCTTCGCGGCAGACTTCGTCATCGGTGATGCAAAAGCCCACCATGTTCACGCCCATGTCCGTCGGGGACTGGTAGGGCACGGTGCCGGTCAGTCGCTCCAGCAGGGACTTGAGCAGCGGGAAAGCCTCGACATCACGGTTGTAGTTCACCGTGGATTCGCCGTGCGCGGAGAGGTGGAAGTGGTCGATGACGTTGGCGTCGTTGAGATCCACCGTCGCGGCCTCGTACGCAAGGTTCACCGGGTGATCGAGTGGCAGATTCCAGATGGGGAAGGTCTCGAACTTGGCGTAGCCCGCTGGCACACCGCGCAGATTTTCGTGGTAGACCTGCGACAACGCGGTGGCCAGCTTGCCGGAGCCAGGCCCCGGCGCGGTGACCACGACGAGGTCCCTAGAGGTTTCCACGTAGTCGTTCTTGCCCAGGCCATCCTCGGAGACAATGAGGTCGATGTTGGCGGGGTAGCCCGGAATGATGCGGTGGCGCGCCACGGTGAGCCCCAAACGCTCAAGGCGCTCGATGAAGGCCTCCGCCTGGCTATTGCCATCCTCGAGCTGGGTCATGACAATGTTATTGACCAGGAAGCCGCGGTCCCGGAAGACGTCGACAAGCCGCAGCACATCATCTTCGTAGAGGATACCCAGGTCACCGCGCATCTTCTGGCGCTCGATGTCCTTGGCGTTGATGCAGACGAGGATTTCTACGTCATCCTTGATGCGCTCGAGCATCGCAATCTTGTTATCCGGGGTGAAACCGGGCAGCACGCGGGAGGCGTGCATGTCATCGAAAAGCTTGCCGCCCATCTCAAGGTAGAGCTTCCCGCCGATTTCTTTGCGCCGAGCGTTAATATGCTCCGACTGCAGTTCAATATATTTTTCACGATCAAAACCGAGCGCGCGCCCCATAGTATTTAGGCCCTTCCGTTCAACGGGTAGTACCCGAAAAGTCTACAGCAGCATAGCCCCCGCGTAGACTTCCTGACATGCCTGAGGGACACGTTATTCACCGCCTTGCCCGCACACTCAATGCGGATTTCCGTAACAAGCCGCTAGCCGTGAGCAGCCCCCAAGGCCGGTTCGCTGCGGAGGCCGCGCTTGTCAGCGCCTCACCCCTCTTACTCGCCGAAGCCTTTGGCAAGCATCTCTTTCTCCACTTCGATGCGGATAACCCGCGTCACGTTATCTATATCCATTTAGGCCTCATTGGCTCCCTGCGCTTTGAGCCTTCTGCCGATGTGTGGGGGCAAATCCGGCTGCGCATTGATAACGGAACGACAGCCGCGAACCTGCGCGGCCCGCAGTTCTGCACGCTCATCACCGAGGATGAGTACCAGGCCAAGGTGGCGAAGGTGGGCCAGGATCCACTCCGGAAGGACGCCGACCCCGATGCCCTATGGGCCCGCGTGCATGCTTCAAAGCGCAGCATCGGTGCCATGCTCATGGACCAGGGCCTATTCGCTGGGGTGGGCAATATCTACCGCGCAGAAGCCCTTTTCCGCCAAGGGCTCTCCCCCTTCATTCCGGGCAACCAGCTCGACCGTGCGGAGTTTGACGCGATCTGGTCTGACCTGGTCGATCTCATGAACTACGGCGTCGAGCACGGCCGCATCGATACGGTCCGCGATGCCCATACCCCGGAGGCCATGGGCCGCGAGCCCCGCAAAGATGATCATGGCGGTGAGGTCTACGTCTACCGCCGCGCCGGGCAACCCTGCCACGTCTGCGACACCGAGATCCGGGAGCAGGTCATGCAGGGCCGCAACCTCTTTTGGTGCCCCACCTGCCAACCCGCGCGCTAGGGTGTGGGTTATGCGCCCTGCTTATACCGTTACCACTGTTCGTGCCGCTGAGAACCGACTGCTGGAACAACAGTCTCATGAGGATCAGCTCATGAAGCTGGCCGCCGCGGCAGTGGCAGAAACCGCGTGGGTGATGCTGGAGCAACAGCCTGGGACGGTGCTCATTCTCGCTGGCTCCGGCGGCAACGGCGGGGATGGGCTCTTTGCCGGGGCGGAGCTGGCCTCGCGCGGGGTTACGGTCCATGCCCTGGTTCCGGAACGCTGCCACGAGGAGGCCCTCGCTGCGTTCCGTGCCGCCGGTGGTACGGTCCTTTCTGCCGACGCGCTGCCTAACGGCAGCGCGCCCTCAGACAGCTCACTGGTAATCGATGCCATCGCTGGCCTCGGCTCCGCCCGGGGCTTAAGCGGCACCGCGCTCTCGCTCTACCGCAAGGCCACCGCTGCCGGGGCCGTAGTCTTGGCCGTCGACATGCCCACCGGCGTCGATGCCGACACGGGAGTCTGCGCTGCGGATGCCGTTAACGCCGATGTCACCGTCACCTTCGGCTCGCCGCGTCTCGGCCACGCGTTGGCCGCCGAATGCGGGCAGGTCGTGGTCTCTGATCTCTTCTTACCCGGCGCGTCCTCCTTCGCTGAGACCCTCGCCGAACTGGATAAACCCGCCGGCTTCATCGCGCACGAACCTTCCGTGCCGACGGCCTTTGCGTGGCAATCGGGCGAACTCGATCTTCCTGGCGGGCGCGCTTCCCGCCCCTGGCCGGTTGGCTGCACCGGCCCCATCGTTGATCCCACACCAGGCGCGCGCTCGGATAAGTATTCCGGGGGCGTCGTTGCTCTGGCTGCCGGCAGCGATACCTATCCGGGTGCTGGGATCCTCTGCGCCACCGCAGCGGTGCGTGCCACCCCCTCGATGGTGCGCTTCATCGGCGATAACTCGATCGCATCTCTGCTGCCCGAGCTGGTCTGCCATCCCGACGTGGCCTCCGCCGGACAGGCCCAAGCCTGGGTCGTGGGCCCCGGCCGCGGTACCGATACGGCGGCGGCCACCGAGTTGCGCACAATCCTGTCCCAGGGACTGCCCACCGTTATCGATGCCGACGCCCTCACGCTTCTGGCACGCAACACCTCCTTGCGCCAGACAGTCACCGAACACCCGATGATCATCCTCACCCCGCATGAAGGCGAGTTCCGCCGCCTCTACGAGGCCGCTTTCGGCTCTGCTCCCGATGCGGCCACCGGCTGGAGCCGCGCCCTCCACGAGCTAGCCGAGGAACTGGACAGCATCATCTTGCTCAAAGGCCGCCTGACCCGCATCACCGCGCCGGGCCAGCCGCTCTATTCCTTCAACGCCGGTCACTCCTTTGCCGCAACTCCCGGCTCCGGCGACGTGCTTTCCGGCATTCTGGGCGCGGTCATCGCCCAGCTTTCCGCCACCGCTTCCTCCCCGTCCCCCACCGAAATCATCACCGAAGTTCTCCACGCCGGGGCCATCCACGCGCATGCGGCAGCCATCGCGGCCGAGACCCCCGAGGGCTTCGCGCCCTGTTCTGCCTCCCAGATCGCCGCGGCCATCCCGCAGGCCATCGCGCGGCTCCTCAACGCCGAGCGCTAGCTCCGCCGCTGAGTACGTTTCGATCAAATAGCACCCCAAAAATACGACACGAAGATCTGGGGTCTTATTTGATCGATCCGTACCTGGCCGCCGCCGTCTTGGTACGTTTTCGCAACGAAGCCCTAGAATTTTGCGATTTCCGGGCCACTATCTACGAAAACGTACCGTGGCCCGGCGCAGGATCCCGGACGCAGTACCGACGGACTTGCGCATGAGCCCGCGCGGGCCGACCGCCACCGTGCCGCGGCGCAGCGAGGTGCTTTCCCACGGCCACGTCATCCCCGCCCATGCTGCCGCGACGGCAAGGGTCTCCACCACGATGTAACCGGGCCATGGGCCGAATAGGTTGATGATGGAGGGACTGCCCGGCGCGTGGTTAAGGAAACCATAGTTGCCGTCGGTCTTCGCATTGACCGCCATGGCCAGTGCCATCCACACGGGCGTGACCTTGACGGCGAAGCGGTACCCCTTCCAGGTGGGGCGGTAACCAAGACCAAAGGTTAGTGCCAGGGGCGCGGCAAGTGCCACGATGTGGAAAAACCAGTAGGTGGCAAACCGCAGCCAGCGCGGGGAAAAGTAGTAGATGACATCCGGGGTGATGATGGCCTGCGGGTTGAGGATGATGCCCCAGAAGTAGGTCAAGGTCAGGGCATGCTCGTTGCCAGTAATGAGGCCCAGCGCCAGGATCGGACGCAGCACGTCACACAGGTGCAAAGGCAAAGACTCACGGATATCGAATTGCTTCGGGTCTAAGGAGATGATCGTCCACGCAATACCCGCCACCAGCAAGGCCCAGCCCACCATCCGGCGGATGAAGGTCTCGCGGGAGGTTCCCTTGATCCTGCGGGCGGCAACAATAAAGACCCCGCAGGCCACCACGGTAATGCTCAACATGAGCGCATGCAGCGCAGTCCACTGCTGCATGCGCGGGTAGTCAGTTGGGCTTACTCGGGGCTTGCGGGGTCGAATCATAACGGGGTATTAATTTACCCCTTTGTATGAACATGTGAGAGATGAGGAGGTTCCTAGGCTGCTAGCTCGGAGTATTCGGAAAGCTTTCCGTCCTTGACTTCGACCACAGTGTCGGCATAGTCGAGCAAGCTGCGGTCGTGGGTAATGAACAGGGTTGCGGTATCGAAGTCCTCGGTAACACCGCGCAGGAGCTTGGCAATGTCGCGCGAGAGCTTGGAATCGAGGGCGGAGGTGGGCTCATCCGCAAGCAACACGGAAGGCTGGCCCATGAGAGCACGGGCAATGTTGACGCGCTGGCGCTGGCCGCCAGAAAGCTGGTTCATGCGGCGGTTCCCAAAGCCCTCCAAGCCCACGAAGCTGAGCAGCTCATCAGCACGATCCTGGCGCGGCTTGCGGCCCTCCATGTGGTCAATGATGAGCAGCTGTTCGCGCGCCGTCAGGGCGGCTAGCAGGTTTGCTTGCTGGAAGATGAGCCCTCGGGAGCCAGTTCGCTCCACGGTGCCGGAGTCCGGCTCAATGAGGCCGGCGGCTACGGAAAGCAGGGTCGACTTGCCGGACCCAGACTCACCGATGACGGCGGTGAGCTCGCCCGGCTTGACGTCGAGGCTGACATTATCCAGCGCCGTGACGCGGGACTCACCATCCGGGTAGGTCACCACGACATCGCGAAGGGACAGTGCAGGGGAAGAAGCGGTGGTAGTCATTAGGCGTTGCCTCCTAGGGCGTCAAGCGGATTGATTTTGGATACGCGGCGGGTGGCAAGAAAGGCACCGGCAATGCCGAGCAGCCAGATACCGAGTGCGGGGACGATGACGGTCACGGCGGAGACCTCGAAGGGCACAGCGCCCTGGGCGGCAAGGCCCAGCAGCCAGCCGACGAGCGCGCCGACCCCCACGCCAATCGCCAGGATGATGGCGGCCTGCGCGATGGCATCCTTGAGCAGGTACTTCACGCTGGCGCCAAGGGCACGCAGGATGGACAGGTCACGGGTGCGCTGGATGGTCCAGATGCTCAGGAAAGCGATAGTGACCAGCGCGGAAATACCGTAGAGGAAGGCTTGCATGGTCAGCAGCGAACCGCGCTCCGAGCTATAAGCCGGAAGACCGGACAGGGCCTTGCCCATAGACACGGAGGTGTCGGTCGGCTCCGGGGACAGCACGGCTACGCCCACCATGTCCTCAGGAGAATGGGAGACCTGCTGCCAGGTTTCGGTAGAGACCCACACCACCGGGGAGTGGGAGTAGTACTCATCCTCAACCACCGCGGTGACGTCCAAATCCACACCGCCGAGGGTGCCCCGGGAGGGCGCGTTCATCTCTTCATCGATGGATTGGCTCAAGACCATGCCTTCCTCCGGAATCACGGTGCTGGAGCCAGGAATCTGGGTACCTTCGGGCAGGCCGAAGACCGCCACGCCGCCGTGGCCCTCCAGCTTGGTCTGCGAAGTACCCAGCGGAATACCAGAGGCAGGCACATCCTCGGCAAAGATCTCCGACTCGGTGAAGGAGGGATCTTCCGTCGAAAAGGTCACGTTCGGAGTCTGCTCCCCGAGTGCCTCAAGGGCGGAAGTATTCTGCTTGGACAGGCCTTGGGTCAGGCCGGACAACATAACGAGCAACAACGTAATTAGAGCCACGACGCCGCCGATCAGGAAGAACCGACCGCGGGCGGTGACTATCTCTCTTAATGCCAGGAACATACTATTAATCCTGCGTGTGCGTGCGCTGAAAGTAATCGGGTAGCCAGTTGAACCTCCACTCAACCAGTTGGTTGATTCGCCCTCGACCAGCCAGCGGATAAGCTGGACTGCCGTGATGATGAGCAACAAACTGTGGACCGTGGGACTGCACACCATGTTCGGTTTTCTCCTCGTGTTTGGAGTGCTGCGCGCATGGGCCGATGGCCGTCTCGACGCCCGCGCCCTCGGCCTCTCCATCGCACTCGCAGTGGTCTACACGGGGTTTGCCATCTTCGGTTCCCGCACCATCACCCGCCCCGTCCCCACCACGCTGTGGCTCGCCGCTCTGTGCCTGCTGTGGATCGGGCTTATGGTGCACGCCCAAGACTTCATGTGGCTCGAGTTCCCGCTGGTCTTCGTCTTTATCCATGCGCTTCCCTTCTGGCCGGGAATCGTCGCCAGCGTGGTGCTGTGGGCCGTCGCCGCCTTCGTCCCCGCGTGGATCCACCCGCAATTCTGGACCGCGGCCGCGGCCATCGGGCCGTTCATTGGCACCTGTTTCGCCGTGGCCGTCTACCACGCCGCCCGCCGGGTTCAGGCGGAGGCGGCGCACCACGCGGCCGTCGCCAAGCAGCTGCGTGAGACCCAGGAGGAGCTGGCCGCCAGTGAGCACCAAGCCGGGCGCCTTGAGGAACGGGAGCGGCTCTCCCGCGAAATCCACGACACCGTGGCACAGGGGCTGTCCTCCATCGTCCTGCTCAGCCGCGCCGCCAAGAACACGTCCGCGCAACAGGACGTGACCGAGCAGCTCGCACTCATTGAAAAGGTGGCCCAGGATAATCTGGCCGAGGCCCGGCGCTTCGTCAAAGAGCTCGCAGCCCCTGCCTCCTCCCTCGACGCGGAACTGCGCTCCCTCGTGGATGAGCTCCAAGCCCAAGCCAAGGGCCTGGGGCTACGCACCCGCTTCGGGCTCAAGCTCACTGGCAGTGCGGACGTCCCCACCGAGTTTTCCCACGTCATCTTGCGCGCCGCGCGGGAAGGGCTGACCAACGTCATGAAACACGCCGATGCCGACAAGGCCGTGGTCACCCTCGGCTCTTTCGAGGATGGAATCATCCTCGATGTCGTCGATGACGGCCGCGGCATCGAAGGGCCACGTGGCTTCGGGTTAACCGGCCTGGAGCAGCGTGTTCGCAGCGTCGGCGGCAGCGTCCAGGTAGAATCTTCACCCGCCGGCACCGCGCTCGCGGTGCGAATCCCAACAGGAAGCAGCAGCAATGGTCAACGTGATGCTCATCGATGATCACCCCGTGGTCCGCGCCGGGCTGCGCGCGATTCTTAACGCCTTCCCCGACATCGAGGTGGTACTGGAAGGCTCCGACGGCTCGACCGTCGAGCAGCTGACGGATGCTGATGTTCCCCACATCGATGTGGTTGTCTGCGATATTCAGATGCCAGACGTCGATGGCATCGCCGCCACCCGGCGCGTGCGCGAGCTCGATGGGCCACCGGTGCTCATCCTCACCACCTATGACACACAGGCGGATATTCTGGCCGCCGTGGAGGCCGGCGCATTAGGCTATCTGCTCAAGGACGCCCCCGAAGAAACGCTTCACACCGCGGTGCTCGACACGGCCGCGGGCAAGCGCACCTTGGCCCCTGAGGTCACCAACCTCCTAGCGGAGCGCTTGGCGCAACCGGAGACCGCGCTGTCCGCGCGCGAGCTGGAGATCCTGCAGGCGCTGTCCACAGGCGCTTCCAACAAGCAAATTGCCCAGCAGCTCTTCATCTCCGAGGCCACGGTCAAGACCCACTTGATCCACGTCTATCAAAAGCTGGGCGTAGAAACCCGCACGGCGGCCGTCTCCGCTGCCCGCGAACGAAAGCTCATCCAATAAATGTGTACTTACGATTGCATCGTGGTGGGTGGCGGCCAATCTGGCCTGGCCACGGGCTACTACTTGCGCCGTCAGAAGCTCGATTTCCTCATCCTCGATGCCAACTCCTCCCCCGGCGGGGCCTGGCAGCACGTGTGGGACTCACTCACGCTCTTTAGCGATGCCCAATCCTCCACGCTGCCCGGCTGGCCCATGCCTTCTTACCCGGGTTTCCCGCCGGCTTCCCACGTGGTGAACTACCTCACCCGCTATGAGCAGCGCTATGACCTACCGGTCCGGCACGGGGTGGCGGTGGAGCGCGTGCTTGACGACGACCCCTTCTTCCGCCTTCTCACCACTCACGGTGAGTTCCGCTCCCGCACCGTCGTGGCCGCGACGGGCACGTGGTCCGCGCCGTTCATCCCCTTCTACCCCGGTGAGTTTCAAGGGCGCCAGTGGCACACGGCAAGCTACCCCGGCCCTGCGCCGTTTCTCCCCGGAACGCAGCCAGAAACCCAGCGCGTCGCCGTCGTGGGCGCAGGCAACTCGGGAGCCCAAATCGCCGCCGAGCTTGCCTTGAAAGGCGTGGACACCACGTGGTTTACCACGCATCCGCCGCGGTGGATGCCGGATGACGTGGATGGCCGCGTGCTCTTTAGCCGCAACCGGCAGCGTATGCTCGCCTTAGCAAAGGGGGAGCCCGATCCCGGATCGGAGTCGGAGCTCGGCGATATCGTCATGGTTCCGCCCGTCCTCAAGGCCCGGGATAGCGGGCTGTTGGGCACTACCCCGATGTTCGATTCCCTCGATGAACTCACCGAGCAGGGCTTCAGCGACCTCATCTGGGCCACCGGCTTCCGCCCAGCGCTACGCCCGTTCCCTGGGCTGTTGGCAGAAGGAAAGCCCACGGTGGAAGGTTTCTTCCCCGTGGGCTATGGCTCGTGGACTGGTCCGGGCTCAGCCACGATTACTGGTGTGTCACCCTATGCGCGGCAGGTAGCAGGGGACGTCGCCAAGCTCGTTCGCTCTACCCACTAGGCGCTACAACGCCACCATGGCGAGGAGCACCACCGCTGCCAGCGCAAGGAGAAAACCTAGGCGGCGCAGGATCTTCATCTGTTCTTCGCGCCCCATACGCGCCATGAGTGCGGCGCCGAAAACAGAGCCCACGGTGTTGTAGAGAAGGTCATCGACATCGCTAAAGCCCAGGGCAAAGATGTACTGGGCGCTTTCAATGCAGAGGCTGACTACGAGGCCGATCAGCATCGCCCCGCCCAGGCCCCAGCGAATCCTGGCACGGTCGCGCCCGGCCACGTAGATCGCCGCGCCCAGCGGCATGAAAAGAGCGATGTTTCCTATCAGATCGGTCCACGCGCCGTACCACACGGAGGCGTTCTCAAAACCACCAAAGAGCTGTGTATTAACCTGGCGTACCGCATGTGCGGAACCATCCACCACGCCGGGGATATCCATAAAGGGTTTGCCCACCGTCGCCAACATCACGACCACCAAGGACAGGGCCGTGACCAGGAAGGAATCACGACGCAGGTGCGGATATGAATCCGGCGCGGGCCGCAGCCTATTGCGCGGGTGTTGAGCTTCTATCCCAGTCATGCGCTTCACCCTAACTATGTTCTCTGGAAGCCAGCTGAAGCAAAAGCCAGAAAACGCTGCTTCACATCCTCTGTACGATAGTGCCCATGAGCACACTCATTGTCACCCGCGCGGATTCCGGAGTAACCCATTCCTTCCAAGAACAGCCCCTGCTCGGGGAAGGCGACACGGTCGTGGATGTGCAGTTTTCTTCCCTCAATTACAAGGACGCCATGGCCTTGGAGGGCGATAAAGGGGTCATGCGCATCAATCCCCTCGTCCCCGGCATCGATGTCGTGGGCACTGTGTCGGAGACTTCTGATTCTCGCCTGGACCCCGGCCAGCTTGTCGTCTCCTGCGGCGATGGCTTGGGCGAATTCCGCCATGGCGGCTACACCACCCGCCAGCGCGTCAACGCTGAAGCCACCATCCCCGTGCCCCAACGCTTCAGCGCTCACGATGCCGCCGCCATCGGCACGGCCGGATACACCGCCGCTATCTGCGTGAACCAGCTGCGCACGCACGGCACCACGCAGGGCCATGTCTTGGTGACCGGCGCCACCGGAGGCGTGGGCTCCATCGCGGTCCAGCTGCTCAAGTCTTCCGGCTACGAGGTCACCGCCGTCACCGGCCGCGTGGAATCCCAGTCGGACTACCTCACCTCACTCGGCGCGGATCACGTGCTCGACCGCGCAGCGCTGTCTGAGACCGGCCGTCCGCTGCAGAAGGCGCTGTACGACGGCGCCATTGACACCGCCGGCTCCACCGTCCTAGCGAATGTGCTGGCGCAGGTGCGTTGGGGTGGTGTGGTTGCGGCCACCGGCATGGCAGCCGGCCCGGACCTTCCCGCTTCGGTGCTGCCGTTCATTTTGCGCGGCATCGTGCTGGCCGGCGGCAATTCGGTCGACGCGCCCCGCGAGGTGCGCGAGGAGGCCTGGCAGCTTCTCGACGAACACCTCGACCTCGACATGCTGAACTCTATTACCGAAACGGTTCCGCTGGCTGATGTTGCCACCGCCGCTCAAGAGCTCCGCGCGGGCTCCCGACATGGGCGCACGGTGGTCGAGATATAGGCTGGGACAGATTTAAGCTGGGCAGCGGTGTGCCGCCCGCTCCCTTTTAGTGGTGTACGCGGTGCGACAGGGATTCGTCGTCAGTGCCGGGGGTATCACCCAGCTCGCCCGTGGTGTTATCGTCGCTGCGGGCCAGCCAGATGGAAGACACCACCAGTCCGCCCCAGATGACGACGACGAAGAGAATGAAGAGCAGGATTGCGCTTGTAGTCATTGTCGTTCTCCTTTCTTAATAGCCGTTACTTGTCGTCCGTGATCGGTGCGGCAGGCTTACCCGTGGCAAGCGGGTTCGGTGTGCCGGCCGGGCGGCCGCCCACAGGAACGCCGTAGTCCGAGGTCTCCATTCCGTCCAGGTACTTGTTGCCGCGGAAGGCCACCAGCGGCATGACGAAGCTGGCGAGCAGGATGACGCCCAGCGCTGCCCAGCCGAAGAGCCCAATCTGGGTGGAGGAGTAGCCCTCATAGCCCTCGCGGGCAATCGTGATGATCTCGTTGACCAAGAAGTAGACGAGCAGCAGCGGGGTGGCGATGAAGGTCAGGAACTGCCAGAAGCCACCGACCTTGAAGTGCGAGACGGCGTTGAGGTGCTGCTGGATCTCGCGGCGGCGACCGGTGACCCAGCCGACGACCACTAGGGCACAGATGGCGCCGAAGACGATGCCCAGGTTGTTGGTGAACTTATCCATGATGTCCAGGGTGACCAGGCCCGAGGAGGTGGAGAACAGGAAGCAGGACACGACCGCCATGGTGCCGCCAACGGTGATGGCAGAAACGCGGCGAGAGACGTTGAACTTATCTGCCACAGCAGAGACGACGACCTCCATGATAGAAATCAACGAGGTCACACCAGCCAGGAAGAGGGAGCCGAAGAAGAGGACACCAAACAGTCCGCCGAGCGGCATGAGGTTGATGATCGTCGGGAAAGCGATGAAGGCCAGGCCGATACCGGAGGACACCACCTCATCCACGGCCACGCCCTGCTGGGCAGCCATGTAGCCCAGGGTGGCGAAAACGCCGATGCCGGCGAGAACCTCGAAGGAGGAGTTTGCAAAGGCGGTAACCAGACCCGTATTGGTGAGGTTGGTGCGCGGCTTGAGGTAGGAGGCGTAGGTGATCATGATGCCGAAACCAATGGACAGGGAGAAGAAAATCTGCCCATAGGCGGCGATCCACACCGATGGGTTGCTCAGCACGGACCAATCCGGAGTGAAGAAGGCGTTGAGACCCTCGGCGGCGCCGTCGAGGAAGAAGGCGCGGATCACCAGAATGATGAACATGACGGCCAGGACCGGCAGGAAAATGGAGGTCAGCTTACCGATGCCCTTGTTGATGCTCGTGGCCAACGTGGCTATGCAGACGATCCACACGAGGATCATGACGCCGAGAATGGCGGGGACGACGTGGCCCGAGTAGGTTGCCTCCGGGTTTGCTTGGAGGAAGTCGCTCATAAAGTACGTTGATGGATCCTCGCCCCACGCCTGGTTCACAGACTTGATGGTGTAGAGCGCCGCCCAGGCAATGATGGCGGCGTAGTAGATGGCGATGAAGAAGTTCACGCCGACCTTGAACCAGCCGATTCCCTCCCAGCGGCTGCTGATACGGCGAAATGCCAGCGGTGCAGAACCGCGGAAGCGGTGACCAATGGCCAAGTCGAACCACAGGATGGGAATACCGGCGGTGAGCAAGGCAACCATGTACGGGATGAGGAAGGCGCCGCCACCGTTGTCATAGGCAACGTAGGGGAAGCGCCAGATATTACCTAGGCCGACGGCGGATCCGATGGCGGCCATGAGGAAGACAAAGCGCGTATTAAAAGTATCGCGTGTCGAGCGAGTCTTATGCGGGGTTGATGTGGTCATGAGAGAACTTTCTTCTTGAGCAAATATCGCGCACGGCGAGACCCTAGGAATTGTTTATACGGGCCGCGTACGACGAGTATTAGCGAGAAGCATAGCCTAACTGCCAACCTATAGGTACCGTTTTGAATACTTATTTCTAGTTCTTTATCCCTTCCGAAACCCCATGGCTAGGACCTCAAAACCACTACTACCCCTCAACGCCTAGCACCTGTCCGCAACGATGAATCCGGAAGGAGGCTGAGCGATGAAGGGTAAAGGGCAGAAAAGGATGTGACGCGACTAGACGTGCAGATCGCGGTTCTGAATCCCCTTGGGAACGGCGAGCACACCAATAAGGGAGACGATAGAAATCACAATGCCATAAGCAGCGATGGCCATGGAAGTCTCGAACTTGGAGTAGAGCATCTCCGCAATCATTGGGGCGAAGGCGCCACCGATAATGGAACCGAAGGCATAGCCGATGGACACGCCCGACAGGCGCACTTTAACCGGGAACATCTCCGCGTACATCGCCGATTGCGGGCCGTAGCTCGCACCCAAGATGACGCCCAGCAGGAACACAGCTGCACCGAAAAGCATGACGTTGCCCGAATCTACCGCCAAGAACACCGGGGTGATGTACAACGCCAAGACAACGTAGCCGCCAATAAACGTCGTGCGGCGCCCAACCTTGTCGGAGAAGTGGCCAAAGTACAGCGTTCCAATGAACCAGCCTATCGACGCAACCAAGGCTACCGCGAGGGCCTGAGGGCGTGTATAACCCACCACCTTCGTGCCATAAGCGGTGAAGTAGGCGATGACGAAGTAACCAATAGCGTTGTTGGCGGCAAAGATGAGCGCACACTTAATGACGGTTCCCAGGTGCCCCTTGAACAGGACCGCGAGCGGTGCGGTGGACTTTTCCTTCAGCTCCTCCATTTCCGCGAAGGCCGGGGACTCTTCCACCGCCCGGCGGATCAGGTAGCCCAGAAGAATGAGCACGACGGAGGACAGGAACGGGATACGCCAGCCCCATGCAAGGAACTGCTCCGGGGTGAGGACGGCGGAGAGCACCAGCATAAAGATGGTGGCTAGGAACATGCCGAGGGGCACTCCTACCTGTGGGAAAGCACCAAACAGTCCGCGCTTGCCCTGCGGGGCGTGCTCAACGGCCAACATCGCCGCACCACCCCATTCGCCGCCGGCGGAAAGGCCCTGGAGGATACGTAAGAGCACCAGCAGGATAGGCGCTGCCATGCCAATGGAGGCGTAGGTGGGCAGCACACCCATCAGCATGGTGGCCAGGCCCATGCCGACCAACGTGACGACGAGGACCGGCTTGCGCCCGAGCCTGTCACCCAAGTGACCGGCCAGGATGGCGCCGAGGGGGCGGAAGAGGAAGGAGATACCCAGTGACGCCCAGGAAATGATCTGCGCGAGCGAAGCGCTTTCATTGGAGACCGGATCGAAGTACTGGGTGGCAAAGATCAGGCCGGCGGCCTGGGCATAGATGAAGAAGTCGAACCACTCAATGGTGGTGCCGACCATCGATCCGGCGAGCACGCGCTTGTGCTCTGTGGTAATTCCCGGCCCTTGGGCAGGCTGTTGGGTGACTGGTGCAGACATAGTGGAAGTCTTTTCTCTATGGGTGCAGAAGCACGGCGGATACAGTTAAAGCCAGTGAACTAAGGAGACAAATAGTGAGCTGGGCACGCCCGAAAAACCGAGAGCGGTCTATTGATCGCGGTTGTCGACGATCCTCTTGGCCTTGCCCTCACCGCAATCAACGTGGTCAGTAATCTCGACGCCAACGCTGATGCCGATGCGCTCCTTAATCTGTTTCTTCAACCACTGGGCAGAAGCGTCGATCTGATCGGGGGTCGCGTCCGAGGAGTGCTCAACCACTAGGGTGAGGTGGTCCATGCGGCCGCGCTTGCTCAGCACGCACTGGTAGCGCGGACGAAGCAGACGGTCCTCGGTGATGATCTCCTCGAACTGCGACGGGAAGCAGTTCACGCCGCGCAGGATGATCATGTCATCGTTACGGGCGGAGATGCGGTCGATGCGGCGCATCGACCGCGCGGTGCCTGGGAGCAGGCGGGTGATGTCATGGGTGCGGTAGCGGATGATCGGGAAGGCTTCCTTGGTCAGGGAGGAGATAACCAGCTCACCGTACTCACCGTCCGGAACCGGCTGCATGGTCTCCGGATCGATGATCTCTGGGTAGAAGTGGTCCTCCCAGACGGTCAGGCCATCCTTGGTCTCCACGCATTCTTGGGCCACACCCGGACCCATCACCTCGGAGAGACCGTAGATATCGGTGGCCGTAATACCAAAGCCTTCCTCTAGCTCGCGGCGCATACCCTCACTCCAGGGCTCGGCGCCAAAGACACCAGCGCGCAGGGAGGATTCGCGCGGGTCCAGGCCTTCCTTGCGCATACGGTCAAGAAGGTTGAGCACGTAAGACGGCGTACCCAGAATCGCGTCCGGCTGGAAGTCCTGCATGATCTGGATCTGGCGTTCCGTTTGGCCACCGGAGGTCGGGATTGCAGTAGCACCCAAGGCCTCCACGCCATAGTGGGCACCCAGGCCGCCCGTAAAGAGTCCATAGCCGAACGTAATCTGAACCTTATCGCTCTTGCGCAGGCCACCAGCCCGCAGCGAACGGGCTACCAGCTCGGCCCAAATACGAACATCATTTTCGGTGTATCCCACGACGGTCGGGCGACCGGTGGTGCCGGAAGAAGCGTGGATGCGGGAAATTTGGTTCTGTCCTACGGCAAACATCCCAAAGGGGTACTCCGCACGGAGAGTTTCCTTGTCAGTAAATGGAAACAGCGCAAAGTCCGAAAGCTCCTTGAAGTCATCCGGATGAACGCCCTTCTCATCAAATGCACGGCGGTAGTGGGGAACGTTGTAGTACGCGTGGCGCAATTCATTCTTCGCGCGTGCGGTCTGCAGCGCGATAATTTCATCGCGAGAGGCGTACTCAATGCCCATCTGGGGGCCATGGTGGTCAGAGAAAATGTCAAACGTTGCGGTCACGTCATTTGCCTTTCATTTCGAGGAGAGGGAAATTCCACACCCCTCAAGCTCCATCGAAAGTGCTGCAAGAAGTTGGTTAGCTGGGACAACGCACAACATGTGCGAAACTTACTTACCGTTCGGTTGGGTAAGTCTTGTGACGTACACTACAGACCATCGCGGTGATAAACAACACATTTAGGCCAAGTTTTTGAACTGCGACACATCTCCGCAGGCCACGGCGGTTTCGCAAGCAAACGAAGCCCCCACCCCCGAATTGAGCAATAACGCCCCGAGCAAAACACCCGTTCGGGGCTACTGCAGCGCCTGTGGTGCTAGACCACCAAAGATCACGCTCTCAAACGTGCTGGCCAGTTCTTCGGCATCAATTCGCCCCTCTGGTTCGTACCAATCGGACGTCGAGTTGATCATTCCGAAAATCATGCGGGTCAACAGCGGAGCCTCAATGTCGGAGCGGATAGCCCCCTCCTCCTGAGCAGCCTCCACCAGCGGAACCACGGAACGCGTCAGCGTACGGCGGCGCTCCAACGCACTCCGCTCCACCTCGGAGTTTCCACGCAAACGGAGCAAGAGCGCGACAGACTTCGGGTCGGAGCACAGCACCTCAATCGAGCCACGCAATAGCCCGCGGACCCTCTCCCCCGCCGACACATCGGCCGCGGCCATCTCTTCCGCGACCGCCTCCAAACGGCTGAGCGCCTGCACTACCGTCAGTTCCAAGATCTCTTCTTTCGACGAGATGTGGTGATACAGCGCAGACTTGGAAATCCCCAATTCGCTCGCCACGTTATCCATCGACGTGGCGTCGTAGCCGCGGGCAGTAAAAGCACGAACGGCTGCACGAATGACATCTTCACGGGAGTAGCCGGGGCGGCCACGGGCCGCGCCCTGGACAGCGGATTTCTCATTCTTCACGCAGTCCATTCAAGCAGAGAGCCCCGAGCACCGTTAGACTAGTGAGCCACCACACCCCTTTTCGCTCCCTCGGCAGCACTGCGGAAGACCCTTCCCAAGGAGGATTTCCCATGAGCACCGAGCACCCCATCCTCGCCCCCGGCGTCGCCGAAGGCCCCGAGTTCACCCACGTACGCGCCATGTTCGATGACGACCGCGCCACTGCGGAAATTGGTGCGAAAATTACCGCGCTGGACCTCGGCAGGTGTGAAGGCCACTTCACCATCCGCCCTGAAATGTGCAATGGGCACGGTACGGCACAAGGCGGCTATTTGTACATGTTCGCCGATTCCATCTTCGCCGGCACCTGCAATTCCGGTGGCGACTTGGCCGTTGCCGCGCACAACTCAATCCACTACATCGCCCCCGCCTTCGAAGGTGACGTCGTTGACGGGGTTGGGGTGACCCGCCAAGCCTGGGGCCGCAACGGCGTCGTCGATGTCACCCTCAGCATCAAGGGAAAGCCCATCGCCGAATTCCGCGGCACATTCCGCGTGCTGCCCGCCAAGCCCCAGAATCGCAACAAGTAGGGCGCAGCTCACAAACGTGGTTGACATAGCTCACACATGGCCCATATACTGACCAACCAGTCAGTAAGTATCACCCAGCCGACACTGAGTAGAGAGGGAACGATTCCTCCCATGACCCCATCAGAAAAAACACTCACCGCCGTTCCGGCCGCGGATGAAGCACAAGCACAGCAGCGCTTCGACGAGCTCATCGCCGAAGACTCCCGCATCGAGCCCACCGACTGGATGCCGGCTGCTTACCGCAAGACTTTGACGCGGCAGATTTCCCAACACGCGCACTCCGAAATTATCGGCATGCAGCCGGAGGCCAACTGGATCAGCCGCGCGCCTTCACTCAAGCGCAAGGCCATCCTCATGGCCAAGGTGCAGGATGAGGCCGGTCACGGTCTTTACCTCTACTCCGCTGCGGAGACCTTGGGTACCTCGCGCGACGAGCTGGTACAGCAGCTGCTCGACGGCACCGCCAAGTACTCCTCGATCTTCAACTACCCGGCGCGCACGTGGGCCGACATCGGAGCCATCGGCTGGTTGGTGGATGGTGCTGCCATCTGCAACCAAGTGCCGCTCTGCCGCGCCTCTTATGCTCCCTACGGCCGAGCCATGGTGCGCATCTGTAAGGAAGAGTCCTTCCACCAGCGTCAAGGCTGGGAGATCCTCTACGAGCTGTCCCACGGATCCCCCGAGCAGAAGCAGATGGCTCAGGAAGCCATCAACCGTTTCTACGGCCCGGCACTGCAGATGTTCGGCCCGCCGGATGATGACTCACCCAACTCCAAGCAGTCCATGGCATGGAACATCAAGCGCTTCTCCAACGATGAGCTGCGCCAGCGCTTCGTGGACATGATCGTTCCACAGGCCGAGGCCCTTGGCCTGCACTTCGAGGACCCAGACCTGAAGTGGAACGAGGAGCGCGGCCACTATGACTTTGGTGAGCTTGACTGGTCCGAGTTCAAGGCCGTCATTAAGGGCGAGGGTCCCTGCAACGTGCAGAGGATGCAGCGTCGCCGCCAAGCGCATGCCGATGGCGCCTGGGTCCGTGAGGCTGCCGCAGCCTACGCCGAGAAGCACCACTCGGCTGATAGCTCGCTCATTGCTTAACGCCTAAGCACACTGCCCAACCAGTTTCGAGACCTTAAGGAAGATTCCATGTCTAGCTCTAACTGGCCCATGTGGGAGGTCTTCGTACGTTCCTCCCGCGGCCTTTCTCACGTCCACGCCGGCTCGCTCCACGCACCGGATGCCACGATGGCCCTGCGCAACGCCCGTGACCTCTACACCCGCCGCAACGAAGGCACCTCCGTCTGGGTCGTACCCAGCGAGGCCATTGCCTCTTCCGACCCTGATTCCAAGGGCGGATTCTTCGAGTCCCCGCAAGGTAAGAGCTACCGCCACGCCACGTACTACGACAAGTCGGAAGGAGTGCCGCACCTGTGACCGGATTTGCAGCCGCCGATTCTGCGACCAAGCAATCGCAGGGCAACGGCATCACCGCAGAAGACATCGCCGCCTCCGGCGCAGTCGCACCCGAGGACACGGCGCGCTATGCGCTCACGTTGGGCGATGACGCCCTCATCCTGGCCCAGCGCCTGGGCTGGTGGATTTCGCGGGCACCAGAGATGGAGGAGGATATCGCCCTAGGCAATATCGCTCTCGATCTCATTGGACATGCCCGCTTCCTCCTCACCTATGCCGGCACCGCATGGGGCAAGACCGAGGATGACTTGGCCTACTTCCGCAATGAGGAGGAGTTCCGCTCCGCCCGCCTTGTCGAGCAGGAGAATGGCGACTTCGGCTACACCATCGCCCGCCAGCTGCTCTTTTCCTATTACCAATACGGGCTCTACACGGCTTTGCTGGAGTCGAAAGATGAAACCATTGCGGCTATCGCAGCCAAGGCCATCAAGGAAGTCGAGTACCACGTCGACCACGCCAACCAATGGGTTCTGCGCCTAGGCCTCGGCACCGAGGAGTCTCACCGCCGTATCACGGAGGGCCTGATGTACATGTGGCCCTACCTTGACGAGCTCTTCGAGGATCTCCCGCTCCACGAGAAGCTGGCGGCAGAAGGCATCGCCGTCTTGCCGTCGAGCCTGCGCGAGCAGTTCGATGAGCGCATCGCCTACGTCTTAGACAAGGCAGGTCTGGCTATCCCGGAGGTCAAGCAAGCCCGTTCCGGGCAGCGCACCGGACGCTTCTCCGAGCACCGCGGTTTCATCCTCGCGGAGATGCAGTCCCTAGCTCGCCAGCACCCCGGCGCGACCTGGTAGAGAAAAGGAAAGGACCAAGGTTTCACCGTGTCCATCACAGATAAGTCCCACCCGCTGCGCCCCACGCAGCCTGACGACGCCCACGTGTGGGACGTCACCGCCGAGGTGCCCGATCCGGAAATCCCCGTTATTTCCATCGCTGACCTTGGTATTCTCCGAGATGCACGCCTGGAAGGCGATACTGCGGTGGTCACGATTACCCCAACCTATTCCGGCTGCCCCGCCATGGAGCACATCACGACGGACATCACCACAGCGCTGACCGACGCCGGCTACGCCAAGGTGCGTGTCGACCTCGTTCTCCACCCGGCGTGGACCACCGATTGGATGACGGAGACCGGCCGGCAAAACCTCAAGGACTACGGCATTGCCCCGCCCAGCGGTACAACCCGGGCCACGCCGGAAGGTCCTATCCCGCTCACGCTCGAACCGCCGCCGGCCATCGAATGCCCCCACTGTGGCTCCCGCCGCACACGTAAGCTTGCCCAATTCGGTTCCACCTCCTGCAAAGCTCTCTATAACTGCCAGGACTGCTTGGAACCCTTCGACTACTTCAAGGTGCACTAATGACCACGACCCCGTCTGCCCCCGCAAAGAAGAAGGCCACGTTCAACACCCTGACCGTGTCCGAGGTGCGCGCCCTGACTTCAGACTCCGTGGAGGTTTCCTTCGCTATTCCTCCGGAGCTCCAGGACGACTATGACTACATCCCCGGCCAGTACGTTGCGCTGCGGGCAACTATCGACGGCCAAGAAGTCCGCCGCTCCTATTCCATCTGCGATGTGCCTCGCGACGGCGTGCTGCGCGTCGCCATCAAGCGCGACCGCGGTGGCGTGTTCTCCACGTGGGCCAACGACACTCTGCAGCCCGGCGACACCATGGATGTCATGAATCCGCAGGGCGCATTCACCTCGAAGACCCACCTGACCGGTCTGAACAATCCTGAGGCTGTCCGCGAGGAGCTGGAGAAGCTCGAGAATCCGCACCTCGTGGCCATCGCTGCGGGATCCGGCATCACGCCGATCATGGCGATTGCGCAGACGGTGCTCCACAGCTCCCCCGACACCACTTTTGAGCTCATCTTCGCCAACAAAGGCGGCGGTGACGTCATGTTCGCCGAAGAGATCGGTGACCTCAAGGACAAGTTCCCCACGCGTTTTGCCGTGCACCACGTCCTCTCCCGCGAGCAGCGCGTCAATCCGCTATTCTCCGGGCGCATCGACGCTGAAAAACTTCAGACCCTGCTGGATAACGTGGTGCGCACCGACAACGTCGACGAGTGGTTCCTCTGCGGACCCTTCGACTTGGTGCAGCTGGTACGCGATGAGCTGGCCAGCCGTGATGTCGGTGAGAAGGATGTGCGCTACGAGCTGTTCACCACCGGCAAGCCCTCCGGAGACCAGAACCAGGCTGGGCGCCACGTCGAGGTGGATCCGGAAGGCGATAACGTCAGCATTAATTTCCAGCTCGATGGCCTCTCCGGCTCCGTTGAGTCCCCGGTCTCTGCCAACGAATCCCTGCTCAACGCCACCCTGCGCGTGCGCTCCGACGTCCCCTTCGCCTGCGCCGGCGGCGTGTGCGGCACCTGCCGCGCCAAGCTGGTGGAGGGTGAGGTCGACATGGCGGAGAACTACGCCTTAGAGGCCGACGAGGTCGAGGCCGGCTACATCCTGACCTGCCAGTCGCGCCCCACCACCCCGAACATCGTCCTCGACTTCGACGCCTAGGAGAAACACACATGATCGACCTGCACCACGACGCCGAAGCCGGAGTCGTCGAACTCGTACTCAACAACCCGAAGGCCTTGAACTCCCTCGCGGAGGAGGACCTTGCCGAGCTCTCCCGCACCCTCGATGAAGCCGCAGAGCTTAGGCCCCGCGCGCTCATCCTGCGCGGTGAGGGCAAAGGCTTTTGCGCGGGCCGTAACATCAAGGGGCTCAACCCGCGTGAAGACGATGCCACTGCCTACCTCGCGGACGTTGTCACTCCCGTGCTCAAGAAGATCGACAACTTTCCTGCCCCCACCTTCGCCGCCGTGCACGGCCCCTGCCTGGGTGTCGGCCTCGGTCTCGCTTTGGCCTGTGACGTCGTCTACGTCGCCGAAGACGCCAAGTTCGGCTCCCCATTTGCCAACCTGGGCGCCACTCTCGATTCAGGTGGGCACTCCCTCTTCGTCGAGCGCCTAGGAACGCACCGCGCGATGGACCTCATCATCACTGGTGACCTCATCCCCGGCGCGGAGGCAGTGCGCGCGGGGCTCTTCTCCCGCGCGGTACCTGCGGAGGAGCTGCTGGAGTTTACCCGGGGCGTCGCCCAGCGCGCAGCCCACGGCGCCACCCAAGCTTTCCTCACCAGCCGCACCCTGGTCCAGGACATCCGCGATAACGGCACCGGTTTGTGGGCCAGCGTCGATGCCGAGAACATCGCTCAGGGAAAGCTCTGCGATACCGAGGACTACTACGAAGGCTTCGCCGCTTTCAACGAGAAGCGCCCGCCGGTCTTCCACGGCCGCTAAAACCTCCAGACCTTCTAGAACACACGACAGCTAACCCACCACAGTTAAGGAATCACATGACTGCATACCTGGTATCCGGCTTCCGCACCCCCGTGGGCCGCTACGGCGGCACACTATCCTCGGTGCGCCCAGATGACCTCATGGCCACCGCAATCAAGAAGACGGTGGAGGAGGCCGGACTCGACCCCTCCGCGGTGGATGAAGTCATCATCGGCAACGCTAACGGCGCCGGCGAAGAGAACCGCAACGTTGCTCGCATGTCCTGGCTGCTCGCCGGGTTCCCGGACACCGTACCGGGCATCACGGTCAACCGCCTGTGCGCTTCGGGCATGTCCTCGATTGCCCTGGCCACCGCCCTCGTGGAGTCCGGCCAGGCGGATATTGTCATCGCCGGTGGCGTCGAATCCATGTCCCGCGCCCCCTGGGTCATGGAGAAGCCAAACAAGCCTTTTGCTAAGCCAGGCCAGGTTTTTGATACCTCCATTGGCTGGCGCTTTGCCAACCCGAAGTTCGCGGAGCAGGAGAAGATGACCTACTCCATGCCGGAGACCGCCGAGGAGGTGGCCAACGTCTTTGGTATTAGCCGCGAGGACGCCGATTCCTTCGCAGTGCGTTCCCAGGAGCGCGCGCTCGCTGCCATCGAGGCCGGCAAGTTTGCCAGGGAAATCGTGCCCATCGAGGTCACCGACCGCAAGGGCAACGTCACCGTCGTCGACACCGACGAAGGCCCCCGCCCGGGCACCACGATGGAGGTCTTGGCCAAGCTGCGCCCGGTGACCTCCCTGGGTGACGTCACCACAGCAGGTAACGCCTCTTCGCTGAACGACGGCGCCTCCTGCGTCATTGTCGCCTCCGACGAGGCCCTCAAGAAGCACAACCTGACCGCCCGCGCCCGCGTGGTGGCCAACTCCGCACGCGGTGTGCGCCCAGAGATCATGGGCACCGGCCCCATCCCGGCTACCCGCGACGTGCTGGAGCGCGCCGGCTGGGAGCTGGACAGCGTGGATGCCGTCGAACTCAACGAAGCTTTTGCCTCCCAGTCCATCGCTTGCATCCGCGAGCTGGGCTTGGATGAGAACAAGGTTAATACCTGGGGCGGCGCCATCGCGCTGGGCCACCCGCTGGGTTCTTCCGGTTCCCGTATCACCTTGACCCTGCTCAACCGCCTGGAAACGGACGGGTTGAGCCGCGGCATCGCCACCATGTGCGTGGGTGTGGGCCAGGGCACCGCAATTGCGATTGAGAGGGTCTAAATGACTACTGCCATTGAGATTTCGACGCGCGGTGAGAATGACGAGATTGTCCTCGCCAAGCTCAACCGCCCCGCCGTCCGCAATGCCATCGATGAGCAGATGGTGGCGGAGTTCCACGAACTCTGCGCGCAGCTCGAGTCCGATCCCCGCATCCTCATCATCACCGGCTGCACCGTGGATACCCCGAAGGGCCCCCGCGGGATCTTCGCCTCCGGGGCGGACATCGCGCAGCTTCGTGAGCGCCGCCGCGAGGACGCCCTCCGCGGCATCAATTCCGGCATCTTCCACCGCATCGCCTCGCTGCCCGCCCCCGTCATCGCAGCGGTGGATGGCTACGCCCTCGGCGGCGGATTGGAGTTGGCCTTAGCCGCCGACTTCCGCGTGTCCACTCCTTTTGCCAAGTTTGGCCAGCCTGAAGCCGGCCTGGGTATCGCTGCCGCCGCGGGTGCCACCTGGCGCCTCAAGGAGTGCGTGGGCACCCCGCTGGCGAAGGAGATTCTGCTGGCCGGGCGCATCCTCAACGGCGAGGAGGCGCTGGCCAATCACCTGGTCAGCGAGCTGCACGAGCCGGATGCGCTGGTCGACGGCGCCCTGGCACTAGCCGAGCGCATCGCCCAGCAAGATCCATTGGCCGTGCGTTTGACTAAGCAGCTCATCTCTATGCCTGATGCAGCGCACCCGGCGGTGGACAACATCGCCCAGGCCGTGCTTTTTGAGTCCCCCGCCAAGTTTGAGCGGATGCAGGCCTTCCTGGACCGCAAGAAATAAACCTTCCACCCACAAGGAGAATCAACTCATGTCCTCAGAACTGCAGGTTCCTGCCAAGGTCGGCGTTCTCGGCGGCGGCCGTATGGGCGCGGGCATCACGCACGCCTTTCTCGCCGCCGGCGCGTCCGTGACCGTAGTGGATATCAACGACGACGCCGTGGCCGCCGCTCGCGAGCGCGTGCACAAGGCCATCCGCGGCTCCCTCGACCGCGGGGCGGACGGCACCTTCGAATCCTGGGATCAGCGTCTCAGCTTTTCCACCACCGCCTCCGCCTTCGCCGGCTTCGACCTCGTGGTTGAGGCAGTTCCAGAATCGATGGATCTCAAGGTGGCCGCCTTCCGGGATATCGCCGAAGCGGCCCCAGAGGCTGTCGTCGCCACCAATACCTCCTCACTGTCGGTATCGCAGCTGGCAGAAAGCATCCCCAACGACGTCATTGGTCTGCACTTCTTCAACCCGGTCCCAGCTTCCAAACTGGTGGAAGTGGTTGTTGCCGAGTCCACGCCGGAGGCGCTCGTGGATACCGCCAAGGACTGGGTCGAGGGCTTGGGCAAGACCGCGGTGGTGGTCAAGGATGCCCCCGGCTTCGCTTCCTCCCGCCTCGGCGTGGCCATCGCGCTGGAGGCCATCCGCATGGTGGAGGAAGGCGTGGCCTCACCGCGCGATATCGACAACGCCATGGTGCTGGGCTACAAGTTCCCCATCGGCCCGCTGGAGCTGACCGATATCGTAGGCCTTGATGTGCGCCTCGGCATCGCCGAATACCTCGAATCCCAGCTAGGTGAGCGTTTTAGCCCGCCGCAGCTCATGCGCGACATGGTCGCCCGCGGGGAGCTGGGCCGCAAGTCCGGCAAGGGCTTCTACGACTACTCCGAATAAGCCGCACTCCCCCTCCACTATTTCCTAGCGCTCCTACTTCTTGTCCTTCGACGCCACGAGCGCGTTAGTGATGCGCGCCGTACACAGCCTCCTCCCCTCGTCATCTGTAATGATGATCTCGTGGGAGCACAGCGTCTTGCCCAGCTTGATGGCGGTGGCCGTCGCCGTGACCAGACCCGCGCGCCCGGAAGCGTGGTGCGTTGCGTTGATGTCCACGCCGACGGCGACCTTGCCCAGCGTCGAAGCGTGAATCACCGCCGCCCAGCTACCAACGGCCTCCGCTAGGCACGCCATGGCCCCACCGTGGAGCAGCCCGAAGGACTGGGTATTGCCCTCGACCGGCATGGTGGCCACCACTCGCTGGGCCGACTCTTCCAGGATTTCAACACCCATCTTCTTGTCCAGCTCACCCAACTGAATCTTCCATACCTCTGCGGTCATGCCGTACTCCTTACTTAATCCTAGAAATGTGACGCAGACTATACTAGCCTGTATTTACTGACCAACCGTTCGGAAACTAATGGAAAGGCCAAACTTTTCGCTATGACTGAAGCCCTCGTCCCCAGCTACCTCTCCGGCCAGTGGCTCACCCCGGACAACCCCTCACGCGTCGCTGACGTGCACGATGCTTCCACTGGAGAAGTCATCGCTCGAGTCAGCGCCAAAGGCCTCGACATCGCCGGCGCCATCGACTACGCCCGCAGCACCGGGCGCGAAGGCCTCCAGAAGCTCACCTTCCACGAGCGCGCCCTCAAACTCAAGGAGCTGGCGATCTACCTCCAGGATCACCGCGAAGAGCTCTACGAACTGGCCAACAAGGCCGGCGCCAACAAGCGCGATAATTTCGTCGATATCGACGGCGGCATTTCCACCATGTTCACCTTCTCCTCGAAGGGCCGCCGCGAGATGCCTAATTCCACCGTCATGCCGGACGGCGAGGCAGAGGTCTTTTCCAAGGACGGCTCCTTCATCGGCCGCCACATCTACACCTCCATCCCTGGCGTAGCCGTACAGATCAACGCCTTCAACTTCCCCGTCTGGGGCATGCTGGAGAAATTTGCCCCGGCCTTCATCGCGGGCGTGCCCTCGATTGTTAAGCCCGCTACGCCGACCGGCTACATCACCGCGGCTTGTGTTCGCCTCATGATCGATTCCGGGATCCTGCCGGAAGGCAGCCTGCAGCTCATCTCCGGCTCCGCCCGCGACATGTTGGATCACCTGGACTACCGCGATCACGTGGCCTTTACCGGCTCTGCCGATACCGCGAATACCCTGCGCGCACACCACAACGTCATCGAGGGCGGCATCCAGTTCAGCGCGGAGGCTGACTCCCTCAACGCTGCCATTCTGGGTACCGATGTCACCGCGGACTCCCCGGAGTTCGAGGCCTTCGTCAAGGCAGTCTTCGGCGAGATGACCTCGAAGGCGGGTCAGAAGTGTACCGCCATCCGCCGCGCCATCGTCCCGCATGCGCTTGTCGACGCCACCATTGAAGCCCTCAGCGCACGCCTGCGCGACAAGGTCGTCGTGGGCGATCCGCGCGATGCCTCCGCCACCATGGGTCCGTTGGTCTCCGCGGATCAGAAGCAGGACGTCGCGGAGGCCGTCGAGAAGCTCAAGGCCGGCGGCGGCGAGGTAGTCTACGGCGGCGAGGAGGCCGAGGGCGCGTTCTTCAACCCCACTATCCTGCGCTTTGCCGATAATCGCACCCCAGCGGTCCACGACACCGAAGCCTTCGGCCCCGTCGTCTCCTTCCTGGGTTACGACTCCCCCGCCGAGGCCATCGAGCTCGCCGCCCTGGGCTCTGGTTCGCTGGTTGCCTCCGTTATTACGCATGACCCGCAGCTGGCACGCGAGTACGCACTCGGCATTGCTGCCCACCACGGCCGCCTGCATTTCCTTGACCGTGATGATGCGAAGACCTCGACCGGCCACGGCTCTCCCCTCCCGCACCTCGTCCACGGCGGACCGGGTCGCGCCGGCGGCGGCGAAGAACTGGGTGGTGTGCGTGGCATCCTGCACTACATGCAGCGCACCGCTATTCAGGGCACCCCGGATCACCTCACCGCCATCACGGGCCAGTGGCACCGCGGCGCGGCCGTGCAGCGCGTGACCCGCGCCGACGTGGAGAATGGCCAGGGCACCCACCCCTTCCGCAAGGACCTGGCTACGCTACAGATCGGTGACCAGTTCGCCTCCGACCTGCGCCACGTCTCCCTCGAGGAAATCCTCGAGTTCGCGGAGAAGACCGGCGATACCTTCTACGCCCACACTGACGAGGAGGCCGCAACGGCCAATCCCTTCTTCCCGCGCCGCGTCGCACACGGTTACCTGCTGGTCTCCTGGGCTGCGGGCCTCTTCGTGGAGCCTGCGCCGGGCCCGGTCCTGGCCAACTATGGCCTGGAGAACCTGCGCTTCATTACGCCGGTCACCTATGACGATTCCATCCGCGTGGAACTGACCGCCAAACGCATCACCCCGCGCGTGACCGATGACTACGGCGAGGTCTGCTGGGATGCCGTGCTCTACAACCAGGAGGATGAGATTGTGGCGACCTACGATGTGTTGACCCTCGTGGAGAAGGTGAACACGACCTACGCCGAGGGCACAGCCTCGGCGTAAAGATGATAATGTGCGAGCCAAGTCACACAATCGAGTCCGGTTTCTTTTATCATTACTGTCATGAAAGAAACTAACTTGGTCACTGGCTCCGTCATCATCGTCGGCAGCGGCCTCGCCGGCATGGTCGCCGGCTACGAGGCCCTCAAGGGCGGAAAGCACGTCATCTTCCTGGAACAAGAAAATCGCAATAACCTAGGCGGCCAGGCCTTCTGGTCCCTCGGCGGGCTGTTTTATGTCGACTCCCCCGAGCAGAAGATGATGCGGGTCAAGGACTCCGAAGAATTGGCCTGGCGCGACTGGGCCAACTCTGCCGACTATGACCCAGTGACCGAGGATGACCGGCACGATTTTTGGGGCGCGAAATGGGGCCGCGAATACGTGCGCTTTGCCGCTAATGAAAAGCGCACATACCTCAAAGGCCTAGGCCTCAACGTGCTGCCCACCATCGGCTGGGCCGAGCGCGGTTCGGGCGATGCCTCCGGCCACGGCAACTCCGTCCCGCGTTTCCACCTCACCTGGGGCACGGGCCCGGAGGTCGTGCGCGTCTTCCGCGAACCACTCCTTAAAGCAGAAGAACAAGGCCAGGTCGAATTCCATTTCCGCCACCGCGTGGACGAGCTCGTCGTCGAAAACGACGACGCTGGCAGCCCGCGCGTCGTCGGCGTGCGCGGCAGCGTCCTCTCCCCCACCAGCCAGCCACGCGGTGAGGCGAGCCCGAGGAATGTGCTCAAGCACTTCGAGCTGCGCGGCTCTGCTGTCGTCATCGCCACCGGCGGCATCGGCGGCAACCTGGACAAGGTCCGCTGCATGTGGCCGACTGAGCGCTGGGGCGAATGCCCGGAGGAACTGGTCACGGGCGTTCCCGCGCATGTCGACGGCCGTGGCATAGACATCGCCCAGCAGGCGGGCGCCTCGGTGGTCAACACGGACCGCATGTGGGCCTACACCGAGGGCATGACCAACTGGAATTCCATCTGGCCCGGCCACGGCATCCGTATCATCCCCGGTCCGTCAGCACTGTGGCTCGACGCCGAAGGCAACCGCCTGCCCACCAACCTTTTCCCCGGCACCGATAACCTTGCGGCCTTGGCCCACATTGGCCAGACCGGGCACGGTTACTCCTGGTTCGTGCTCAACCAGACCATCGTGGACAAGGAGTTCATCTTCTCCGGCTCGGAGCAAAACCCAGACCTGACGGACAAGGAATTCAAGAAGCTCGCCGGCAAGCTGGGCCCCGGCACCCACGTGGCAGTCAAGGCCTTCATGGAGAACGGAATTGACTGGGTGGTGGAAGACAACCTGGAGGATCTCGTTGCCGGAATGAACCGCATTGCACCTGAGGGCTCCCCCACCATTGAGGTACCCCAACTTAGAAAAGTCCTGGAAGATCGTGATTCCCAGCAGGATAATGCCTTCAGCAAAGACGCCCAAGTCAACTACCTCCGCGTTGCCCGCGGATTCTTAGGCGATAAGCTCATTCGCGTTGCTCCCCCACACCGCATCCTGGATGAAACCAAGGGCCCTCTCATCGCAGTACGTTTGAAGTTCCTCACCCGCAAGACGCTAGGTGGCCTGGAGACCAACCTGGACGGCCAGTGCCTCAATCCCGATGGAACGGTACTCCCCGGCCTCTATGCTTGCGGCGAGGCCTCCGGTTTCGGCGGTGGCGGCATGCACGGCAAGAATGCGCTGGAAGGCACCTTCCTGGGCGGGTGCATCCATTCTGGCAAGCGCGTGGGCGAAGCTTTGGCGCGCGAATAGCACGGTTTTCTAATACTGTCGGGCACTATGAACCTCGCTAGGAATGTCCGTATCGACGTGGAGAATCCTTTCTTCACCACGGCCCGCTTTGTCGCCGCCCCCGCGGAAGTCACCGTGGGCGAGATGATGATCATCGTCCACGCCGCGCTCGGCCTTGAGCCCTCTCACCCGGGAATCCTCGTGGTTGAGGAAGGCACGCCAATCGACGTCCTCACCATCATTGACCAGGACTTTTTCGAAACATTCCGGGAAGTAGCGCACTACCACCCCTCGGACGGCGCATGGAATATCAGCATCAGCGTGGCGGACACCTCGCGCGTCGTCATGGGTCTGCCAGCCCTCATCGCCGGTGAAGGCCCCGATCTCATGAGTGAGCTGGGCAGTGCCGAGGCGATGTTCAAGGTGGTCCTCGATGTCCAAGCGACCATGGCCTACATGGCTGTTCCTACCGACAGCATGGAGCGCATTTTCGCGCTCTTCCCCAACTACACACTGGACCAAATCCATCAGCGCCTCACCACTTTTTACCCGCCCGCCGTGGCGCAGCGCCTGGCCACCATGGGCACGGAAGCCGCCAACCTGGAGGGTGGCACCAAGCCCGCGCTGCCTGGAGATCTCCCCCTCGATCCTTTCCGCTCCACTCCCTTCGAGGACATCCCGGTGCCCTCCTCGGAGATGCTGGAGGAATGGCGCGCGGAAATCCACGAGGCCTACCCGGAGCTGCGTCCCGACTATGAGCTGCCGGCGCTTGACGACGCCATCGCCGCCCACGTAGGCCAACGCGTGCGCGAATACCTCGAGGTCATCGAAGAATTTCCGCGCCTCACCGGGGCCGGCTACCTGAAGCAGGCGGCCGTGGCACGCCTGAAAGAGGGCCTCAACAGCCCCAATGATTTTGATGATGTTAAGCGCGAGGACTACCACCAGCCGCTGCTGAACCTGCGCGGATTCCTCACGGACCTGGATTGGCTCAAGACCACAACGACGCAGATCAAGCTCACCAAATATGGCCGCAAGGCCATGAACGATCCGCTCTGGGCAACGCAGGTCATCATGCACAACATCCCTTATGCCTACGCCGAACCGGAGGGCATTCCTCAGCTCTCCTTCGAACTAGTCCATTTGTTCCGCGGTGAATGGGAGTTCAACCCAGAATACGACTACACGCACGCCATCACCCGCGACCTGCTGTTCACGCTGGGTGTCATCGAGGATGACTCCACATTCCCCATCATCACCGATGGCTGCCAGGGCTTCCTCGGAGAAATCATCACCAAGGTGCGCGAGGAGCTGAACCAAGAGCTGGATTAGCCCTGCTTCAGCCCCCTCCAGGCCGCATGCCGCTGCCTACAACTACCGCGAACAACTCACAACAACCTCGAAACAACTACAAACAACCAGCAACAACCCTTTTGAACTGCCCTTTTCCAACCGATGGGAGCGCTAAACCAGACACAGTTGTTGGCAAAGTTGTTTCAGAGTTGTTTTTCACGACACTCAAGCCTCAGAAAAACAACTTCCTGGGAAATGGATATCGAAGAGAGGTGAACCAGGCAAGGGTTTTTGAAAATTCACGCTCGAGGGAATGCGCACGTCCATGTTTTGGACTCAAAGAAGGAGCGCCAACCGCATACAACCAGCAATTTTGAAAGAAGGAATGAGTATGAATTCCACCTGCAGAATTGGACGTACCGTCATTTGCGCCTTAAACCCTAAAAGTCGCGCCGCCCCGAAAAATACATATGGCTACTTAATAGAAGATAGCTTTTACTAATGGCATGGACCGTGACACGCGCAAGGCCGTGGTCATGGATTTAGCCGATGAGCTGGGGAATTTAGTCGCGGTCTCCCCCGCCCTGGAGGAACAGCTCGGCGTGGGCCTTCCCCGCTTAGTCCGCACCATCATCGGGTTGGACAAATCCGCGGCGCGTTCCGCGTTTGCGGACATGATGGACGGCGCACGCCTGAACTCGGTGCAGCTGGCCTTCATGAACCAGATCATCGGCGGGTTAGTCCACAACGGAATCGTCACTGTCGCGGAGCTCTTTGAGAGCACCTTACGACAACTATAGTTCCCCCCCTTCGACGCCTTTGACGGCAACGTGGATGAGGTGCCCCTAAGGCCGTTCCTGAGGCACCTCAGAGGCGGTGCCGGAGTAACCGCAGGAACGGCGCTTTCTTGGGGCGAGTTACTTCACAACGAGGTTGACCATGCGGCCCGGGACGTAAATCTCCTTGACCACGTTCTTGCCGGCGGTCAGCTCAGCGATGCGCTCATCTTCCTTGGCAATACCCACGACGGTGGCTTGGTCAGCGTCGGCAGGCACCATCACGCGTGCCTTGACCTTGCCGTTGATCTGCACCGGAACCTCGATCTCGTCGTCGACGAGGTACTTTTCTTCGAACTCCGGGAAGGCCTCATAGGTGATGGTCTCCTCATGGCCGAAGCGCTTCCACAGCTCCTCCGCGATGTGCGGGGCAACGGGGGAGACCAGCTGGACCAAAGGCTCCACCGCCGCGCGCGGCGCGCCCTTCGGATAGGCCTTGGTCAGGTAGTTCACGTACTCAATGAGCTTGGCCACCACGGTGTTCAGGCGCAGGTTCTCATAGTCATCGCGCACACCGGCGATGGTGCGGTTGAGGTGCTTCAAGTCATCCTCGGAAAGCTCTGCGTCCGTCGTGCACAGCTCGCCAGAGTTCTCGTCGACGGCTAGGCGCCACAGGCGCTGCAGGAAACGCTGCGCACCGACGACGTCCTTGGTGGCCCACGGGCGGGAGGTATCCAGCGGGCCCATCGACATCTCGTAGACACGCAGGGTATCGGCACCATAGTCGCGGCAAATATCATCCGGGGCCACGGAGTTCTTCAGGGACTTGCCCATCTTGCCGTACTCCTGGTTGACCTTTTCATCCCCGTAGTAGAACGCGCCATCGCGTTCTACTACCTCCGCGGCCGGGACGTAGACGCCGCGGGAATCGGTATACGCATAGGCCTGGATGTAGCCCTGGTTGTACAGGCGGCGGTAGGGCTCCTTGGAGCTCACGTAGCCCAGATCGAAGAGGACCTTGTGCCAGAAGCGGGCGTAGAGCAGGTGCAGCACGGCGTGTTCAACGCCACCGACGTAGAGGTCAACGCCACCCGGGTCGTTAGCGCCGTGCTCTTCTGGGCGCGGGCCCGTCCAGTAGCGCTCGTTTTCCAAGTCGCAGAAGATC
Organism: Corynebacterium sp. HMSC05D03; assembly: GCF_001807205.1. NCBI lineage: Bacteria > Bacillati > Actinomycetota > Actinomycetes > Mycobacteriales > Corynebacteriaceae > Corynebacterium > Corynebacterium sp. HMSC05D03. Next base: position 276,068 of record NZ_KV788168.1, on the reverse strand, counting down.
TCGTCATTCGTCGGATCGATGTAGCGCAGCTGATACCAGGAAGAACCTGCCCACTGCGGCATGACGTTGGTATCGCGGTAGTAGGTCTGCGGGCCATCCCCAAGACCCAGGTCCAGCTCCACCTCGACCCACTCGCGAGCCTTGGCCAGCGGCGGCTGCGGGGAGGAATCAGCATCATCCGGGTCGAAGGAGACCGGCTTGTAGTCTTCTACCTCCGGCAGCTCGATGGGCAGCATCGACTCCGGCAGCGGGTAGGCCTGGCCGGCCTCGTCATAGACGATGGGGAAGGGCTCGCCCCAGTAGCGCTGGCGGGCAAACAGCCAATCACGCAGCTTGTACTGGATCTTCTCGTGGCCCACTCCTTGTTCCTCTAGCCACGGGATGATGGCGGCGATGGCCTCATCCTTGGGCATGCCGTTGATGTCCAGGGAATCGTTGGCGGAGTTTACGGCCTTGCCGGACTCCGTGTAGGCCTCCTTGGTGATGTCGCCGCCAGCGACTACCTCAGTAATCGGCAGGCCAAAGACGGTGGCGAACTCGTAGTCACGGGTATCGTGCGCTGGGACCGCCATGATGGCACCGGTGCCATAGCCGGTCAGAACGTAGTCCGCGATGAAGATCGGGACCTGCTTGCCGTTGACCGGGTTGGTGGCATAAGTACCCAGGAAGACACCGGTCTTTTCCTTGTTCTCCTGGCGCTCCAAGTCGGACTTCGCGGCAATGGAGGCGCGGTAGGCCTCTACGGCCTCCTTCGGATCATCGTGGCCGAAGGTCCAGCGCTCATCCACGTCATCGTCATAAGGGATGGGGGAGAGGAGGGCATCGACAAGCTCATGCTCCGGAGCCAGCACCACGTACTCCGCACCGAAGAGAGTATCTGGTCGGGTAGTGAAGACGTCGATGTTGTAGCCCTCGGCGTGGAAGCTGACCTCCGCACCACGGGAGCGGCCAATCCAGTTGCGCTGCATGGACTTGACCTTCTCTGGCCAGTCCAGAAGCTCCAGGTCATCGAGCAGACGGTCGGAGTAGGCAGTAATGCGCATCATCCACTGCGACAGGTTCTTGCGAAAGACCGGGAAGTTACCGCGCTCAGACTTGCCCTCCGCGGTGACCTCCTCATTGGCCAGCACGGTGCCCAGGCCCGGGCACCAGTTCACGGTGGAGTTGGACAGGTAGACCAGGCGGAACTCATCGAGTGCCTTGCGCTGCTCTTCCTTACTCAGATCTGCGTAGTAGCGGCCGTCCTTGGTAGTGCGCTTGCCCACCTCAAGCTCCTTGATGAGCTCAGAAATCGGGCGCGCCTTCTGCTGCTCCTCATCGAACCAGGAGTTATAAATCTGCAGGAAGATCCACTGCGTCCACTTATAAAACTCCGGGTCAGTCGAGGCCACCGAGCGGCGTGGATCATGACCTAGGCCGAGAAGACCCAGCTGGCGGCGCATATTCTTGATATTCGCCTCCGTCGTGGTGCGCGGGTGCGTACCCGTCTGGATGGCGTACTGTTCTGCCGGCAGACCAAAGGCGTCATAGCCCAGCGTGTGCAGGACGTTCTTACCCAGCATGCGTTGATAACGCGCGTAGGTATCCGTAGCGATATAGCCCAGTGGGTGGCCCACGTGAAGGCCCGCGCCGGAAGGGTAGGGGAACATGTCCTGAATGTTCATCTTCTCCGCGGGAAGTTCCTTACCCTCCTCCGCGAGCGGCCCAACTGGGTTCGGCGCATTAAAGGTGCCGTTATCCTTCCAGTACTGCTGCCAGGCACTTTCAATTTGCGCGGCGAGCTCCGGCGTGTAGCGGTGGGTGGTGTTATCGCTCGGGTTAGTCATGGTTAGACAGTGTAGTCACCGCACGGACATCTCCCCAGTTAGACCCAGCCGGACCGTATTCCTGTTCTGAGGCACGGTAGTAACTAGGTAGCCTGCGCCGTCGCTTCAATCCGTTCAAGGCGCTTGCGTAGATCGACAATGACGTCGGCCTTGTTGTGAAAAATGTCGATGACGGAACCCTCTTCATCGAAGGGAGGCTGGAAGATCTCCTCGTAGGCCACACCACCGTTGTGAACCAGCACATCTACCAGCATCTTGATAAAGCGTATTTGGGCAGCATTGAAAGACGTATTACTGAGCAGGTCTGCAAACTGCTCCCGGACTGCCGCCTCGTCAAGGCCCACCAAGCGGCGGATGAAGGCAGGAATGCTGTCCCCACCCATGCGCTCACGCAGCTTGTCGACGCTTTCCGTGGAGCCCCCACTTCCCCCGCCTGCCTGGGCTACCATCGCCTCCAGCGCTGCGACGTCCTCTGCGTTAAGCGTCCGTGCACTGCGCAATTTGATCATCGCCAGGTCGTTGGCATGCTCCTGCAGCAATTCGCGCAGGCGTTGCTCCAGTTGGGTGGGGTAGGAACCGGTGCCGGGCAGCCGCGCCGGCATCTCATCATCAATCGTGAGCTCACCCATCTCATCTTGGATGTCGAGGGTGACGGCGTTGCGCTTTCCCTTGGGCACAAACTGAATGAGCGAACGCATGCCGATGCGGATGGTCTCGAGGTCCTCGACCGTCACGTTATTCCACCACTCCGGATCGAGCGCGCGCTCGAGGAAGGACCGCCGTTCGGCCACCATGGGGATGGTGGAACTCACGGCCATGAGGTCATTCGCCATCCTCTCGACTCGTTCGCGCAGTGCCGCGAACTCCGGGCTGTGGTCGAGCAGCCCCACCTGGAGCTTCAAAATCACCAGGTCAAAGCGCTTAGCTGTCTCAGAGTCCTTCATCGTGTCCAGCGGCAAGTGCGCAATATGGCGGCGCAGCTGCTCAGCCTTCTCTTCACTTAGCTCATCCCACGCAGAGCGTTCGCGGTATCGCAACAAGGTTTCCTTGTCGCTGGGGCGGACCATGATGTGGCCTAGCGGTATAGACGCCGCCGAGCCGTGAAGGGAATCAGCAAGCTCGGCGCGCATCTCTGGGGCCGTAGCGTGCTTATCCAACTGAGCAAGCAACCCCACGCGGGCATCAAAGAGCTTTTCCGACAGCGACCGTGGTCGGCCCGTGGCCGATTCACGGGCTTCACCCTTAAAGAACTCGTCCACGTTGCCGCAGAAGTCGAAGATGAGGAAGTGCGTCTTGTCCATCCCCGGGCCGAAGAGGTCCGGGCGCAGTCGCGTCCCTCGGCCCACCATCTGCCAGAACTTGGTGGGGGAGTAGACAGGTTTGAAGAACACAAGATTGACCACCTCGGGCACGTCCACGCCGGTGTCAAGCATGTCCACCGAAATCGCGATGTTGACGTCCCCGTCCGGATCTGCGAAGTCGTCCAATGCCGACTGCGCATACTTCGTGTGCGTGGTAATCACGGAGGCTCCAGTGCGCGAATACTCCGGGAACGTAGCGTCAAAGACTTGCTTGATGAGCTCCGCGTGACGTTGAGTCCGGGCGAAGATGATGGTCTTGCCCAGTTGGTCGCCGCCCACGCGGATCCCGTTCTCCACCACGGTTTTCAGGACCTTGCGTATGGTGTCCTTGTTGAACAGGTAGCGGTTAATCTCCGCCGAAGAAACCTGACCAGGCGGATCCAAGCGCCCGCCGTCCTCATCGGTACCCCAGTCGGACGTGTCCCATGCCAGCTGTTCCTCCGGGGAAAGCTCGTCATAGGACATGCCCCGCCGCAGGAAAAGCGAGTCCTGCCGAGCCGTCTTGAAGGGAACAAGATTTCCGTCTGCCACGGCCTCATCAAGTCCGTACTCAAAGGACGGAGTCTTATCCTCCATCTCAAAGAGAGCATACGTGTCATGGTCAATCTCGCTCTTCGGCGTCGCCGTCAGCCCCACTACGTAGGCATCGAAGTACTCCAAGATCCGCTTGAAGCGGTTGTACACGGAGCGGTGAGCCTCGTCCACGATGATGAGGTCAAAGTCGAAAGGCCCGAACTTCGCCGGCGTGTCGCCGTCATCCCCAATCAGGTTCATCATGGTGTTGTAGGTGGTCACATACACATCACCCACCTGCTCAGGGTTTTTGATGAGATTCACGGGTGTGGACTCCGCATACATGCTCACAAAGGCCTTGTGCGCCTGGTTGACCAAGGCAGTGCGGTCAGCCAGGAACAGCACCTTGCCCACCCAGCCGGCCTGACGCAACAGCTTGGCAGTGGCCACGGCCACACGCGTCTTACCAGTTCCTGTTGCCATAACCAGCAATGCTTGGCGACGCCTCCGCGCCTCCAACGTCTCCGTCACCGCACGGATGGCCTCGAGTTGGTACGCACGGGCGCCGCCGCCAGCAATGTCCGTGTCTACCGGCGTCTCGCTCAACAGGGTGCGCATGGTGCGCCGCCCAATCATGCGGCGCAATTGCTGCGCGGTGGGGAAGCCCTCGACCTCGCGGGCGGGATAGCCCACACCGGATCCAGGAAGGTTAGCGGCATCATCGATCAGGTCAATGTGATAGCCGTTGGTGCACAACATGACCGGCCGCGTTCCGTATTCGCGCTCGATGCAGTCCGCGTACAGCTTCACCTGTTGGGAGCCCACACTCATGGACTCCATGGACTTCTTCGCCTCGATGACGGCCAGCGGTGTGCGGTCATCATCCCACAAGACATAATCTGCGTAACCAAGGCCGGAGGGATTGGGCATGCCGCGCAGCTCGAGCTCTCGAGTGACTGAATCATCACTAAACCCTGCTGCTTCGAGCATCGGGTCAATGAGCTGTCGGCGCGTCTCGGCCTCGCTGATTGCCAAAGGCGCAGCCGACGGTGCTGCCACCCCGGCGCGCTCTGCGGCGGCTGCTTGCTGCTCGGCTAACTGCTCCTGGAGGGCCTCAATCTTGGCGGCAAGCTCCTGTTCCACCTGCCGCGCTGCTTCACGCTCTGCTTCGGCTTCTTCCTGCGCATCAGCCAGATCCGCCTTCGCCCGAAGCTCTGCGCTCCGCCGCTTAAGCTCAAACTGGGCTGCCTCACGAAGACGCTTCTCCTCCGCTTCACGTGCGGCTTCCTTGGCCTCATCGAGCAGCAGCCGGTTCTTCTTTAGCTCCTCATCCTGCTGTGCCAGCTTCTTGAGGTACGCGGCGGTCTGCGCTTGGGAGCGCCCAGCAACGTGGATGCCTGAGGAATCAGCTGTGGCCTGGCCCAGCAGGTTAGTATCAAAAGCCGCCTGCGGACCCGGCGCGGCCTGAGGGTTGGCCGAGTGGTACCGCACCGCCCAGGCCATGAGGTCATAGAGGTGCGCCGCCGCCTTCCGCGCGCTCTGCGAGGACGTCGGCGCTTGCTTGCCTTCCATGTCGTCGGTGTGCGCGGCGTCGTTGCCGCTCTTGCGCAAGATGGTCATCTTGCGCAGCATGGTGTCGTTGCCTACACACTTGACGAACTCACGGTCCCTGGTCATGTCCGCCAGACTGAGGTAGCCGGTATCTCCCAGACCCCGGAACGCCCAAATGTGGTTCACTACCCGCTCCAACACCTTGCGCGCATAAAAGCAGGAAATCACCGGGTCCGCATCCACGAACCGCTCTACCTTCAGGCACTCCTCATACGCCGTGGGCCAGACGTAGCGCACAAAGCTGAAGTTGCTGCGTGCAGGCCCGCCTGGCACACCGTTGCGCCCGGCAGTCGGGGGAGTCGGGGGAGTAGAGGTCACCATAGAGTTCTCCAGGGACATGGTTTCACATCGGGTACGTCTTGATTCCAGTAATTCTAAGTCACGGCTCTAGGCCTAGCTACCACCATCACTGCGTTCCCTGGCCAAACGCTCCGACTCCCCCTTGTTCTTTCCTCACACGCCGCTAAGATCGGCACTATCCCGTTATTCAATTGCGAGCTGTTCCAAAGCTCACCAATAACCGGAGAGACTGTGACCAACACTGACCGGACTCAACCCATTGCTCGGATAGTTCCCGTTTCATCTCCAGATAGCCGCATGCAGCAACTAGTAGCTGCCGGAATCTTGAGCCACGCACCAAAGCCTTACTCCCCGCTGACCACTACGACTCCACAGCCGGACACCACAAACTATCTACCTTCTAAGACCGAAGTTGTTTCGCTTCTGGATAGGGAAGACCGCGTGCGATAGCTTGCCCGGCCCCTTTGGGATCAGTGTGCACGCAGCCAAAAGAGCCGAAATCCTAGCCACGCCGGGCTTTCTTTGCCGCTGCCTTGCGAGCGTCCTTGAGGGCCAAGGCAATATCCTCAGCATCTACATCATCAGCACCCGCACCATAGGCGCCCGCGCGCTGCGCCTCAGAGACGAGCTCTCGCAGCGCTTTACGACGTTCAGCCCGCTGCTCATCCCGGTACTGCAGCACGTCAACGAGCCGTACCCTCCTGTGCTTGCCGCCGGTGGTGCGCTCAAACTCTATCGATCCGTCTTCGAGCTTCTTCACCAGCGTTGGTCTACTAATGCCCAGAAAATCTGCTGCTTCCTGCGTCGTGAGCAACTGGTCTACGGGCGCAAGGGTAATGGCCTTTCCTTGCCTCATCGCCCGGACAACGTCTGCCAGCACGCTAAATGCTTCTTCGGGCAGCTTTACCGTCTGTCCGTCAGGCCCCACAAGCGCAGCAGGTCCCTCCAGTTGGTCCAGGAACCTGCTCACGTCGAGCATTGCTTCTAGGTCTTGCGGCGGGAGAGTCGTGTGAGGGCGATTCCGTACTTCATTCATGAAGCCATCATAGAGCAATTCGAAATATTCGAAAGGGCAAACACAGCGCCGAACTACTCAAAGTAATCCTCATCCACCTCGACTAGGGCCACGGTCCTCTTGACCTGCACACCCACGCCATAGCGGATCATCAATTCCGCCAACCTGTCCCCGTCGATTAAAACGACGCGTGACGACACCGCATCCGCATACTCCTGCGCCTTATCTGAAAACGTCGCTGTAGTCAGGAACACCCCTCGATCCGCCTGCGCACCCTGCAGCGCACCCACGAATCCCTGAATAGCCGGTCGGCCGATGCTCTTATCCAGCGCATATCGCTTAGCCTGCACGTAAATCCGCGACAAGCCCAGCGCATCCTGGTCAATAATCCCGTCGATTCCACCATCGTTGGATAACTGCGTGCGCGTAGCCTTGCCCTGCGTACCGCCATAACCCATGGCCATGAGCAAGTCCAATACTGCCTGTTCAAAGAACGCCGGCTCATTGTCGTGTAACCGAGTAAGCAGCTCACCAGCCACGAATTCGTTGTTACGAGACACACCGGTTTCCACTTGTTCAACCGGATCTAGTTCGCTCTCGGCCTCTGGAAGGACACTTTGCTTATTGACGCCCACCGCATCCCCAGCCTTACGCCCAGGATTCCGACCCCGCCACGTCAGTGCCGCTTCCGTGCCCGCAATCTCTCCTAATAGCTGCTTCTCCGTCATCCCTTCCGGGTAACGTGCCAACAGGTCACGGCCAAAGTCTGTAATTTGAAAACGCGCCCTCGCCGGTGAAGTAATGGCATTCGCCTTCTTAAGGAATGTCAACGCCCACCCAACACGGTTTTCAAAGCGCGACTGCCCCGACGCAATGGTCTCAAGCCTCTCTGCATCAGTAATGCCCGCATAGGACGCAGTTATTTCGATGAGCTCCCTACGCCGGAGCTCAGATCCATTTGCGTTAAGAGCCTCCAACACCGAGGTCATGTAGGCTTCCCATCTTTCGACAGCCATTAGAGCTCTCCTTGGAACGCGCGGGTTGATAGAGAATTACTCAATTCCAGAACCCTATTGAGCTTTTGTTCTTCTTGAGTTATTAACTCAGTTAGATCATGCAGCAATTCTGAAAACTCAGCTTGAACTTCAGAAGTTAGTATGGGCACTTGGATTGACCGAATCTTTGAAATCGAAGTCGTATTTAAACCTGAAGTTGTCGATACGATACTCAAGATTTGTTTACGCACGCGAGGCGAGTTCCAAAGCTGAACCAAAATTTCAGAATCTATCCCCTTATTAGGTCTCACTCGAAATAGATGATTCTGATAAACATGGCCTTCAAGGGAGTTCGTAAGCATGGCTCCGCGGCCTACTTCAAAACGATTGCCATGAGCTTCCACCACTAAAATATCCCCAGATAGCAAAGAGTATTTTTCCAGTTCACCCTCACGAACCGGAACATCTTTTACTTCACTTAGATCGATAGCATTACGAAACACATTTGCCACTCGGAGATACGGAGCAGACTCTGGATAGCTTTTTCGTGCGCCTCCTAACGAAATCCCTCCTTGTACGTCACATAGCTCATCCAGCCGCTTCACGGCGTTGGCTTCCTCTGCAATTCTTGAGCTTCTTGCATCTAGCAACTCACGTAGGCACGCCAATTTCGCCGCCTGAGAAGAACTAAGTTTCTTCGCCTCATCCAAAATCGCCGCGATGCGGCGCTGCTCGTCGAGGGGAGGGAGGGGAACCAATAGGTCATTTAGGTCCGTCCTCTTGATCCCTTTGATGGTTACTCCACGACTCCTCGATTGGAAGAAAGAACGAGCAGACTGTAGAAAGTGAAGCAAATATGCCGCGTCGCATTCTTCTGACAGATCAGTCAAATTTGTAACATCCTGGCTGAAACTAACCGGGGATTCAACCAACGCAGATTTACCCACACCGATTCGAGTAACTAAAAGGACAGAACCGGGTTGGGCGATACAGGCTGCTGAATTTCTTATCGCTGTTTCTGTGATGAACTTTTTTGCCTCTATGCGGTGGCTTTCAGAAATATCCGCGCTTGTCACCCAAGGTATTTCACCGTTGTAATATTCAGGATTTTTGGTAGAAGGCGTCCCACCTGATTGGAATTGCACCAACTTCGGCAGTGGCACCATCGGCCAGTCATGCTTTGCAGTGCTCGCCATGTTATTTCTCCTCGCTGAGCATGGCCTTGAGTTTGGCAAGGCCTTGGGTGATGTCGCGGTCGAGTTCTTCGATTTCGGCGATGATGTCTAGTGGGTCGCGGGTTTCTTGTGCTTCGAGGACGATCTCCTTGTAGCGGTTCATGGAGAGGTCATAGTCGGCTTGGGCGATCTCCTCCTTGGGCACGGTGAAGGAGTAGTCCGTGCGGGCGCGCTCACGCTCGTCGGTGGTGCGGGAGTGCCAGCGGGCAACCACGTCCGGAAGGTTGTTGAACTTCAGCTGCTCGTCGGTGAGAGTGACGGGAGTGGGGTCGTCGGCAAGCGCGGGATCGCTCAGGTCCTGGACGTGGGAGGTAGGGGAGGGGCCGAGCAGAGGACGCTCGAGAAGCGGAGTGCGTTTGTCATCCAGGGAGTAACCATCCGCGGTGACGTCATAGAACCAGACTTCATCGGTGCCGCCGGAGTCCGTGCGGGTAAAGCACAAGACTGCGGTGGACACGCCCGAGTAAGGCTTGAACACACCGGAGGGCAGTTTGATGACAGCATCCAAGCGCTGATCCTCAACCAAGGTTTTGCGAAGGGCTTTGTGCGCCTTCGTAGATCCGAAGAGGACACCTTCAGGGACAATCACCGCGGCGCGACCACCCGGCTTGAGTAGTTGCAGGAAGCGGTGGACAAAGAGGATCTCCGTCTTCTTGGCCGTCGTCACCGACTTGAGCTTGGGATCGATGGAGTCCTTGTCCAGGCTGCCCGCAAAAGGCGGGTTGGCCAGGACGAGGTCGAAATCCTCAAACGTCGTGGGTAGCTTCTGCAGGGAGTCGTGGTAAAAAATGTTGGGCTCTTCAAAGCCGTGCATGAACATGTTCATCGCGGCAATGCGCACCATGGTTTTATCAAAGTCGAAGCCCGTTAGGCCCTCATTGGTAAACGATGTACGCGTGTCCTTATTGAACAGGTCCTCACGGTGATGGTGGCCAATCCAATCATTGGCAGCCACCAGGAAGCCAGCCGTTCCGCAAGCTGGGTCGATAATCCGCTGCTTTGGCGTGGGCTCCATGAGAGCGACGATGAGCTCGATGATGTGGCTGGGCGTGCGGAACTGACCATTCGTGCCGGAGGTAGACAGCTTGTCCAGCATGTACTCGTACAAGTCGCCCTTCATGTCCTTGTTGGAAAAGCGCAGCTGGTCAATGAGCTCCATCACGCGCGAGAGCGTGGCCTCAGATTCAATCTCAAAGGAGGCGTTGGCCATGTGTTCCTGGAAGCCCGTCCCGCCCATCTCTTTGATGAAGGGGAAGACCTTGGTGATGATGGTGGCCTTGCGGCGGGCGATGTCACGGTCCTCAATGAGGTTGCGCCACCGCAGATCCTGTTGACTGGCGTCAAAGATGTCTTCCGTCGCGGTGGGATCTCCTAGCATTCGGCGCTTATCAATCTGGACCTGGCGCTCGTCGAGGTCCTTGATAAAGAGCAGGTAGGTGAACTGCTCGATGACGGAGACTGGGTTAGAAATGCCGCCGGACCAGAAGGTGTCCCAAATGCGGTCGACGTTGTTTTTGAGTGCGCCGGTAATCATGTAATTCAGCGTAACTGTCGTGGAGAGCCATGCTGGCCATTAGCTCGCGGTAGGGGTAGTACCTCCAGATCTGCCCACGCAGGTTTTAGTACTAAACCTTCTTGACCACGGCAGGCTTGAGCTTCATCGCTCCGAAACCATCAATCCGACAATCAATGTTGTGATCTTCCGGGCCGGTGCCGGCGTCGAAGTTCAGGCGGATGCCGCGCACCTTCGTGCCGGCCTTGAGCGGCTGCTGCGCGCCCTTGACCTTAAGGGTTTTGGTGATGGTGACCGTATCGCCGTCGGCAAGCGCATTGCCCACGGAGTCGACGATGGTCGGCTCGGTTCCTTCCGCGGCCGAGTCGCTGGCAGCAGCGTCGGTGGAGAACTCGTGCGCGCATTCGGGGCAGACAATCAGCGGCGGCATCTCGTAGGTGTACTCGGAGGAGCACTCGGGGCAAGGTGGCAGAGTTGTTCCTGCAGTATCAGTCATAAGGAACAGACTATCCCGCGTAGCGCAAAAAGATGATCCTTCTCTCATTCCATTGATGGATACCCCGGTGGGGTATAGGATTGGGTCAACACAATCGGACCCATTCGGAAGACTTATGAAACGCTTCATTTCTCTTGCTGCCGCCTGCGCCGCAGCCATCACCCTGTCCGCCTGCTCCACGGAGAGCCCCGTTCCGAGCGAAGCCTCTAAGAGCGCCGCTTCCAGCACCGACATCCAACAGGTGCCTGCCGAGGAGATCCTCGCCGAGTTCGATCTCGAAGGGTTGGATGGCCAGGAAATCGTGGACAAGCTGGACCGCCAGTCCAAGGACGAGCGCAATAGCGATCTCCTCGCATCCGTGCGCCCGAACGAGCTCATCCTCGCTACTGAACAGGGTCAGGCCTCCCTGCCGCTGCCGGAGGACAAGTTCTACCTCTCTATTGCGCCGTACCTCTCCCGTACGCACGACTGCTTCAACCACTCCCTGACCACCTGCACCGGTGAGCTCAGCAAGGAAGACATCCACGTCACCATCACGGATTCCGAAGGAAATGAGCTAGTCAACGAAGACACCACGACGTTCGACAACGGCTTCATTGGCTACTGGCTGCCGGCCGACAAGAAGGGCACCATCACCATCGAGCAGGACGGCAAGACCGGCGAGGTTCCCCTGGATACCTCTGACGAAGGCGGTACCTGCGTGACCACGCTGCAGATGGCATAATCTGCCCATTCACTCACCACGGTGAATCCCACCTCCTGGGGTTCACCGTTTGTCGTTTTATGGTGTCCACGCAGTGCTTGCCGACGTCAACAGTGTTCTGGGCAAGTCCCCATACGGCCACTCCCTGAAGAAATCTCCGAGCAGGCAATTGACCACAACAAGTCCGCTGGTGTCGTCAACTCTGTTCCTTTTAGCCACGCCACCCCGTCGGCGCCGGCTTCTTGGGCGCAGGCGTTGTGGCTGCCCTGCTCGGCGCCATCGCCGCATTCCTGCAGTCTGTCGGCGTGGTCAAGGCTGACTTCTCCGCTCTGCAGAAGATGTTCCGCTAAGCACTACAGCACTATGCACTAAAGGATGCGCTGAGCATTCAGCCCCCACGTAGGCCCTCCGCTTCGGAAGCGGAGGGCCTACTGCGCTTACCGGGAGGACTCCTCTAGGCAGTCATACAGGAAGTCCATCAAGGTCGTAGCGTCATCGGATCGGAACAGTTCATCGAGGGCAAGGTTGAATTCCAGCCTTCTCGCATTAGGGATATTAAGTGCTGCGTAGCCATTGCTCATCAAGAGGCCTGACGCCACAAGCCGTGCGGTTCGCTTGTTTCCATCGAAGTAAAACTGGCTACGCGTGGCTGAGCAGAAATAGGCCAACGCTTGCTCGACTGGGTTGTCAAGCCCCTGGAGGGAAACCAGCAAATCGGCATGGGCTTCACCCAATTCATCAGCAGGGTCGAAAGGGATGAACCCGCCATCCATGAGCCGCACTCCACCGCCGTCCCCCTCTGCGTCGCCTTCACCACGGAAAAGTCCGGCATCGAGAGCCTCGTTCCTTGCTAGGACAGCATGGAGCGCGTTACTGGTGGCTTTATCCACCGCACATTCCTCTTTGAGGACCAGCTCATGGAGCAGGTTGAACGCATCCGACAAGTCCAAGATCTGTTGCTGTTCAGCAAGTGCCTTTCCACCCACAGTGACGCCATCGAGCAACGTGCGGACTTCTGGGAGGGTGAACGTGTTTCCTTCCAGCGCGGCAGCGTTCCACACCAAGTCAGGAAGTTGCTTGGTTAATCGAAATAACGCACGGTCAGTCCCTAACTCCGAAACGTGCGGCCGCTCATGGTGCTCCCAGCTCACTCGGCTCGTTGCTCTTCTCATCACCTATGCCCCTCCGATGTAGTTTTCTGCGCACACATCAATGGCAAGCTGATGCGGTGATACGTAGTGTATTCCGGCTTCATTAGTTGCGCCGGCGAGCTCTTCACCAGCGACAGGCACGAGGGTGATCCCTCCGGATACGGGTTCAGCACTCGCGCGAATCCGAGTGGGCAACGAGGGCACGATGTCTGCTGGATTTGTGCACCAAATCAATGTTGATCGAGGTTCTCCTTCACCAGCGATATGCCCCGAGACTTGTTGAGCTGCAAAGGCACCCGACATCGCCCATGGTTGCCCGCTCGCATCAACCGCTGAGGCAAGCGTTATGGGATTCGCTGGTAAAAAATGGAGAGCGTCCTTGCGGCCGTAGGGGTTAGACGCCCACGCGGCCCGTTCAATGAGAGCCTGGCAGCTACCGCCGCCGGCCGGGGTGTCACCCCACTGCACGAAGCGGTCAATCCAGGCTTTAACGTCTGGTTCTTCGCTGCTGAGCTCCCCCAGGAGAACTCGGGCGGCTGTCGCGGCGGCGGCATCGCTCATGTGGTGTACCTGTACGGAAACCTCGTATCCGAGCACGCGCATTACCTTCTCCAACCCGGCCAAGCTTGGTTGAGCTGCCCCACGCAACCACAGATTGAGCGTATTTCGTGACACTCCCGAGCGCCGCGAGATTTCGCTAAGGCTCAGCGGGCTTTTCTTGAGGAGTTGTAATGGGTCCATAGCCCCACTATAGCCAGCTGTCCTATACTTAGGACAGCTGTCCTACTGTTAGGACAATCAAGCCCTCTACCAGCGACATGGCAACAGGACCCCGCCGTGTCCTATGATGAAGCAAATGAGCGCGGAGATTTATTCACTTCCCACAACGCCGTTGGTCACTACCGACATCGCCGAGCAGGGTCCCCGGATTTCACTGCGCCGGGGGAGCAACATCCTCATGCTGGAGCTGCCGGCTACCTACCCTGAAGCGGACCTGACGGACCCACGATGGGTAGTCAAGTCCCATTTCATCGATCGCCCCCACTCGGTGCGTGAATTCGCCACCGAAGAGCCGCTGGAAGTCGGCATCCCCGGCCCCTTTACCCGCATCGAGGTAACCCTGCGCGATGGCGATGAGGACCTCATCGAGACCGTCACCTTCACCTTCACCGGCATCACCGATGAAGCACCCTTCATCGTCTATGACCGCACCACCCTCATCGCGCCGCAGGGCACGCTCGAGAATGCTGAGCCACTCGGCATCTGGGCCGGCTGGGAAGTGGGACCGCTACCGGATCAGGTGAGGGTACCGCAGAGGGAACCGGTGGACGTCGCCAAGCACGGCGATTTCGAGTGGGACTTCGACGTCGCCACCCTGCCCAACGCCCGGGGCCTCGATAACGAGCCCGTGTTCACCAAGTCGCCGCGCGTGCACCTCATTGCGGAAGGGGAGTGGCGCATCGATCTCACCTACGCGCCCCTCGGGGGCGAGCAGGAGGAGATTTCGGAGCAGACCTTCGACGCAGGCATCGCCGAGCCTTTCCCGGGTGACCTCTACGAAGACCCGTGGGTGGGCCGCTACAAGGTGTCGCTGTGGCACGACGAGCAGCTTGTCGACGTCCGCTTCATCTCCCTCGCCGAGGGCCTCCACATGCGCGCCATCAACGACGGCCCGCGCGGCATGGATTTCCGCATCATCGACGCCCTCGGTGCGCACTCAGCCTTCAGCTACACGCTGGCCTCCCCGCCAAAGAAGCCCATCGCACTGGAAAAAGGCCTGCGCACCTTCGAGGACACCGAGGTCTCGCGCCGCGAGGTCGTGGCCAGTGAGGCCGGCTATGAGCTGGAATTCGATGTCTGGCCCGAGGCTTTGTTCAGCCGCGTCAAGCGCATCGGCCTAGAGCCCACCGAGCACTCCGATAAGCCAGTGATTTTCGCCGGTCAGCTCGATCAGGACGACATGTTTACCATCCACTCGCCACGCCCGCTGCCGCTGGCGAAGTTCGTCACCATCGACGGCCGCCAGAAAATCAAGGAGCTGGCGCGCACCTCGAAGACCACGCAGGCGGTCACCAGCCTCGCCGTCCCCAACGCCGCGCTGGCCAACGCCGCGCGCAAACAGCCAACGGCAGAGCTCTTCCTCATGTGGTCCACACTGTCCTACGAAGATTACCTGGACTCCCTCCCGGCGGGGGAGCGCGAGGCTCACCAGGCCCGCAGCTTGGAGCGGCGCATCGTCGAGTACGAAGCTTCCGCATCCACCAGCCTGATCTATGCGGCGCTGGCCACCGTCCGAAAGTCCCCATTCGTCAGCCGCGGCCTGCTTAATGGCGATGAAATCATCATTGAACAGAACGCAGAACCGCAGGCAGATTTAGTGGGCTGGGTCTGGCCATTGGCCGAGCCCACGGTGGCGCCTACCCAACTCACACCCACCGAAGAGGGGTTTGAGCTGCCCGCCGACCTTGCTGAGCAGGGCTCGCTGCTTGTCGATGTCCGCGAGCTCCGCGCCTCCTCCAACCTCGCCGCCCCTGCACGCCCCTCCAGCGCCTCCATTGTGATCACGCCAGAAGGCTCACCGGCGGCACTCGCATCAAAGGACTGGACCCCGGAACAGCTGTGGGGCACCTTCCGCGCGCTCCACGTGCTCTCGCAGCGCAGCCCGAACCCAAAGCTGCAAGCGATGTTCGACAGCACGATTGACCGCCTACGCGCCCAACCGGAGGCCGCGGTCCACGCTCTAGCGCGCACCGGCGTCAGCGTGAACCAACAAGCCCGCTCGCTCGCGCGCACGCGCTTGTTCCACTCGCCGCTGGAGCCCACCGCCGAGTCCAGCGCCGATAGCTACCTGGATCTTCTCCTCGATCCTTCAGCCAGCGAGAACCCAGAGCTCACCGCCGTGCGCGAGTCCGGCGCAGATGGCCTGACCCGCCCGATGCTGCTCAATGCCGCGACCATTCACAGCCCCACACCGCCCGTCGATGATCTGATGGGGGAGGCCGGCCGCGTCGCCGCGCTGCGCGAGTGCTTTGCCAACAACGGCGCACTCGATGCGCTGGGCACCATCGAGCACCTGCGCAAGGACGCCACGGCACTGGCCTCGCTGGTGCAAAACGCGGGCGTTGACATGTCCGTCAACCACACCCTCATCGCGTTGGGCGCCTTTGCCAGCGGAAACACCGCCGACGAGCTCAATGCAGCGGCCTGGATGCCCTATATTTCCTATGCCTTCGCCCTAGCCTCCCGCGCTGCGGCGAATGACATCATCATGGAAAGCCCCCTGCTCAAGGAGGACATGCCCATGCTTGCCGACGTCCTCCCCCTCGCCCCCCGCCTCTTCTTCTACGACCTCGTGACTGCGGAGGCGCTCTTCCACGATCGCGACCTGTAAGCCCGTGAGGTGTGCCACAATAGGTGAGCATGAAGGTTATCTCCACGAACGTCGCTGTCCGCCGCCCCGAGCCGCACGGGCGGCACGAGTACACGGGCATCGATAAGCAGCCACGCCCCCTCCTGGATCTGGAAATACCCGGGCCCAACTACGGTGACGGCTCTGGCGTGGTGGGGGATTCCATCGGTGACCACGCCCACCACGGCGGCGCTGAGAAGGCCGTGTATGCGGTGGCCCGTGAGGAGCTCGATTACTGGGAGGGCACGCTCAACCGCGTGCTGCGTGATGGCTACTTCGGGGAGAACCTCACCACAGAAGGGATTTCCTGGCCGAATATGCTGATCAACCAGCGAATTCAGGTGGGGGAGTGCGTGCTCGAAGTGTCTATCCCGCGCACGCCCTGCGCCACTTTCTCCGGCTGGATGGACGAGCCGGGCTGGCTCAAATCCTTCACGGAGCGCGGCGATTGTGGCTCCTACCTGCGCATCATCGAGCCTGGCCGCATCAAACCTGGCGATGAGATTACACTTATCGGCCGCCCCGACCACGACATCACCATGGGCATGGCCTTCGCGGCCAAGATGGGGGACAAGGAGCTAGCCCGGCGCGTCGTGGACGCCGGCTGCCTCGCTCCAGTCCACCACGAGCAGCTGGTTAAGCGCCTGCAGCCCCGCGACTAACTGCATTCCTTCTCCTCCACCTCCAACACTGCGCGGTGCAGCTATAGCCGCCATAGCTAACATTGAGCGCTTCAATGACAAAATTCTCATTGAGGTTGTCATTGATGTACTCATTGCGCAGTTGACTTGGGCGACGGGCTTCGGCGTTTCCAGCCTCCACTGCATTTCCCCAGACCTGAAACCCGAAACCTGCAGGTCGGCGTCGCCAAGCGCTTGGCGACGCCCCACCACCCACCAGGAGGTTTCGGGATCGAGGTCTGGGGGTTTGACGAATGGATAGCCTCTACATGCCCCACTACGTTACCGAGAGCTGGATCCCCGAATCAGGCTCCGGCATTCCCCGGCGTGATAAGGCTGAAGGTCCTTTTCAGGCCTATGTCCCTGACCATCTTGTAAGTACGGCATGGACTTTCCCCAGAGCTCACCAGCCGAGCAGCGCGTATCGAGCGAGAGATCTTGAGGCTCAACCGTCATGCTGCTTCCGGCCAGTTGGAGTCTGTGGCCGCTTACTCATGCGTTCTGAGGCGATCTCCTCCTCACGCATTGAAGGTATTGCGCCCAACGTCGATAAGGTTGTCCTCGCGGAACTCGCCCAAGAGGAGGAAGTCCGTGGTTTTAAGGAAGGCGCGGAAGAGGTTGCCCGCAACCTCACCGTTCTGCATTCCATTGAGAAAAGCTTTGCCACCGAACCGACAATCTCTGTCGAGCTTCTCGAAAAGCTTCGAAGAGAGTGGATGGGGGAGAAGGGCTCTATTTCCACTGGACTTCGCACTATTCAAAACTGGACCGGTGGAAGTAACCACACACCCATTGGGGCCGAGTTCATCCCAGCGCCCCCACGCCTAGTCCGTGACCTCGTTGAAGACCTGTGCCTTTACCTAGATGGCGCTTAGCACGGTGCTCTCATCCAAGCCGCGATTGCTCACGCTCAATTCGAAACGATTCACCCATTTTCAGATGGCAACGGCCGTGTGGGCCGTGCTCTCATTCATGGGATTCTTCTGCGTCGCGGACTTACTGAATACACCATTCTGCCGGTAAGCCTCGTCCTCGGTACGCGGTCCAAATCGAAAGCTACCTGCCTTTTCGCACCATTGAGCGTTGTAAAATCCTCACCATGGAGCGCACGTATAAGTGGGAGCATGTCGAGACTCCCCTCATCCGGAACGAGGCCGCAGTTCATTTTTTAGGAGCCGGTTTGACCGCTTCCGGAGTGCAATACGGCGATGGATACGAGGCCACGTGGGAGCTGCACGCCGCGGAGAACTGGGTGACCGAACGTGTGTCGGTGAACGTTGAAGGCGACGGATGGGGGCGAAGCCTCGAGCTGTTTAGGTCCGAACAAGGCGTGTGGTCGGCGGAAACCAATGAAGAGGGCGCCCAGCCTGAAGATCTGCCCTCCCCCGGTATCGTCCAGTCAGCCGACCTGAAAGCCGCACTCGATTGCGATCTCGGCCTGTGCCCTCTCACCAACACAATGCCTATTCGTCGCTTGACGCTGCTTGAGACTCAGGTTCCGAAAACGCAGCTGATCATGGCTTGGATTGATATGCCGTCCCTCCAGGTGATCGCATCAGACCAGTACTACAGCTCCGTCGATGCTGAAACTGTCCGATACAAAAGCGGAACACGGGGAGTCGACGTCGAGTTGGAGGTCGACGGTGACGGAGTGGTCGTACACTACCCTGATCTCGCACGGCGGGTCTGATCCGGAAACAACTCTAACTAAGCTGGGCGGTATGAACGACCTGACCATCGCGCCTGGCCCAGGGATCCCCGGGGGTCTGGTCATCGTCGCCGCCGACCTGACGGAGCGGTTCGCGAAGTCGTCGGGACCAGGCGGCCAAGGCGTCAATACTACGGACAGCAAAGTGCAGCTTTCCGTCGATATCGCTACGTGCTCATCGCTTTCCGACGCCCACCGCCGCCGCGCCCTCCACAACCTCGAACACCGCCTAGACGGCACAGTGCTCACCGTGAGCGCGTCGACGCAGCGCTCGCAGGTACGCAACCGCGCCGAGGCACGCGAACGCATGGCCGCCCTCTTGCGCGAGGCGCTCGCTCCGCCTCCTCCCCCGCGGCGCAGGACCAAGCCGACGCGGAGCTCGGTGCGACGCCGTCTCGAAGCGAAAAAGCGGCGCTCGGAACTCAAGTCCACGCGACGGCGGCCCCAAATTCCCTAGTTCGAACCATCCGCGTGCATATCCTCACGCTGACGGACCTGGTTCGGGTAACCGCTACGCTGAGACAGCTTGGACCGGTTGAATCCGCTCGATTCCCGAGAGGATCTTGTCTTCCGCCACGTCCAAGTCATATTGAGCCTGTAACCCGAGCCAGAACTGGGGGCTCATCTCGAAAAACTTCGCTGGACGAAGGGCCGTGTCAGCGGTTACAGCGCGCTTACCGTGAACAATTTCGTTGATCCGGCGGGGCGGAACGCCAATGGAGACGGCGAGCTTGCGCTGGGTGATCCCCATTTCCTTGAGAAAGTCCTCCATGAGGATCTCACCGGGGTGAACCGGAGGGAGCTTGTCAGTGGTAGTCAACGATTTCAACCTCCTCTGGCCCCGCGGCGGACCACCGAAAACAGATCCGCCACTGGTCGTTGATTCAAATGCTGAACTGACCCCGCTGATCACCTTTCAACGCCTCGAGCCGGTTTCCCCGGGGGAATCCGCTCTCGATTCCACAGACGCTCAGTGTCCTTGTCAGCGAACGACTGGATCATGCTTCACCCTATCCCCCATAACGCGAAGATTCTGGAGAACCTCGCCGCCCACGTCGCTCCCGCGTTGGGTGGCAGCCGAACCACAAAGGATCAGTCATCTGCTATCCCATCGACTAATTCCTGCAGGTCGCAGGACCTTCGCGTAACCGTCAGTTCAGTGCATTTTGAATAGTTCAGCACACGTTGTATTATTCAGCACATGCTGACTATTGCTTCGCGCCTCGACGTCATGAACCGGCTCGGCCGGGCCATGGCTGATCCGACGCGTTCCCGAATCCTGATGACCCTACTCGACGGTCCGGGCTACCCGGCCGAGATTTCGCAAAGCTTGGATCTGACCCGCTCGAACGTCTCGAACCACCTGTCCTGCCTACGCGATTGCGGCATCGTCGTCGCTGAGCCGGAGGGCCGTAAGACCCGCTACGAGATTGCCGATCCGCACCTCGCGGCGGCGCTCGAAGCGCTGGTCAACGCGACGCTGGCCGTCGACGAGAATGCCCCCTGCATCGACACTGAGTGCTCGGTGCCCGGCTGCGGCGAGAAAGGAACGGACGCATGAGTTCAGCATGTGGATGCGAACACGAACCCGCCACGGAGATCGAAGAGCTCGATCGGCCATGGTGGAAGGACCCCGAGCTACTGCTACCGATCTTCTCCGGCGTAGCCCTCATTACAGGACTGGCGCTGGACTGGTCCGACTTGGAGACGCCCGCAACGGTACTGTATTGGCTTGGCCTGCTGTTGGGCGCTTACACGTTCGCACCTGGGGCGATCCGGAACCTTGTCACGAAGCGCAAGCTCGGCATTGGCTTGCTGATGACGATCAGCGCGGTCGGCGCGGTGATCCTTGGTTTCGTCGGAGAGGCCGCGGCGCTGGCGTTCCTGTACTCGATCGCCGAGGCATTGGAAGACAAGGCGATGGACCGGGCCCAAGGCGGACTGCGGGCACTGTTGAAGCTGGTACCGCAAACCGCGACCGTGCTGCGCGACGGTACGACGGCCGAGGTCGCTGCGAAGGACCTTGAGGTTGGCGAGCTAATGGTCGTACGCCCCGGGGAGCGGATCGCCACGGACGGCATCATTCGGTCCGGACGCTCCAGCCTTGACACCTCAGCGATCACCGGAGAATCCATTCCGGAGGAGGTTGCGCCCGGCGACGAGGTACCCGCGGGAGCGATCAACTCCGCCGGTGTGCTGGAGGTCGAGACGACCGCAGCTGGAACGGACAACTCGCTGACCACCCTCGTCGACCTGGTCGAGCAGGCGCAGGCGGAAAAGGGCGACCGCGCCCGGATCGCCGACCGGATTGCCCGACCCCTAGTGCCCGGGGTGATGATCCTTGCGGTGCTGGTCGGTGTGATTGGCTCGCTGCTGAGCGACCCCGAGACGTGGATCACCCGTGCCCTGGTGGTTCTGGTCGCAGCGTCGCCGTGCGCGTTGGCAATCTCCGTGCCGCTGACGGTCGTGGCCGCGATCGGCGCGGCCAGCCAGTTCGGCGTGGTCATCAAGTCCGGCGCGGCGTTCGAGCGGCTCGGCGGCATCCGTCACCTGGCGGTGGACAAGACCGGAACCCTTACCCGCAACCAGCCCGAGGTTACCGGAGTGGTCCCGGCAGACGGATTCGATCGGGCGCAGGTGCTTTCCTTCGCGGCGGCGGTTGAGCAGCAATCGACGCACCCCCTCGCCGCGGCGATCGTGGCAGCGGAGCCCGAAGCGCCCACCGCCTTGGGTATCAGCGAGGAAGCCGGTCATGGCATCGGCGGCACCGTCGAAGGCCGACGGGTGCTGGTCGGCAGCCCCCGATGGATCGACGCCGGGCCACTGAAATCGGACGTTGAGCGCATGGAGTCCGAAGGCCAGACCTGCGTCCTAGTCACCGTCGATGACGCTCTCGCCGGGGCGATCGGGGTGCGCGACGAGTTGCGGCCCGAGGTGCCCGATGCCGTGCAGTCCCTGCACGACAACGACGTGGAAGTGAGCATGCTCACCGGCGATAACACTCGCACCGCCCGGGCGCTGGCTGAAATCGCCGGAATCGACGACGTGCGCGCCGAGCTGCGACCGGAGGACAAGGCAAGCATCGTCGCCGAACTCTCCTCCAAGACGCCGACGGCGATGATCGGCGACGGCATCAACGACGCGCCGGCACTGGCGGGCGCAACGGTGGGCATTGCGATGGGAGCAACCGGCTCTGACGCCGCGATCGAGTCCGCTGACGTCGCCTTCACTGGGCACGACCTCCGGCTGATCCCGCAGGCGCTGCAGCACGCCCGCCGAGGCAGCAGGATCATCAACCAAAACATCGTGCTGTCTCTGGCCATCATCATCGTGTTGATGCCACTGGCGATCAGCGGTGTACTGGGCCTGGCCGCCGTCGTGTTGGTACACGAAGTCGCCGAAGTAGTCGTGATCTTGAACGGCCTGCGGGCTGCACGAGCGAAACGCTGAGGCTGTGACCGGCAAGTCTTATAAGGGTTAAACCACGCGCCGAGCGCACACACACGTTGGACCAGGCGAGTCATTCGAGTTCACCACCTGGTCCTTCTCGATGCGTGCAGGCACGGGAACTGTGGGTGAACCTAATAGTTCAACGGGCACAGTCTTAAAGCCCGCGGATACGCTCTGCATCAGCCACGAGGTTGTGCGTGAGCTTCTCAGCTTCAAGCCCACTCAAGTCACAGCTGTCAAACGGGCCAGCCAGTCGGCCTGAACAGCGGGGGAGTCGAACCAGGTTGCGCGCTCAGCCTCAATATCCTCGATGCCGCTCAAGGTGCGGCCATCGCGGGTGCGGATCTCGAGGTCGTCGACAAGCGGGGCAATCGCTTGCAGTCCTGGGACGATGGCTTTAAAGCCCGACGTGTGGGAAACCTCATTGGTCCAGCGCGGGTAGCGGCTCACGCGCTGCGCCTCCAGGTAGCGCTGGACGACACCGAGCCTGGAGACCTCCTGCGCCACCGCCAAGCCCACGACCCTCACGCGGAAACCCGCGGAGCGAAACTTGGCTATCTCACCCGCGATGAACTCCGGGTTGGACAGCGTGTTCTCAATGATGAGGGAGTGGCCGTACTGCCGGCCATACTCGATCAGCGAGGACATCCAATAGGGCACCGGACCGTTGGTGAGCACATCCATGCGCAGGGGATCGCGCTCCACAATCTCGTCGAGGGCGGGGTGCAGCTTCCGAATCTCATCGGAATCAAGGACCGCGTGACCGTTCTTTACCGATTCAATGGCCGTTGATTTGCCTGACGCTGGCTGCCCCGCCACATAAATGACCTCTGGAACAGCCGGACCATGAGCATTCGATCGGCCGAAATAGCTGGCTTGCAGAGTCTTTAGCCGTTGCTCCATAACCTGCGGATCAACGGGGAAGTCAGCGGCAGAAAGCATAGGCTATGCCGCTTTGTGCTCGGAGGAGAGGGCTTCAAGCCGCTGCGCAAAGAGAGCCGCAGCGGATCGGATGGCTTCGATGTCAGTTGCATCAACCTCGCCAACCATGTCCTCTACCAGCCAGTTCTGGCGAATCCACCATTGCGATTCAACGTCGTTGCCTGCTTCAGCGGCCCTAGTGAGGTAGGCAGCTTTCAGCGAGGACGCAACCTCCTTCATGGCGTCGAAGGCTGCGTACTCGATCTCCGGGACTTTGGCGGTGCTCATGGCGCTAAGAATAGCAGCGCCACGGCGGTTTTAGCCGTTGATGATCTGCGGGTACGCCAGGCCCTTAAGGCCCTCGGTGCCAAACTCCACGCCGTAGCCGGAGGACTTGATACCACCGAAAGGCACGCGCGGATCTACGGCACCGTGGCTGTTGATCCACGTGGTGCCAGCCTCCAGCTGCGCGGCAACTTCCAGAGCGCGCTCACGGTTGGAGGACCACACGGAAGAGCCCAAGCCCACGTCAAGCTTGTTGGCCTGCTCGATGGCCCAATCCAGGTCTGTGTACTTCACAATCGGCAGTGCCGGGCCGAACTGCTCCTCGACGACCAGCGCGTTATCCGGGTCGATGTCCGCCACCAGGGTGGTGGGGTAGAAGTAGCCCGGCGCGTCATAGTCCGGGTCACCGCCCAGCAGCACGCGGGCGCCGGAGTCCTTGGCGGCGTTGACGAGCTTGTCCACGATGTCGAACTGCTGCTTGTTCTGCAGCGGGCCGAGCACGTTCTCCTCTTCCAAGCCCACGCCCATCGGGGAGGCCTTGGCCACCTCGACGAGGGCCTCGCAGACGGCGTCGTACAGCGACTCCGGCACGTAAACGCGCTTCATCGCCGCACAGGTCTGACCGGTGTTGATGAACGCGCCCCAGAAGAGGTCGCCGGCGATCTCCTTCGGGTCGGCATCATCCAGCACAATGCCCGCGTCATTGCCGCCGAGCTCCAGCGTGAGGCGGGTGAGGTTGTCGGCGCTGGCCTCCACGATCTTCTTGCCGGTGGCGGTGGAACCGGTAAACATGATCTTGTCGACGCCCTCGTGGGTGGTCAGCGCCGCGCCAACCTCGCCGGCGCCGCTGATTACCTGCAGGACGCCCTCCGGCAGCACGGAGTTCACTACCTCGAGCAGGCCCAATACGGAGAGCGGGGTGTACTCGGAGGGCTTGACGACAACCGCGTTACCCATACGCAGCGCCGGTGCAATCTGCCAGATGGTGATCATCATCGGCCAGTTCCACGGGCCAATAGCACCGACGACGCCGAGCGGGCGGTAGTTGACGGTGGCGGTGATGTCATCATCAACGGCGGTGTAGTTGGGGTGCTCGAAGGAGGCGGTGGCATTCAGCCAGCCGGAGCAGGCACCGACCTCGAAGCGGGCGTTCGGGCCGTTGAGCGGCTTGCCCTGCTCACGGGAGAGCAGCTCAACGAGTGCCTCTGCATTAGCGTCGATGGCGGCGGCTGCCTTGGTGAGCAGCTCGCAACGTTCTTCGTCGCTGAGCTTGGCAAAGTCCTTCTGCGCTGCGCGTGCGGTCTCAACTGCAGCGTTGAGGTCCTCGACGGTGTTCTCTGGGGCGCGGCCAACAACCTCACCGGTGGCGGGATTGAGGATTTCACGGCCGTTTTCATCCGTGATGGCGTCGAGCAGATCAGCGTAGGTGGGGAACTGAGTCATGAGATCTCCTTGTGAAGCAGTCGAGGGCCCCGCGAACAAAGCCCAAAGAAACTTTTACCTAGGATGTTACCTGCACCACACCTACTCTATTGACTCTGAGTGCACACAATTTGTCCAAAAATGTGCCAGTTCTCACGATATGATGCCACTTATGTCTACTGCCGCTGTTGAGTACTTCGATATCGCGTCATGGCGCACCGCGTCATCCGAGTCTTTTGGACAACTCGACGTGGACACTGAGGACCCCTCTTCCTTTCACGCCACGCTGCGGTCAACGAAAGTGGGGGACATATCCCTCTTCGATATGTGCACCTCCCCGCACACCGTGAATCGCTCCAAGATAGCCGCCAACGAGGCCCCCTTTTGCAAGCTCAGCCTGCAAATCACCGGATCCTCAACCATGAGCCAGGACGGGCGAACCTGTGAGCTACACCCTGGCGACCTAGCGCTGTATGTCACCCAACGGCCTTACACTCTGCGCTATCCGGAGGAGCAAAACACACTCATTGTGCATTTCCCGCAGAGCTTCCTCGATATTTCACCCGCACAGATCCAACGCCTCACCGCGAACCCCATCTCACGCTCGCATGGCCTGGGCGCGGTGGCG
Source organism: Corynebacterium sp. HMSC05D03 (assembly GCF_001807205.1). NCBI lineage: Bacteria > Bacillati > Actinomycetota > Actinomycetes > Mycobacteriales > Corynebacteriaceae > Corynebacterium > Corynebacterium sp. HMSC05D03. The sequence goes on along the minus strand of NZ_KV788168.1, from coordinate 250,846 downwards.
GTTCCCCTCTTTGAGCAGCTCGCGAAGAACCTCGATCTGCTCAAGGGCCCGCACGCCACGGCCTTGGTCCGCTCCGCGCTCACCATGTTGGTGTCGGTCCTCTCCTCCGACGTGGCCGAGGAACCTTCCGCGGGCACGCTCCTGTTCAACCAGGCCACCGCCTACATCGAGAAGAACTTGGGCGACCCCGACTTAGGCCCCAGCACCATCGCCCAAGCACTCTTTGTGTCCGTGCGCCACCTCCACGCCAAGTTCTCCGAACAGGGACTCTCCGTAGGCAGCTATATCAGAACCAGGCGCCTAGAACACATCCGCAGAGACCTCGTGGACCCGCGGCACTCCGAGGAATCAATCAGCCATATCAGCGCCCGTTATGGCCTGCACGACCCCTCGCACCTCTCTCGCATCTTTAAAGCGGCGTTCCACAAGTCACCGAGTGCGTACCGTGCTAACACATAACCAGTCGAAACCCCTTAAAGGACGACCTAATGCTTGATTACCCTCCGTCGATAAACCTCACAGAATGGCGCCAGTTTTTGAGCGCTAAATTTTCTTCAATAAGAACAGCTGAAACAAAAGACTCCGATTTCGAGGCATCTTTCCTCGAATCAAACATCGGAAGCATACAAATCTACGGAATACAATCTAACCCACATACTCTAGAAAGATCGCCGCAACTTATCAGTCCGGAGAGCCCTCACGACGTCAAGTTCTATTTGCAGCTATCGGGCACAACAATTATTGAACAAGGAAAGCAAACTACGGCCTTAAAGACCGGTCAACTCACACTCTTTGTGACTTACCTTCCTTATACGATTCGCTTTCCTACCGCACAGCAAGGCCTTCTGGTGAAGGCCCCCGCCAGTATCCTCTCTCACCCGGAAAGCGTGATCGAGTCACTTGCTCTAACAACTCTGGACAGAAAGAAGGGAATTGGTTCAGTACTTTTACCTAGTTTTAGCCGTCTTGGAAATTGTCTTGAAGAAAACCGCAACACTGTACAGGCCGTCGAGTGTCTGCTCGAAGCAGTCATTTACGCCTTAATCGGGGTTCAACAGGCCGATCGCCCGCTAACCCATGACAGTACGTTTGAGAAAGCTACAGACTTCATAGACCGCCACCTCAGCGATCCTAGTCTCAATGCTGAAAGTGTAGCCAAGGCGATGTACATTTCTCTAAGAAGCCTTCAAAAGCACTTTGCAGATCATCAACTCACCGTCACCAAATACATCAAGTCTAGGCGCGTGCACTTAATCCGCAGAGATTTGGCCAACCCTGCTTTGAGCGATCTCTCAATCAGAGAGATCGCTCAAGCGCATGGATTAGTCCAGCCTAGTCACATATCTAGAGCTTTCAAAGAAGAGTTTGGAATCAGCCCTAGAGCTTTCCGCTCTCACGTAGCTGATTAATAACCCGCCGTGCAGTGATGATCCCGGATTGAATTGCTCCATCCACAATCACCCCGCGCCAACCGGGTGCAAAATCAGCTCCTGCAAAATGGATATCGGATTCGGAGTCAATGAAATGGCTCCATCCATCTATAAACTGTCCTTTGCGTAGAGTTGCCCAAACTTGTTGAGTCCACTTATCTTTCACCCAATCGTGACCCGTTGAATCGACAACTTCGACGCCTAATTCCCATGTATCCATGATTCGTTGAGCGTCCTCGATGCTATTAAGATCAACCTTGCTGTGGTCAGCACCAAATCCAACGAGAACCGTTGTTCCGTCGTCCATAAAGTACTCAGACCTGATTAACGACATTGGATAGTCTGCTCCAGCATAAGCGATTATTTTGTGGTGACCTTTAATTTTTATCCAAATCTTCGCACCCGTTGAATTCCACTTATCGCCGATAACGCGCTTTTGATCTCCGCTGAGCGGTGGATCGAACTCTATGTTTGTAAGCGCACCAAGCGGAACAGTGCTGATCACCTTGCTCGCTTCTTTGACTTCTCCAGTTTCAAGCGTGACCCGCACCCCGGAAGCAGTTTGCTCCACTTTCGTTACTGGGGACGACAAGTGCACTGAGCACCTCAAGTCGTTTCGAATGCTCTCGTAAAGACCTCGCATCCCATTATCGAGCTTAAATCTGAGGTTAATTTCATCGACCAATTTATGACTATGGTCAGAAAGCGCTGCCCACTGTTTTGCCATTAGCGAAGAGCCCGTCCGCGGATCCCCGATGTATGCAGCCGACCAGAACCCTTCGACCATGTCTTGGATCTCTTGATCTACTCCTTCCTCGTTAACGATGTCCATAACTGACTTTTGATCGAATTGCTTAAACGCTTCGACATCTTGTGGGTCCGCACCATACTCATCCCGCAAGATTGCAAGCGGGTCGTGAGGGTTGGGGAAATATTTATCCGAGCCTTCGTAGATTACGTCTAGTGCAGGCAGCATTTTTTCATCGGCTTCCCTTTCTGTAGCCCTGCGAACTTTGCCCTGAGTGACCCAGTAGGCGTTGTTATCGGCTGGACTTGTGTGGATTCCTTGGTTATACCTCGTAATCTCTCCCCACATGTACGGCTGAAACCAATGAACCCATGTCGCACCCATTTCCAACGGGAGCCCCATTCGATCGTCCGTCCACGCTCTTCCACCAATTCGGTCGCGTGCTTCGATAACTTCACAGTTCACACCTGCAGTTTGAAGTTCACGTGCTGCTACCAAGCCAGAGAAACCAGCGCCGATAACAATCACTTTGGAAGAATCCATCATCAATCCTCTCTGTCAGGGGGCGCGGTATGTGAGCCATACCGCTATGGTTCCATATGGTGACATAGCTCTCCCGTAAAAACTTGACTAATAGCGCCGACAACTTAGCGTTAAGCGATCTTCGTCCAGGCCGAAATAAGCCTCGCGTTGACAGAGAGCAATCCGGCTTAACGCTCAATCAGCCGAATGAGAGCGACGATGGCTGTAACCTTCAAAGGTCACACTTTCTGTGGGAAAGACCTTTCGTTAACTTGTCTGTTTGTGCCAATTAGATCTTTACCGAGAAGCTCTCAGGGGGAGCTCCGCTGGCCCAACCGGGGCAAGCTGCGCTGCTACGCGGTTCTGGCGCTTTTTATAGTTTAAATTTCACCAAGCTCATCCGGACACAACGCCGAGTGGTCGAGCCCGAAAGCTCTTTAGGTCAAAGTACCTAATCCTTCTTTGTCACCCGCGCACTCAGACATCGTTCACGCCGGACCTATTTACTTGAGATTTCCTCAGCTAAAAGGCAGACGCCGTGTCGTACGAATCGGGTCTAGTGACGTTCCTGCACTTAAAACCGCCACGAGGACTTCACCTCAATAAGAATGTCGCGGCCTTCTCAGCGACCATGATAGAGGGCGCATTAGTATTTCCCGTCGGCACCAGTGGCATTACAGAAGCATCGGCGATTCGAATCCCCTCAAGCCCGTAGACCTTTAGGGTGTGCGGATCTACCACGGCCATAGCGTCAATGCCCATCTTGCATGTGCCAACTTGATGGTGGTACGTAATAGCCGTGCTACGAACGTAAGCCTCAAGATCATCATCGGATACATCTGGACCTGGATAGACTTCTTCGGGGCCCCATTCGGCCAATGCTGGCTGGCGGCCGACTTCACGACACTGCTTCACCGAAGCTACCAATGCATCGACGTCTGCCTGCACAGACAAGGCGCCGAAATCAATAGCAATGGGATCTGAAGGATCCGGCCCCGTCAGGGTCAGCTCACCGCGACTGGCGGGTCTAACTATGCCACCCATCAGCGTGAATCCGTTATCTGGACCCTCCATGTCCTCGTTGTACATGGGGATTGAGAAATAAAGCGGTTGAGTATCCGGGATAACAGCGCCAGGACGCGACTTAGAGAAAACGTGTACCTCGGCTGGCAGAACTTCCGGAGCCGGCACTTCCTTTTTCGTGGTAGTGAAAATAACGGGGGAGAGTAAGTGATCATGGAGATTCTTGCCGACGCCAGGGAGATCATGAGTCGACGCAATCCCCAACGCCTCGAGTTCTTCTGCCGGCCCAATACCGGAGCGCAAAAGGATTTCCGGCGAATTCAATGCGCCCGCGCAGAGAATCGTCTCATCAGCCCGAAGCTCCTGAAGCTTACCGGCAACTTCGGCAGTCACGCCAAGGATGGCGTTGTTTTCAACAACTAGACCGTGGACATGTGCACTTGTAATGATGGTTAGGTTAGGGGCATTCTCGATCGGCTTCAGGTACGCATGCCAAGTGTTAAAGCGGTTTCCGTTGCGAACGTTCGCTTGAATCTTGCCCACGCCTTCCACGTCACCGGAGTTGTAGTCTTTGTTGAGTGGAATACCCGCCTCTTGAGCAGCTTGGAAAAGATCATTTTGAAGCGGGTGACGAGTGTAATTCTCCATAACATCAAGCAGCCCCTCGCTACCGCGGACCTCCGAAGTGCCACCGTCGAAATTTTCGATCGCCTTGAAAATGGGCAGCACGTCCTCCCAGGACCAACCATCATTGCCGAGATAAGCCCATGTGTCATAGTCCTGCTTAGCACCACGGACCCAAATGGTTGCGTTGAGCGCGTGCGAGCCGCCCATCACCTTTCCGCGAGGAATGTGCAGACTCCGGCCAGCCGCCCGCGGTTGAGGAACCGTACGATAATTCCAGTCTTGAGGTGAACCCCATAGGAGTCCCAAGGTGTGCACCTTCTCGATGTCGGGGTTAACGTCATAATCGCCAGCTTCAAGAACTGCGACGCTCTTTCCGGCGTCGACTAGCCGACGGGCAATAACGCACCCGGCTGACCCAGCTCCTACAACGATGTAATCAAAGCTCTTGGTTTCTTCTTGAGACAATTTCAAACCTCCCTGGGTGCAGACGACTCCTCGTGAGTCGCTTACCGAGAATATAGTGTGTGCCACACCACCCAATCTTGAGTGATAGCGCACACACTTTGGCTACGCGTGCAGAATGCTAACCAAGAAGGTTTTGAAAAAAGAAAGCCGCCCCGTAGGGCGGCTTACGCGTTGTCAGCGGCGAAACTAATGCACTAGTTATGCATTCGCGTACGGGTCACGCATAGCGATGTACTGCAGCGAGGTGTACTCGTCCAGGCCCTCAGCGCCGCCCTCGCGGCCCATGCCGGACTGCTTCACGCCACCGAATGGGGCAGCGGCGTTGGAGATGACACCAGCGTTGAAGCCCATGAGGCCGAACTCGAGGCCGTCACCGATGCGCCACATACGGTCGGAGTCCTCGGTGAACACATAGGAGGCCAGGCCGTACTCTGTGTCATTAGCAATCTCAATCGCTTCCTTCTCATCGGAAAAGGTCAGGATCGGAGCGATCGGGCCGAAGATCTCTTCCTGTGCCACGCGGGCATCACGAGGAACGTTGGTCAGAACGGTCGGGGCGTAGAAGTAGCCCTTGCCCTCACCCGGCTTGCCGCCGACGATGGCCTTGGCACCCTTCTCCACGGCGTCGTCGACAAGCGCGGTGATGTTATCCAGTGCCTTCTGCTCCACGAGCGGACCACAAGTGACACCCTCATCGAGGCCGTTGCCCACCTTGAGCTCACCGATGCGCTTAGCGAACTTCTCCGCGAACTCATCGGCGACGGACTCGTGGACGATGAAGCGGTTAGCCGCGGTGCAGGCCTCACCGATGTTGCGCATCTTGGCGCCCATTGCGCCCTCGACGGCCTGGTCGATGTCAGCGTCCTCAAAGACGATGAACGGAGCGTTGCCGCCCAGCTCCATCGAGGTGCGCAGGACGTTGTCGGCAGCGGCCTTGAGCAGGGTCTTGCCCACCGGGGTAGAGCCGGTGAAGGAAACCTTGCGCAGGCGGGAATCCGCCATGATCGGCTCGGAGATGGCCGAAGCAGACTTACCGGAGACCACGTTGACCACACCGGCAGGAACGCCGGCATCAATCATGGTCTGTGCGAAGTACTGAGTAGTCAGCGGCGTGAGCTTGGCGGGCTTGACCACCATGGTGCAACCAGCGGCAATGGCCGGGGCAATCTTGCGGGTAGCCATAGCTAGCGGGAAGTTCCACGGGGTGATGAGCAAGCACGGGCCCACCGGCTTGCGACGGGTCACCATGCGCAGGGTGCCCTCCGGCGCCGGCAGGGTACGGCCGTAGTCACGAACGGCCTCCTCGCTGAACCAGCGTAGGTACTCAGCGCCGTAAGTAACCTCACCATAGGACTCTGCCAGCGGCTTGCCCATCTCCAGGGTCATCAGCGCAGCGAACTCGTCCTTGCGCTCCTGCACCAGGTCAAAAGCACGGCGCAGCAGGTTGGAGCGCTCGCGGGTGGACGTGCGTGCCCACTCATCCTGCACGGCGCAGGCTGCATCCAAAGCCTTCTTCGCATCCTCAGAAGTAGCGGAAGCAAGGGTAGCGATAACCTCACCGGTTGCCGGGTTGTCCACGTCGAAAGTGGAGCCATCGGAGGCGTCTACCCACTCACCATTAATCAGCAAGCCAGTCGGAACCTTGGCCAGCAGCTCGTCAATATTGACCTTGTTGTTTTCACTCATGGTTCTTTTTTACCCTCCCAAATGGAATTTGTCTGCCAGTTGGCGTGCCGCACCCGAAAGAAGTTGAACATCCGCGCCAACCAGGGCAAATGATGCGCCAGAAGCCATGTATTTCTGGGCCTGCTCAAGGTTGAAGGCATTGACGCCTACCTTCTTTCCGGAAGCACGAACTGCTTCAAATGTGTGATTGACCGCCTCGAGCACATCCGGATGGGTCTGCTGACCCAACAGCCCCATCGAGGCCGCCAGGTCCGAGGGGCCGACGAAGATGTTGTCCACGCCTTCAACAGCCACGATCTCTTCCACGTTCTTCACCGCGGTCGCAGACTCAATCTGCACCGTGAGACTCACCGTGTCCGACGCGTTGGCGAGGTAGTTCTCCACGCCATTCCAGCGCGAAGAGCGGGCCAGAGCCGAGCCGACGCCGCGCACACCGCGGGGCGGGTAGTGCATGGCTGCAACGGCCGCTTCCGCTTCCTCGGCGTTATCAATCATGGGCACCATCAGATTCTGTACACCCAGGTCAAGGTACTGTTTGATCAGCGCCGTGTTATTCACAGGCACGCGAACCACACGCGTAAGACCATAGGCATCTGTGGCGCGGAGCAAGGAAAGAATGGTCTCCAGGCCATAAGGCGAATGCTCGCCGTCGATAAGCGTCCAGCTAAAACCAGCCGAGGCGATGATCTCCGCCGCGGCCTCCGAGCCGGAACAGATCCAGGCACCAACGAGCGGTTGCTCGGCCTTTTCTAGGACGTCTGCAAAGGTAGGCGGCAACTTTACTGGAATCGGCATGTGATGGACCCCAACTTTCCATAGTCTGCATGGACGGTATCGCCCGGTTCAACCCACATGGGCTTGGTGAAGGAACCGGCCAGAATAATGTCGCCGGCGGCAAGGTTATCGCCGTGCGCGTGAAGCTTGTTGGCAAGCCAAGCCACGCCCATTGCCGGGTGGTTCAGCACAGCCGCCGCCACACCCGTATCTTCGATGGACTCGTTGCGGTAGAGCAGTGCGGACACCCAGCGCAGATCGACGTCCGCGGGATCCACCGGGTTGCCGCCGTAGACCATGGCGCCGAGGGCTGCGTTATCCGAAATGGTGTCGACGATAGTGCGGCCTTCCATCTCGATGCGGGAGGAGAGGATCTCCAGAGCAGGGACGACGTACTCTGTTGCACGCAGCACGTCGAAGATGCTGCAATTCGGGCCCTTCAGCTCTTCCTTGAGCACGAAGGCCAGCTCGACCTCAATGCGAACATTGGAGAACTGCGCGTGCTCGATGGTGGAGCCGTTCTCATAGACCTGGTCTTCAAAGATGGCGCCGTAATCTGGCTCGGTGATTCCCGTGGCTTCCTGCATAACCTTGGAGGTCAGGCCAATCTTACGGCCGACGAGACGACGCCCGTCTTCAATGCCGCGGCGCACCCACTCGCGCTGCACTGCGTAGGAATCCTCGATGCTCATCTCCGGGAAACGGGCGGTCAGCAGCGGGACCATGGTGCGATCTTTTTCGGCTTGCGCCAGTTCATCTGCAATAGCGATGTGCTGTTTCTCATCCAGCATGTACTTCGCTCCTTAAGGGGTTGTAGAACGTATCTGTTCTGTTTAACAGGTTCGTTAAACCTGATGGTTTCACGTGAAACGACAACGCGGTCCCGCGATATGTGCGCTTTCTTCTCGACGCCGCGGGACCACGTTCATCAACCTGAGTGCTGAGGCCTGTTTAGAGCTGGTGTCCCAGCTTGTACTCGCCCTGCTTCCACTCCGGCATTTCTTCTGCATCTTCCTTACGGGTGTAGGAGAAGCCGTCTGCGCCAATGGTTGCCTCCAGCTCGGACTCGTCCTCGCGAGCCACCAGCGGCACTGGGTTGCCATCGAGGTCGAGGACGGTGGAGCCATCGCGGTACCAGGAAGGGACAACCGGGGTTCCCCACCAGTCACGGCGCTGGTTATCGTGGACATCCCAGGTCACGACCGGGTTATCCGGGTCGCCGGTGTAGTAATCCTGGGTGTAGATCTCCACGCGGTGGCCATCCGGATCACGCAGGTAGAGGTAGTAAGCGTTGGAGACACCGTGGCGGCCCGGGCCGCGCTCAATGCGGTCGGATTCGCGCAGTGCACCCAACTTGTCACAAATCGCGATGATGTTGTGCTTCTCGTGGGTAGCAAAAGCGATGTGGTGCATGCGCGGACCATCGCCACCGGTCATGGCGGTGTCGTGCACCGTCGGCTTGCGGCGCATCCATGCAGCGTAGACAGTTCCCTCCTCATCGCGAATGTCCTCGGTGGTACGGAATCCGAGCTCCTCCATGTACTTCACGGCGGCAGGAACGTCCGGGGTGATCTGGTTGAAGTGGTCGAGGCGAACAAGCGCGCCAGGGATGTGGGCATCGTATGCCCAAGCCAGACGCTCGACGTGCTCAACCTCGTAGAAGAACTCGTACGGGAATCCCAGCGGATCCTGCACACGCACGGAGTCACCGATGCCCTTAACGAAGCCATCCTTGTTACGGCGAACCTCGCAGCCACGTGCCTTGTAGAACTCCTCGGCGAGGTCCAGATCCTCCGGCGAACGAACCCGGAAGGAGAATGCAGCAACAGCAGCGACGGGGCCTTGGCGTAGCACGAGGTTGTGGTGGATGAACTCCTCGTAGGTGCGCAGGTAGATTTCGTTCTCGTTTTCCTCGGTCACGACGAGGCCGAGGGTGTCAACGTAGAACTTTCGAGATGCAGCGAGATCGGTAACGACGATCTCCATGTAGGCGCAACGCAGAATATCGGGGGCCTGAATGTCAGCCATGATGGCTCCTTAGATAGAAGTAGTGGTGGGGGAGAAGAGAGTGGACGTCTTAGTCCTGCTTGCCAAAGACCGGGTTGTGTACCTTGTCCAGGTTGATGTGGACGGCCTGCTGATCGGTGTAGAAGTCGATCGAACGGTAGCCGCCCTCGTGGCCCAGGCCGGAGGCCTTGACACCACCGAACGGGGTGCGCAGGTCACGGACGTTGTTCGAGTTGAGCCACACCATGCCGGCCTCAACGTTCTGGGCAAAGTTGTGGGCGCGCTTCAGATCCGAGGTCCAGACATAGGCGGCAAGGCCGTACTTCGTGTTGTTGGCCAGCTCGAGTGCTTCTTCGTCGGTATCGAACGGGGTGATAGCAACGACGGGGCCGAAAATCTCTTCCTGGAAGATTCGTGCATCCGGCTTGACGTCAACGAAGACGGTCGGCTGGACAAAGTTGCCTTCCTCGAAGCCTTCCGGGCGCTCACCGCCGGCGGCCAGGGTGGCCTCCTGCTTGCCGATCTCGATGTAGGAGGTGACCTTCTCGTAGTGCTCCGGGTGTACCAGGGCACCGACCTCGGTGGTCGGATCGGAGGGCAGGCCCACCTTCACGCGCTTAGCCTGGGCGGCGTAGCGCTCCACAAACTCATCGTAGATATCGCGCTGAACCAGGATGCGGGAGCCAGCGGTGCAACGCTCACCGTTGAGGGAAAAGACGCCGAAGATGCAGGCATCGATCGCGGTTTCGAGGTCGGCATCACTGAAGACGATGGCGGGGGACTTGCCGCCCAGCTCCATCGACAGGCCCTTGAGGTGAGGAGCTGCGTTGCCGAAAATGATCTGGCCGGTGCGAGACTCGCCGGTGAAGGAAATCAGAGGAACATCCGGGTGCTTAACCAGCGGGTCGCCTGCATAGCCTTCCTCACCGAAGCCGTTGACCAGGTTGAAGACACCCTTCGGCAGGCCGGCCTCCTCGAAGATGCCCGCCCACAGCTGTGCAGAGAGGGGAGTGAACTCAGCAGGCTTCAGGACGACGGAGTTACCGGTGGCGATGGCCGGGGCGAGCTTCCAGGACTCCAGCATGAACGGAGTGTTCCACGGGGTAATCAGGCCCGCCACGCCAATCGGCTTGCGGTTGACGTAGTTGATCTGGCGGCCCGGTACCTTGTAGGCGTCGTCAGCCTGGGCGACGATTAGGTCAGCAAAGAAGCGGAAGTTCTCCGCTGCACGCTTAGCCTGACCGTTGGCCTGAGTGATGGGCAGGCCGGAGTCGAAGGATTCCCACGCGGCAAGCTTGTCTGCGCGGCTCTCGACGATATCCGCAATCTTGTTGAGCACACGGGCGCGCTCACGCGGCAGTGCCTTGGACCACGGGCCGTTCTCGAAGGCCTCCTTCGCAGCAGCGACAGCCTTGTCAATGTCTTCCGGCTTGCCGGAGGCGGCCTTGATGTAGGTTTTATTGGTTACCGGATCCAAGACCTCGAATTCATCACCGTCGATCGACGGGACGAACTCGCCGTTGATGTAGTGAAGGATCTTCTCGGGGAGATCGGTGGGCTTAGCAGCATCGTTGTTGATAGCCATGGGTGATTTCGACTCCTTAGTCGTTTTTCTTGCGATAGGTGCTGAGAGTGGTCAGTCGGTGTTGCCTGGCCACTTTTTCTATGTAGGCGGGTTCCGCGCCAGCCTCGATGAGACTGAGCAATTGCTCGTGCTCGCGCGTTGACTCTTGAGCTCTTTCGGGCACATACCGAAAGGTAGAGACGCGGTGGTATTCCAATTGCTTCCACTGGTCCACCACCAAGTTCTTTAGCCTCTCGTTCGGGCACTTGGAGAAGAGAACGCTATGAAATTCTTTGTTGAGCTGGGTAAATTCTTCTGGATCGTGGTGGATATCGAGCTCCTGCATGCGCTGGTTGATCTCCTGCGCCCGGGCAATATCCTCCGCATCGAGATACGGTGCGGATTGGGCCGTGGCATTTGCTTCTAGCGTGGCCACGATGTCCATGGATTCGTAATAGGCCTCGCGATTGTAGGTGGTCACACTGGCACCGACGTTGCGCTCGTAGGTGACCATCCCTTCCGCTTCCAATTGCCGAATGGCTTCGCGGACGGGAACCACGCTGATACCCAGTTCCTCCGCGATTGTTGCTAACACGAGGCGATACCCGGGCTCATACTCGCGAGTACGAATCTTGTGACTTATCCAGTTATAGGCCTGTTGGGACTTGCTTTCCCCAGCTGATAGTGCAGGTTCCGTCATTGACCACCCGCCTTTCCATCACGGAACGCGATATAGGCTTCCTTATTCGCTCCGGTCGGCGGGAAGAGCCCATCCAAGCTGGCGCCTTCCTCCACTCGGGAAGCGACCCATTCGTCCTCGTGCTCCTTGGCCAGCGCAGCTTCGGCGACTTCCGCGGCGATGTCGCGAGGAATAACCACGACGCCATCGTCGTCACCAACGATGATGTCACCCGGAAGAACGGTGGCGTTGCCACAAGAAACAGCGATATCGCTGTCCCACGGGACATGCTTGCGGCCGAGCACGCAGGGGTGCGCGCCCTGGGTGAAGACGGGCAGGCCAATCTCCTTGACGGCCTCGTAGTCACGCACGCCGCCGTCGGTGACAACGCCGGCAGCACCGCGGACCTTCGCGCGCAGCGCCAAAATGTCACCGAGTGTTCCGGAACCGGATTCCTGGCGGGCCTCGATGACGATGACCTCACCCTCCTTGACGGTGTCGAAGACCTTCTTCTGCTCGTTGAGACCACCACCGTGGGACTTGAACAGGTCCTCGCGGCCGGCCACGAAGCGCAGGGTGCGGGCAACGCCCACCATCTTGGTTCCCTTCGCCTGCGGGTACACGCCTTCGATCACGGACTGGTTGATGCCGCGCTTGCGCAGCTGAGCGGACAAGCCGGCGGTCGGGGCCTTCTCCAGGGCCGCCTTGAGCTCTGGATCGAGGCCGACCTCACCCTTAGGAGGAAGGCCGGCGGATTCGCGGTCACCGTAGGCATCTTCGCGCTGCTTATCGTCCACGTAGGGCAGGTTGCCCAGCTGCGGATCGAAAGAGGCGGGGACCTCCTTCACGGTGGTCTTCAGCTTGCCGGAGCTCACGCCTCCTGGCACATCAACTTCGACCTCAACGACGTCACCAGGCTCGATGACGGAAGAGCCAGCAGGAGTGCCGGTGAGGATGATGTCACCGGTCTCCAGTGTCATGTGCTGGGAAAGGTCGGCCACAAACTGGGCGAGGGGGAAGATGAGGTCTTCGTCGGAGGACGTACCCTCTTGGACAACTTCTCCGTTGACCCACGTACGCAGGCGTAGGCCCTTGGGGTCGATCCCCTGGGCGTCGATAAGCTCCGGCCCAATGGGGGTGTATCCATCGCGGGACTTGGAACGGGTGTTGGAACCTTTGTCCTGCACCTTGTAGTCATACAGCCCAATGTCGTTCGACGCGGTCACGTAGGCAACGTGCTTCCACGCATCCTCAAGGGAGACATTGCGGGCCGGAGTGCCGATGATGAGTGCGATTTCGCCTTCGAAGGCCAGCAGTTCAGTTCCTTCGGGACGCTCGACAATCCCGTCCGACTCAGCCAGCGTGCTTGTCGCCTTGAGGAAGTAACTCGGGGTTTTGGGCCAGCGGCCGCGCTGTGCCGCGCGGGACTCAAAGGCCACATGGACGGCGATCATTTTGCCCGGTTTTACCGGCAAGAACTCAGGTACAGCCATGAAGAATCCTTAATTGTGAACAAATCCTTGCCCAGATCGTATATTATCCCTAGCAGCACCGCAAGTGGTTCAACTCACACGCTTTTCCGTATATGGCACACCCCATGCCGAAAGGAATCACATCATGTCGCACACAGCTGTCACGCCGACAATTTCGACGGCCGAACGCCGCCGTGTCGTCGCCGCGACGACCATCGGTACCGCTATCGAGTGGTACGACTACTTCCTCTATGCAGCGGTGGCCGGACTCGTGTTCAACCACCTCATGTTCGGCCCGCTCGAAGGTGGCCTGGCCACCATCATCTCCTTCCTGACCGTTGGCTTGTCCTTCCTATTCCGCCCAGTTGGCGCGTTCCTAGCAGGGCACTTCGCCGACCGCTTCGGACGCCGCGTGGTCCTCATGGTCACGCTCATCGCCATGGGCGGTGCGACCACCCTGATTGGTGTTCTGCCAACCTATGAAACCGCCGGCATCTGGGCGCCGATTCTCCTCATCACCTTGCGCATCATCCAAGGCATCTCTGCTGGTGGCGAATGGGGTTCCGCGGTGCTCATGGCGGTGGAACACGCCCCGACTGACAAGCGCGGCCTTTACGGCGCAGGCCCCCAGATCGGCGTGCCCGCCGGCCTGCTGCTCTCCTCCGGCGTGCTGTCCATCATGAACACCATCGCGCCTGGCGACGCCTTCATGGACTGGGGCTGGCGCGTTCCCTTCCTCCTCTCCTTTGCCCTCGTCTTGGTGGGCTACCTCATCCGCATGGGCGTCGACGAGTCCCCAGTATTCGCGGAGATTGCGGAACGCGAAGAGGAAGAAGCCACCAACCCCATTGGCACGCTGTTTAAGAAGTTCACCCCGCTCGTCCTCGTCGCCGCCCTCGTCTTCGCGGGTAACGGCACCGTCGGATACATGACTACGGGCGGCTACATCCAGCGCTACGCCACCGACCCGGAGGGCCCCGTCGCACTCGACCGCGGTGATGTCCTCAACGCCGTGACCGTGTCTGCCTTCTCGTGGGCCTTGACCACCTTGTTCGCCGGCTTCATCTCGGACTACATCGGCCGCCGAAATACCTACCTCCTGGGATTCATCTTGCAGGGCATCGGCGCTGCCGCCCTCTTCCCGCTGGTCAATACCGGAAGCCTCGGTCTCCTCTACGGCGCACTCCTCTTCCTCACCGTGGGCCTGGGCCTGACCTACGGTGCGCAGTCCGCGATGTACGCCGAGCTTTTCCCCGCCTCTATTCGCGCCACCGGCGTCTCCATTACCTATGCCCTCGGCTCGGTCCTGGGCGGCGCCTTCGCCCCCATGATCGCCGCCGCGCTCGTCGAGGCAACGGGTACCACTTTTGCGGTGTCAGGCTACCTCGTATCCGCTTCGATCGTCGGCTTCATCTGCACCTTCATCCTGCGCGAACGCAAGGGGATAGCCCTCGGAGCAGAGCACGAGGCCGAGCAATCCCAGGGTCACTTCATCTTCAGCCCGCGCTAGACGACGCCCCTCCACCCATGCGCTCCCCTTTCTGCACAAGCCATTGTGCGCGGGGAACGCATCATATATGATTCTCATATACGACCCAGCTCACATCCTCTTGACGCCTTGAACTGAGTCACCAACTCAACGAGCGAAGCTCACATAGAAGTGGGGGAGCAGCCGCTACCCCCATCACTCTCTTTGTTCTCGTCAACTACAACCGCTAACTAAGGAGTCCACAGTGCAGTTCCACCACAACGGCTACGTTTCGGAAGATCCCCGCGTGCACGAGCCTGCCGGATACGGCATCGATCGCGTCGCTGAACTTCCGGATGAAATGGACGTTCTCATTGTGGGCTCCGGGCCAGCCGGCATGATCGCCGCAGCGCAGCTGGCCATGTTCCCGGACGTCAATACGCGGATCATCGAGCGCCGCCCACACCGCCTCGAGCTAGGCCAAGCCGATGGAATCCAGTCCCGTTCCGTGGAGACCTTCCAGGCCTTCGGCTTTGCCAAGGAAATTACAGAAGAGGCCTACGAGATCACGGAGATGTCTTTCTGGAACCCGGATCCGCAGGATCGGTCCAAGATCATCCGCGGCGCTCGCCCCATCGACGACGAGCAGGGCATCTCTGAATTCCCCCACCTCATTGTCAACCAGGCCCGCGTGCTGGACTACTTCGCTCGCTATGCGCACCGCGCCCCGGGCCGCATCACTCCGGACTACGGCTGGAACTTCGTCTCCCTTGAGGTAGGGGAGGGCGAATACCCGGTAACGGTCCACCTCGAGGATGTCGACGGCAACCCGCGCGACGTACGCGCCAAGTACGTCGTCGGCTGTGATGGTGCTAAGTCCCGCGTTCGCAAGTCCATCGGCCGCTCGCTCAAGGGCGACCAGGCCAATCACGCATGGGGTGTCATGGATGTCGTGGTTGACACCGACTTCCCGGATTGGCGCACCAAGTGTGCCATTCACTCCCAGGCCGGCTCAATCCTGCACATCCCGCGTGAGGGCGGCTACCTCTGCCGCATCTACGTCGACCTCGGCGTCGTGCCCGAGGATGACAATCACAAGGTCCGCTCCACCCCGATTGAGAAGATCATCGAGAAGGCCAACGAGATCTACTCGCCCTACTTCATCGACGTCAAGATGGTTGCTTGGCACTCCGTCTACGAGGTAGGCCACCGACTCGTCGATGCCTTCGACGATAACGACGAGGACCCGCGCGTCTTCCTTACCGGCGACGCCTGCCACACCCACTCAGCAAAGGCCGGTCAGGGAATGAACGTTTCCATGCAGGATGGCTTCAATATCGGGTGGAAGCTCGGCCACGTCCTCGACGGCCGCGCCCCGAAGGAACTCTTGACCACCTACCACGGCGAGCGTCAGCCAGCTGCTCAGAACCTCATCAACTTCGACCGCGAGTGGTCCACCCTCATGGCCACACCTACCGAAGAGCTCGATGATCCGGAGGCAGTGGAGAAGTACTACGTCGCCGCGGAGGAGTTCGCCGCTGGCATGATGACGCAGTACGAAGACAACCTGATTGTCGGTACAACACAGCACCAGGACCTTGCTACCGGCTTCCCGGTAGGCAAGCGCTTCAAGTCCTTTGAGGTCCTCCGCCGCTGCGATGCTTACCCTCAGCACCTGGGCCACCAGCACACCGCCGATGGCCGCTACCGCATCTACGCCTTTGCCGATGCCCCCAAGGCCGGCGAGAGCTCCACTCTGAGCGAGTGGGCCGAGAAGCTCGGTCCCATCCTGGCCGCGTTCACCCCGGAGGGAGCTGATGAAAATACCTACTTCGACGTGAAGGCTATCTACCAGCAGACCAACCATCACGACTATGAGATTCTTGACGCCCCACTGTTGTTCCGCCCGCGCAACGGCAAGTTCAACATTCCGAATTGGGAGAATGTCTTCAACGCTCTCCCTGGCGACAAGGACATCTTCGATGCCCGCGGAATTTCCCGCGACGGAGCGGTGGTCATCGTTCGCCCGGACCAGTACGTAGGCGCTGTTCTCCCTCTCGATGACCCATCAGCAGTCGAGGACTACTTCTCTTCCGCGCTCATCAAGCTCAAGTAAGCTCCACTCAAGTTCAACTAGCTTTACGCTTAGAGGGCCCAGCGTTGTGCTGGGCCCTCTTTTTATGTCACCGTCAAACCTTCACAAAGGTGCTAGACCCACGAACAGAAAGAAACCTAGGTGCTGCCAAACACAACACCTAGGTTTCACGTGAAACAACCACGGAGGATCGCTACTGCAAAAGGGTCCTATCGGACGTAGCGCCCTTAATCTTCGCAAACTCCGCCATGAGATCCTCCACCGTGAGCTTCGCCTTCTGCTCAGCGTCGGCGGAGTAAATGATCTCTCCCTCATGCATCATGATGAGGCGGTTTCCCACCTGCAGCGCCTGTGCCATATTGTGCGTCACCATCAGCGTGGTGAGCTGACCTTGTTCCACGATGCGCTGCGTCAAAGTGGTCACCAGCTCCGCGCGTTGCGGGTCGAGAGCAGCCGTGTGCTCATCAAGAAGCATCACCTTCGGGTTAGTAAAGCCGGCCATGAGCAATGACAGCGCCTGGCGTTGACCGCCGGAGAGCAAGCCCACCTTCGTCCCAAGGCGCTCCTCCAAGCCCAGCTCGAGCGACTCTAGCTGATCCACAAAGACAGCCCGGCGCGCGGAATTGAGCCCCAGACCGAGTCCGCGCTTCTTGCCGCGCAAATAAGCGAGCGAGAGGTTCTCCTCAATCGTCAGGTTCGGTGCTGTACCCGCCATGGGGTCCTGGAACACGCGTCCGACTTTCTGCGCACGCTTGTGCTCCGGCTGGCTGGTCACATCCTTGTTGTCGATCGAGATTTTCCCAGAATCCGGGGTGAGCCGGCCCGCAATCGAGTTCAGAAGAGTTGACTTTCCCGCACCGTTTGAACCGATAACCGTGACGAAGTCACCGGAGGCAAGCGCCAGGGAGACGTCGCGAAGCGCACGGCGTTCGTTGACTGTCCCCGGAAAGAAGGTCTTTGAGATCTTGTCTATGTTGAGCATGATTTAGGCCTTCCTTTTGCCGCGTACCCGCGTCATGCGAGGCACCAGGAGAGCAACAATAACCAGCAGCGCCGTGATGAGCTTCATGTCATTCGGGTTGAGGCCCACCTGCAAAGCGGCGAAGATGATGAGTCGGTAGATCACGGAGCCCAGTGCCACCGCCACGACAGCCATCCACAGGCGCGACTGGGGGAGTACCGCCTGCCCCAGGATGACGGAGGCAAGACCCACCAGAATGAGACCAATACCCATCGAGATATCGGCAAAGCCTTGATATTGCGCGATGAGCGCACCGCACAGACCCACCAGGCCGTTGGACAAAGCCAAGGTCAGAATCTTGGTGAAATCCGTCGACACGCCAAAGGAGGTGATCATCTGTTGGTTGTCGCCAGTGGCGCGCAACGAGAGGCCCAAGTCCGTAGACAGGAACCACACAATCAGTAGGCAGAGCAGCACCGAACCCACAGCAAGCAGCCCCACCCCGGCCCAGGTTCCCATGACCGCATCCAGCGGAGTGAAAACCGAATCCTGCGTCAGCAACGGCACGTTAGCGCTGCCCATGATGCGCAGGTTGATGGACCACAGACCGATCATCGTGAGGATGCCAGCAAGCAGCCCATCGATGCGGCCCTTCGTATGGAGGAGTCCGGTGATGCAGCCGGCCACAAATCCGGTGCCGAAACCAGCCAACGAGGCCGCGAAGGGGTTGACCCCATTCGTAATGAGCACGCCGGCCGTCGCAGCCCCGGTGGTGAAGGAGCCATCGACAGTCAGGTCTGGGAAGTCAAGGACGCGGAACGTCAGGTAGACGCCTACGGCCATGACCGCATAGATGAGACCTAGCTCGAGTGCTCCAATCACAGCGTCTCAGCCTTGTCTAGGATCTCCTGCGGCACCTCAATGCCCTGTGCCTTCACTGCGTCTTCGTTGATCACGTAGGTGTATTCAGAAGCGGTTTCCACCGGAGTTTCGGCCGGGTCAGCGTCATCCTGCAGGATCCGCAGCGCCATCTCACCGGTCTGGCGGCCCAGCTCCTTGTAGTCGATACCAATGGTGGCTGCAGCACCACCTTCGACGGCACCGGAGTCCGCAGCGATGACCGGGATGGTCTTGTCATTCGCTACCTTGATGAGCGAAGAGATGCCGGAGACGACCATGTTATCGGTCGGAATGTAGATGGCATCGACATCACCCAGTGCCTCCACGGCCTGGGGGATCTCCGTCACGGAGGTCACCGTCTGCGACTTCACTTCAATCCCCTTCGGCTTGGCTGCTTCCGTCAGCTGCTCCACCTGCACCTTGGAATTCACCTCAGCGGAGGAGTAGACGACGCCCACAGATGTGGCGTCTGGGACCAGCTGGCTAATGAGCTCTACCTGCTCCTCGATGGGGGCGGCGTCGGAGGTACCAGTGACGTTCTTGCCCGGCTTATCCAGCGACTCCACGAGCTCCGCCTCCACGGGGTCCGTCACCGCAGTGAACAGCAAAGGCTTGTCCTTGATGGACTTGCTCATTGCCTGACCGGCTGGGGTAGCGATGGCCAGGTAGAGATCGTGGTTAGCATTCGCCATCTGCTGAGAGATGGACACCGCGGTGCCTTGCTCGCCATTGGCGTTCTGAACATCCCAATCCACGTCCACGCCCGCCTCCTCGAAGGCTTCTTGGAAGCCTTCTGCGGCGGCGTCGAGGGAGGGGTGCTGAACCAGCTGATTAATTCCGATGGTGTAGGAGTCTCCGCCTCCGGAATCCCCGCTGGCGCTTTCCGACGACGAGGAGCAGCCCACGAGGGCAACAGTGCTCAGAGCGATAGCTGAGAGAGCAGCAGCAGTTTTAGAGAACATAGTGGTCCTTTTCTACTCAAGAGTGACAGTAGTGACCGTTATTTAATCCTCTTTTCACCCTTTTAAGCAGCAGTTTTATGAATATTTTTCCCGCGCGGGGGTACTATTAGTCCTACAAAAGCTATAGGCCTACAGTTTTAGAGTGTTACATCACACACTCTAGCTGCATGTTTCCTATATCACTTGCAGTTCCATGGCCCCGTACCACCATGAGGCCACGGGGGTACCCGAATGACCTTTATCTGTACGGCAGAAGGTATCGGTGTTAGAGTCAGTGATGTGAAGAACACATTTAACCTTTGGTGGTGGCGCGCGTAACCCGCGGGCCTCGTTCTTCTCCCATATTTAAGGCCCGCAGCTGCGGGCTTTTCGGCGTTTTGCTCTCTTGCGAAGCTCGCGGCAGCACTCACTATCGTTAAAGAAAGACACAGGATGCCGTATACAGCCCAACGCGAGGTCAGGTACATACCGGACGCCAGCGCGCTCTTTTATGCCCTCGCCACTCCGCAGGATTCCCTGCTCTTAGAGTCCGCCGACATCGAGTCCAAGAAGAACCTCACCTGCATCGCCATCACCAAGGCGGCACTCAAGGTGGTGTGCCGCGGCCAGGAAGTCACCGCAACGGCCTTAACTCCGTCCGGGCACCTACTCTTAGATGAACTTCGTCAGGACTTCCGCTCCAGGATGAGCCAGAACGGTGAGGGCAGCGCCACCTTTAGCTTCGAGCTCTCAACCGAGCACGATGAGCGCGCCCGCCTCCGCGCCACCTCAACTGCAGATATCCTGCGCACACTGCAGTTTAGCCAGCTCTATTCCGGCGAGTCGCTGCCTTTCCTTGGTGGGGGATTCGCCTTCGACTATGTCGATACCTTCGAGGCACTGCCGCCGGTTCCTGATGGCCCTAACGAATACCCCGACTATGAATTTCTGGTAGCCGAGCACGTCCTCACGGTGGACCACCTGACGCAGAAGGCAAGGATTGAGGGATGGGGCGTCGACAAGCACGCGCTCGAAGAAGAGCTGGACCGGGCCGTTGTCACCGTACCTATTACTCCAGAAGCCCCGGCACCGCGCGAGACCATTCGCGCACGCGCTTCCATTGATGACGCCGCTTTCCGCCGCCACGTCGAGCGCCTCCAAGACAACGTACATGCAGGCGATATCTATCAGGTCGTGCCCTCCCGCGCGTTCAGCCTCGACTGCCCGGATGCCTTTGCCGCCTACCGCACGCTGCGAGAGACCAACCCCTCGCCGTATATGTTCTACCTGCGCGGTACCGAGCACGAGCTTTTCGGCGCTTCCCCCGAATCCAACCTGAAGTACACGGCCGCTGACCGGCAGGTGCAGCTCTACCCGGTCGCCGGCACCCGCCCGCGTGGTGCGACCCACGAGCTGGACATCCGCAACGAACTCGAGATGCGCACCGACTCCAAAGAGGTCTCGGAGCACATCATGCTGGTTGACTTAGCGCGCAATGACCTTGCCCGCGTCGCCGTCCCCGGCACCAGAAAGGTCGCCGACCTGCTCCAAGTGGACCGCTATTCCCGCGTGATGCACTTGGTCTCCCGCGTCGTCGCGACGCTGCACGAGGATTTCGACGCCCTCGACGCCTACCGAGCCTGCATGAACATGGGAACGCTGACCGGCGCACCGAAGCTGCGTGCCATGGAACTCATCCGCGAAACCGAAGGCACTCGCCGCGGCTCCTTCGGGGGTGCTATCGGTTACCTGCGCGGCGATGGCTCGATGGATAACTGCATCGTCATCCGTTCCGCCTACGTCAAGGATGGCACGGCCGTCGTCCAGGCCGGTGCGGGAGTCGTGCGTGATTCCGTTCCGCAGTCCGAAGCCGATGAAACCGTCCACAAGGCCTACGCGGTGCTCAGCGCCATCGCCCAGGCCCACAACGCAAACCTGGAGGTCATCCGATGAACCCGCACGTCGTCCTCATCGATAACCACGATTCTTTCGTCTACAACCTCGTCGACGCCCTCGCGGGATATAACACCACCGTCTTCCGCAACACCGTGCCGGTGGAGGAGGTCCTCGCCGCCCAGCCCGACATCATCATCCTTTCGCCCGGCCCCGGCCACCCGCGCGACGCCGGATCGATGATGCAGCTTATCGACGCCTCCCTCGGCCGCATCCCCATCCTCGGCATCTGCCTGGGCTTCCAGGCGCTGCTCGAGCATTGCGGCGGCACGGTCAAAGCCTGCGGGCCGGTGCACGGTTCCTCTGTTCCCACGACGCTAACCGACGCTGGCGCGAAGCACCCGCTCTTCCAAGGGCTCACTACTGATTCCGAGCCAGATAACCCGAACTACGTGGGCCGCCTCGTCCCCGTTGCGCGCTATCACTCCTTGGGCTGCGCGAACATTCCCGCCCAGATGCGCAGCCTCGCGGAGACCGACACCAATATCGGCCCTGTCACCATGGCGGCGGAAACTCTCGACGGTATGGCCCTCGGCCTGCAGTTCCACCCAGAGTCTGTCCTCACGCCGACGGGACCCATCATCATCGAACGCTGTATCAAACAACTTTCTTCTCTCCCCACTATGGAAGGAGCCAAGTAATGACTAATAACCACGCCCTCAAGACACTGCAGGAATTCCTCGACATTTCACATCCAACGCTCGAGCAAGCTATCGAGGTCTTTACCCCACTGACAGTAGGGGAGTACGACGACATTCATATCGCCGCTCTCCTTACCCACATCCGTACTCGCGGCGAAACCTTCGCCGATGTCGCCGGCGCGGCGCGCGCCTTCCTCAATGCTGGGCGTCCCTTCCCAGTCACCGGAAAGGGACTCATGGACACCGCAGGGACCGGTGGCGATGGCGCTAACACCATCAACGTCACCACCGGCGCATCTCTCGTCGCCTCCGCCGGCGGGGTCAAGATGGTCAAGCACGGCAACCGTTCCGTATCTTCCAAGTCGGGTTCCGCCGACGTCCTTGAGGCCCTCGGCATCCCGCTCGACCTCGATCCGGACCGCGCGGTCCGCCAACTCGAAGCCTCGAATTTCACGTTCCTCTTCGCTCCTGCGTATAACCCGGCAGTTGCTCACGTGCAACCGGTACGCAAGGGACTCGGAATTTCAACCCTCTTCAACACCATGGGTCCACTGCTCAGCCCGGGCCGCCCAGAGTTCCAGATCATGGGCATCGCCAATCCCGAGCAGGGCCAGCTCATCGCTGAAGTATTCAAGGATCTTGGCCGCACGCGCGCGCTCGTCGTCCACGGCGCGGGTACCGATGAGATTGCCGTCCACGGCACCACCCAGGTCTGGGAGCTTCGCGACGGCTCCATTAGCCACTACGAGCTCACCCCGGAGGACCTCGGCATCTCCCGCCACGAGCTCTCCGACCTCGCCGGCGGCAACGGTGAAGAAAACGCAAGGGCCCTCCGGGCGGTCTTCGCCGGTACCGGCAAGCCTGCCCACCACGACGCGATCGCCGCCACCGCCGGCGCAATGTTCTATCTCAATGGCACTACCGATTCCATCCACGAGGGCGTCGCGCATGCCGACCAACTCATTAAGGATGGAACCGTCGCCGCATGGCTGAAGAAGCACGAGGAGGCGAACTATGGCTCTGCCGACCGTGCTTGAAGGGATCGTCGCCAAGCGCCGCACGCATCTGCCCGCAATCCGTGAGCGCCTGGCACACGTTGATTTAGCTGCTCTCCCGCGCTCAGAACGTTCCTTCTACGATGCACTCAACGGCACTAACCGTTTCATCATGGAGTGCAAGTCCGCCTCGCCATCACTGGGGCTCATTCGGGAACACTATGAACCTGGGGCCATCGCTCGCGTGTATTCGCGCTACGCCTCAGCCATTTCGGTGCTGTGCGAACCGGATCGTTTTGGTGGCGACTACGACCATCTGCAGACTGTGGCGCTATCCACGCACCTGCCCGTCTTGTGCAAGGACTTCATCGTTGACCCGATCCAGGTTTATGCCGCGCGCCATTTCGGCGCCGACGCCATTTTGCTCATGATGTCGATCGTCGATGACGACACCTACGCAGAACTCAAGCAGCTCGCGGATTCCCTTGGACTTGATGTCCTTACCGAAGCAATCACCGAGGAGGAAGTCGCCCGCGCCACTTCCTTTGGCATCGATGTCATCGGAATTAACAACCGCAACCTCCACGACCTCAGCATCGATCTCACACGCTCCGAGCGCCTTTCACACCACGTCCCGTCTGGCAAGGTCATCGTGTCGGAGTCCGGTATTCGCGATAACCAGACCGTTCGCCGCCTGGGATCTCACGCCAATGCCTTCCTCGTTGGCTCTCAGCTCACCGGCGCACCGGACATCGACCGCGCCGCCCGTGAACTCGTCTATGGGCACAACAAAGTTTGCGGTCTCACTTCGTGGTCTGCGGCCCAAGCCGCCCGCGCCGCCGGTGCGATCTACGGTGGTCTCATCTTCGAAGAGGAATCACCGCGCAATGTTTCACGTGAAACTGCACTCGATATCATCGCTCATGAGCCCGACCTCAGCTATGTCGCGGTCTCACGTCGCACTGCGGGTTGGGAGGAGTTGGCTATCGATGGCATCTCCGCCTTGCAAATCCACGCGCCTTACCAGGGGAGCACAGAGGCCGAGCTCGAACTCATTGAGTCCGTCCGCGCAGTAGCGGGGGAGCGCCAGGTGTGGCGCGCCATCGATATGACTGCACCCCATGGCCCCACCCTTGCCGCTGCGCTTGCCAACGCCGCCGACATGCTCATCCTCGACTCGGGCGCCGGCGGCACCGGTACCTCCTTCGACTGGACAACTGTCCCGGACGAGGTCAAAGCAAAGTCACTTCTTGCTGGGGGCCTGAATCCAGAGAACCTCACCCAGGCGCTTCGCGTCGGCACCGCCGGATTGGACATCAATTCAGGGGTCGAAGTGAACGGTCGAAAAGACAGTGCACTCATCGCTCAGGCCTTCCATATCATTCGTCACTTTACGTATTAATCCCCAACCCGAGCCCTAGCAACAGCCCGAGACAAAAGGACTATCATGACCAACGATCAGGACACCAGGGAGACCATTCTTCCCGCCTACTTCGGTGAGTTTGGCGGACAATTTGTTCCCGAATCACTCATCCCAGCACTCGACCAGCTCGAGCACGCCTTCGTCGACGCCCAGAATGACCCGGCCTTCCGCAAGGAACTTGCCGGCTACCTACGGGACTACCTGGGCCGTCCCACGCCGCTCACCGAAGCGACCAAACTTGGCGGAAAGGCACGCATCTTCCTCAAGCGTGAGGACCTCGTCCACGGCGGTGCACACAAGACCAACCAGGTCATCGGCCAGGCGCTCCTAGCCAAGCGGATGGGAAAGACGCGCATCATTGCCGAAACCGGCGCGGGCCAACATGGCACCGCGACCGCTCTCGCCTGCGCTCTGCTCGACCTCGACTGTGTGATCTACATGGGTGCCAAGGACGTCGAGCGGCAGCAACCCAACGTCTACCGCATGGAACTCATGGGCGCCAAGGTGATTCCCGTGGATTCCGGCTCCGGAACCCTCAAGGATGCAGTCAACGAAGCTCTCCGCGACTGGACCGCCACCTTCCACGAATCCCATTACCTCCTCGGCACCGCAGCGGGACCGCATCCCTTCCCAACGATCGTCCGCGAGTTCCACAAAGTGATTTCCGAGGAAGCCAAGGCCCAGATGATCGAGCGCACCGGCGGGCTGCCAGATCTCGTCGTCGCGTGCGTCGGTGGCGGTTCCAACGCCATCGGCATGTTCGCGGACTTTATCGACGAAGAATCTGTCGAACTCGTCGGCGCTGAGCCTGGGGGAGAAGGACTCGATTCCGGGCACCATGGCGCCACTATCAATAACGGAACCATCGGAATTCTTCATGGCGCCCGCTCCTACCTCATGCGCAATGCCGACGGACAGGTAGAGGAATCCTATTCCATTTCGGCCGGACTCGACTACCCGGGCGTGGGCCCACAGCACGCCCACCTCGCACAGACCGGCCGAGCCACATATGTCGGCATCACCGACGCCGAAGCTCTCGAGGCCTTCCAGCTCCTCAGCCGCCGCGAGGGCATTATCCCCGCCCTCGAATCCTCGCACGCCCTGGCCTATGCGTTGAAACGCAAAGATGAAGACATCACCATTCTCGTTTCTCTTTCCGGGCGCGGTGACAAGGACATCGATCACGTCCGCCGCACCCTCGACGCGCACCCCGAATTCAAGATCACGGAGGACAAGTAATGAGCCGCTACGAGAAACTCTTCTCCAGTCTCGCTGCCCGCAATGAAGGGGCTTTTGTCCCTTTCATCATGCTGAGCGATCCCGACCCAGAAACCGCCCTCACCATCGTTCGCGCGGCCGTCGCCGGTGGCGCTGACGCGCTCGAACTCGGCGTTCCCTTCTCAGATCCGGTCGCCGACGGTCCCACGATCCAGGCCTCACACATCCGCGCCCTCGCAGGCGGCGCGACGGTAGATTCTGCGATCGAGCAAATCCGCACAATTCGAAGCGAGTTCCCAGACCTGCCCATCGGCATGCTCATCTACGGCAACGTCCCCTTCACTCGGGGGCTAGAAACCTTCTATGCCGAGTTCCAAGAGGCCGGCGCCGATAGCATTTTGCTTCCCGACGTCCCCGTTCGCGAAGGCGCCCCCTTCGTCGACGCAGCCGACCGAGCAGGAATCGATCCCATCTTCATCGCACCCGCACAAGCCTCCGGGAAGACCCTCGAGGGCGTAGCGAAGTACTCCAAAGGCTACATCTACGCGATCTCGCGCGACGGCGTCACCGGCACCGAGAAGGAATCGGAGACGCGCGGGCTCGATGAAGTAGTGAGCAACGTGAAGCGTTTTGGTGGGGCACCGATTCTCCTCGGCTTCGGAATTTCGACTCCCCAACACGTCGCGGACGCTATCGACGCCGGTGCAGCCGGCGCGATTACAGGATCCGCGTTAACAAAGATCGTTGACGCACACCTTGACGAAGATAATCGACCCACCGAGATGCTCGCTGCTGCAGTTACCGACTTTGTCTCGAAGATGAAAGCTGCCACTAAGCCCACCGAGCCCTAGTCAGGCCTCATCTGCACTTTGCCGGGTAGCGTTTCGGGCAACGATAGCTAAAAGTGAGATGTCTAGCGACCTAGAGCAGTCCGCCTCCCGACGGCCTCTTTCATCACGCTGCGCGCCACCGCGCACCCCGATGGAAGGGGCCGTTTCACGTGAAACCGTGCCCTAACCGAGTGCACAGGCAGTGAGCCTATCGGTATCGAAATAAGCGACGGCCAATAAACCTCAGTCCACCTTCCCCATATGACTCCTTAATTCTCTGTGAGCTTCTCGATGCTTTCGCAGGCTAAGTGCTTAGAAGGGGATATCGTCGTACCCATTCGAGTAGCGTTCCGCAGGGTCCGTCTTGTCGAATATTTCGACCATCTCTCCGCCGTCCACCTCAACTTTCAAAGCTCGCGCCTCTTCGTGCATCTTGCGACGGTGCGCAACCACATCTTCCGCAATGGTCCGGGCCCACACCTTCGAGGCTGGTGCCAACGGGCCGGTTGCCTCAGTTACGGCCCAAGTTCCGTCCTCGTACAACCACACAACGTCACCAGTAACCGGGTCCAGGATGTAGAACGCCCGTCCATCTGTTTTCATGTTGTGGTGATGCTGGCAAAGAGCAACCAAGTTTGAGGCATGCGTTTGGCCGCCATCGGAATAGTTAATCCGGTGGTCCAGCTGACATGTCCATGCCGGACGATTACATCCGGGCGCACGACAGGTACCATCGCGCCCCTCGACATACTTTCGGGTAAATTCAGAAGGCTGATAGCCATCGCACGGTCCTGGAGCTTCACTAAAGTCCCGCGTCACTGTTTTCGACGCTGGAACCCCCTCGCCGGTCCACCCATGTCCCTGCACGTAGACTGGAGCCCCCTCCACGTCAGTAGCTTTGTATTCATGTACGACGACCTTTCCCGCCTCAGGCTGAACTTTGCCCGTAATGAGTAGAATCAAGGCATCCGCCATTGAAACGTCATGCTCTTTGGCGGCAAGCTTAATAGTCTCGTGGATTACGACGCCGACCTTGCTGTCCACCTCAAGCTCAATCGACGCACGCTCTCCCCGAGTAAGAAGCGAGTAGCGATTCTTTTTCCGCTTGTCCCGGAACTCGATTGAATCATCCAAGACTTTGGCGATGTCTCGCACTTTTCGCCGAATCTTTTCAGCACTGGGGAAGACCTGGTTCGGTTTAGTCGGCGTTAGCCACGCCGAAAGTTGACTGTCAATTTCGGCGACCACCGATGAGAGAGGGTTCCCGAGTTTTGTCATTACCTGATCGATAGCGACCAGGGCGTGCATATCGAGCAAGAACTCAGCATCTTGCAGAACCTTTACTCTCGGCAACTCACTGAGACGGATTAATCCCATGACATTCCGCGCCACATGCGCAGGAGACTTTCCTGTCTTTTGCCCTATACGCAAAAAGGCAGTATCTGAATCGGCATCGAGCGGCGGTTGGACACTAGACCAAAACTCGTATTCTATTCGCCGCATGAGTTGGCCCGCCATGCATTCTGGATCGTGCGGGTTTGAGTGAGAAAAGTACGCAGTAGGTACTGACGTTGAAGAGTTTGTTGTGGTTCCCACGGGTAGCTGCACCCCTAAACTAGCCGAACAATTACGTTCCCCACTCCCACCTATAGAATACATGTTCTATAGGTTTCCCGCAAGAGTTGCTTTACTTTTCACCGAGGCCTTTGATGGCAAAGTGCGCAATCGGTAGACCACGAAGTTTTCGCCAAAATAAACAAAATCCCCCTCCCAGAGCCAGAGTCCGAGTTAGCGATCTAGACCTATAGACCAGGGATAGAAAGCAGGCTAGGGAGGGGGAAACGTCCAGCGTTTCACGTGAAACTTATGCCGTTGCAGGCTCCTCGTCGGCAGCCGCAGCGTCTGACTCGGCCTCAAGGCCGTCAATCTTGTCCCGCGCGAAACGATCGACGATCATCGCAATGGCGCCATCACCAGTAACGTTTGCTGCAGTACCAACGGAGTCAATTGCAATATAGGCGGCAATCATCAATGCCACCATCGAATCATCAAAGCCCATATTGGCTTGCAACAACCCGACCGCGACCATAACGGCACCACCCGGAACGCCGGGGGCGGCGATCATCATGATGCCAAGCAACAGAATGAAGCCTAGGGCCTTACCCAAATCAGCCTCCATACCCTCAGCCATGAACACAATCGCGAATGCATACAGCGTCAACTTGATCATCGACCCGGAAAGGTGAATCGTCGCGCAAAGAGGAATAACAAAGCCCGCAACAGGCTTAGAAATGCCATTCTTCAAAGTCGCATCCAAGGAAACCGGGATCGTCGCCGCCGAAGAAGAGGTACCCAGCGCGGTGAAGTAGGCCGGTGCCATGTTCTTCAATGCGCTGAATGGATTCTTACCTGCAATGGCACCTGCAATGACGTACTGGAGCACAAGGTAAACCAAGGTCATAACGACTGCAAGCAGAAGAACCTTCGTGAAGGCGACCAACACCGTTCCGATATTCCCGTTCATACCTAGGGAAAGGAACATGCCAAAGATGTAGAACGGCAGAAGTGGGATAACGAAGCCCCAGATCACCTTGATGACAACGTGCTCGAATTCTTTGGCAAGCGCGTAGAGGTTGTCAGATTTCACGGTGGTCATGGCCACGCCGATACAGAAGGACAGCAATAGAGCTGTCATCACCTCAAAAGGTGCAGGCATTTCGACGGTGAAATAGGGTTCGAGAGCACCGGCATCAATGTCGGCGACGTCCGTATTAAGCGTTTGTCCACCCAGCAAAGTGGGGTAGAGGGCCTGGGTCAGGCCATAAGCGACAAGGCCCGCCACAATAGTTGAGCCATAAGCGATGCCTGCAGTAATACCCAGCCACTTACCGGCGCCCCGTCCAAGGCCTGCAATTGCAGGGGCAACAAGGGCGAGGATAAGAACGGGGATGAAGAAGCCAAGGAAGTTTGAAAACAGGCCGTTGTATGTGGCGAAGGCCCTTCCGAACCACTCCGGAGCAAACTGGCTAACGATGATGCCCAAAACTATCGCGACGATAATCTTGAACAACAGAGAGTTGAGAACACTCTTGAATGTCATGATTGAGTCTTTTCTATGGTTGCTACCATGTCGGTTTTCTCGCTCGATGATAAGTACATTAATATCTACCAAGCGACACGAAATGTATATTACAGCAGGATGCGAATAATTTGAACCGGCTTTCTCGCCAGCTAGGAAGCCGGATAGACTAAGAGGCATGCTCGTAGTCGGAATCATTTTCCTCATCTTGGCCGCGGTACTTATTGTCGTCGGTGGCCTTGCCACGCTCCGCAAGCTTCCTGGAAATAGCGTCGTTGGCTTACGTCTCGCGGAAATCCGCACATCTAGAGAAGCCTGGGATAATGCCCATGCTGTCGCGGGCCCGTTCTGGTTCTTGGGCGGCGTCGCTTTAGTATTCGGTGGCATCATCGCATTGCGCGCGGAGGGATGGATGTGGCTTATCCCCGCGCTCACCTTCGTCGTGGCAATCCTCGCGCTATCCATCGGTTCAAACATGGGTGCCCGTGCCTCGTACCTGTGGAACCAGGCGCACAAAGGGGACGAAGGCTGCGGTGATTCCTGCAATTGCGGCGATGGCGGGTGCGGGGGAGAAGCGCCGACTGTCGACGTCTCCGCGGCCCGCGCAGCTGCGGCACGCGCCGATAACGTGGACAAGAATTAACACCTACTTTAAAGCACAGTGGCGTAATCAATCGGTACAAATAACCACCACACACTTTTCGTCACATTCAAATAAATACATTGCTCCGCCAACCATGGAATCCCCCACCATTGGCGGAGCCCTTTTCTTTATCCTGTGCCAACACTGAGAAGTGTGCACCAACACCATGGGAGAGCGAGGCGGTGCCGTGACAAGACACGATCTTCGGCGCACCATGGATCCCATGAACAAAGTTACAAACATCCGCACGTTTCGAATCATCGCTGCCGCCGCGCTCAGCCTCAGCATTCTAGGGGCAGGGGCTACTTATGCGCTTTCTAGCGATAACCGCACCGGGCACACCATAGCCGGAACAATCTATAGCGATGTCGGCACAAACTACGGTTCCTATGATTTCAGCGGCAGTAGGGAAGACGAGCTCCCCGTGTGGGATGGCAAACTCAGCTAGCTGCCCACCATCCTCCAGAACACACTCCATCAATCAGATAGAGTAATCAGCATGACTACATGTTCACGCCGTCTCTTCCTGCTTGGTACCGCCACCACTTTTGCCGGGGCTTACCTCGCCGCTTGCGGCAAGGAGCCTTCCGCAGAGATCGCTGCGACAGAAATCCCCGTCGGCTCAGCCATCATTGTGGACAAAGTGATTTTCGCTCAACCCACTGAAGGGGAGTTCAAGGCATACTCGCAGACCTGCCCACACCAGGGCTCCCTCATTACGAAGATTGAAGGCATGACTGCCACCTGCACTAGCCACTACTCCAGCTTTGACCTCAGCAATGGTGAAGTTACCGGCGGACCCAGCCCCAAACCGCTTACAGAGTACGGCGTAGAAAACAACGGTGGAACAATCAAAAACGTCTCCGCCTAGAGGCTATCCCCGGGGACGCAGGGGCTTGAAAAGATGTTTCACGTGAAACCGTGAGGGGCGTCTAGACTCTCTTCTATGATTGAGCGCCTTAAAAGACTCGACCCCCTCATCATCCTCATCCTCTTCGCCGTCGCAATCGCTATCGTTTTTCCCGCACGCGGAAGCTTTGCAGACGGCTTCGATGTCCTCACGAATATCGCGATCGCCCTTCTCTTCTTTCTTTACGGCGCGCGGCTCTCAACGCGAGAAGCCATCAACGGTATCAAACACTGGAAGCTCCATCTCACCATCCTGGTGTTTACCTTCGTGGTCTACCCAATCATCGGCCTCGCACTCCGCCCACTCACCGCGTTCATTCCAAACGATCTTTACTTGGGAATCCTCTACCTCACGCTCGTACCGTCCACGGTGCAATCATCGGTAGCCTTTACCTCAATCGCCCGAGGAAATGTTCCTGGAGCAATCGTCTCTGCGTCTGCATCAAACCTCGCTGGAGTTCTGCTTACGCCATTGCTGGTCATGGCACTCATGGGCGCCGGAGACGGCATCCATATCGATAGCTCAGTTTTCCTTGAGATTTCTGTCCTTTTGCTCCTACCTTTCGTGCTCGGCCAGCTCACCAGAAAATGGGTAGGACAACTCGCAGCGAGCAAGGCCACGAAAGTGGTGGACCGTGGCTCCATTGCCATGGTGGTGTATGCGGCCTTTTCGAAAGGAATGATCGACGGGATCTGGGCGACGATTAGCATATGGCAAATTCTTTTTCAGATTGTGTTCTCCACCGCATTCGTTTTCTTCATGCTGTGGTTGACCAAGGTCGTGAGTAAAAAGTTGGGATTCAGCAGGGAAGACATCATCACTATCCAATTCTGTGGTTCGAAGAAATCCCTGGCCACAGGCCTTCCCATGGCCTCGGTTATTTTTGCCTCCGGTGGTACCTCCTTGGGACTGCTCATCCTCCCGCTCATGATCTACCACCAGGTGCAGTTGATGATCTGCGCGTCTATGGCGGCTCGCTATGCGCGGGTAGAGTGAGAGCACATGAAAAAGCTTTATGTTCGCACCACCATGACTGTTCCTGAGGTCGGCACTGCCATTCACATCGCGGAGCTGGAGGAAATTAACGGCGAGGCCTGCACCATGCTGCGCATGATTGCCCTCGCACCGAATGACGCCATCGTCGGTGCCGCCACGCCAACCGCCTCAGTGGGTGACGCCAACATCCCACAGAGCGTGGTCCCACACCCCGATACCTACGACAAGTACCCCGACATCGACGCCGAGCTTATCGACGCCTTCCAGTTCCACTCCCTGTGGACCGAGGCCATCGCCCTGTACGGGGACTTTTAAAGCACCAGGTTCACTAACACCATGTACACAGCCGTGCCACCGAAGATGGACAAGCCCGAGTTCCGGCGCCACAGGTGCAATACTGCGGTAACCGCTGCGCCGACGAGGGGAGGTATTAGGCTTCCCGTGTCCTGGATCTGACCAAACAAGGTATAGACCACAAGCACCGTCATCACACCCACGGGCATGGTGAATCCCAACATGCTGATGAACTGGCTTCCTTTAAGCGCTTTGACGAACCCGAAGGGCAGCCAACGCAAGAGGACGGTGACTATCCCGACGGGGATCAAAACGGCGAAAATGCTACCGAGGGTTACTCCGTCTGGCATGTCGGCTCCCTCCGCAGAATCAGCGCATTGTCGATACGCGGAGAGAAGTAGCGCACCACCAGGACCACAAAGTAGGCACTCAGCGCCACCATGAGCAGCTGACCGGGAAATAGAAAGCTGGCGAGGATTCCCAGGGCCGCCGCTGACAGGGGAAGGGAGTAATCCTTGTTGTTCTGAAAAGAATCAATCGCGAGCACAATAAACAGGGCAACTAGGGCAAACTCCAACCCCTTCACCGAAGGAGGAATGGCCTGGCCTGCCACCGCACCAATGATCCCGGAACCGACCCATAGGACTTGGCAGTACAGCTGCACGCTAAAAACAAACACGCCACTTGGACGCGAGTTACGGGGGAGGGCCGAGAGCACGGCATAGGATTCGTCGGTAAGCGCGTACGTCGAATAAGCGCGGCCAAGGCGGCTCGAAATCTCATCGCGCGGAAAGGTCAGCCCGTAGAAGATGTGCCGGAAGTTGACCATGAAACCCGTCAGCGCGGCTACGGCGGGCGTCACGCCGCCGGTCACCATGGAAATGGCGAGGAATTCCATCGAGCCAGCGTAAATAATGATGGAAAAGATAGGGGTCCACCACCAGTCAAAACCGGTCTGGACCATGAGCACGCCGAAGGCGAGGCCCAACGGCACCACCCCGACGGCGATGGGCATGCAGGTCCGTATTGCCTTGATGATCTCCGCACGCATGGCAGAGATGTTAGCGCAGAAGAAAAGGACGAGCGCTAATTATCTTCATCGATATAGCGCGGGAAAGTGGCGAACAACGGAAGGGGCATGGCCTGCCTGCGCATGACATCCGACCACGTATCCGTTGACCCCGAGGAGACCACGTCCTGGGGCAGGGCAGGGGCCACGTACCACTCACCGCGGTCAATTTCCTCATCCAATTCGCCAGGACCCCACTCGAAGTGACCGGCGAAAAGACGCATACCCTCTACTAATTCGGTGACGGCATCCGGACCGACCCGCAAATCTACGAGAGCCACGCGCGGGGCGAGGCGGCTCAGCGCCGGCTGCTCCTCAATAGTCACGCCCTGCTTCGTCAGCGCCACACCAATGGCCGCCTGCTGATTGTGCGGACCGCCGATGTAGAGGGCCTGCGGCTTAGCAACCACTGGTAGCCACTCCGGCATGACATTGAAAACAGCGACTTCGGAGCGCTTAGTCAGGTCCACACCATAGGTCCGCCCCGCATGCTGCTCGGTGATAAGGATGACGGAGCGATTGTAATGGGGCGCGAGGACGTCGGGAGCCGCCACAAGGAGCTGGCCAGGGGCGGGATCGTTGCGCTCGAGGGCGTTGAAAAGTCTGTCTGCGTACATCCCTATCTAGAATTCCACCACTCACGCAGCTTCGCAATAGCAACCTCGCGCTCCAGCGGGCCTTCCTCGAGGCGCAGCTCCTTGAGATAAGACCAGGCCTTGCCTACCTCGGGACCAGGTTCAAGGCCGAGGATCTCCATGATCTCGTTGCCATCGAGATCTGGGCGCACGCGCGCCAAGTCTTCCTTGGCCGCGATATCCGCGATGCGTTCCTCCAGCTGGTCATATGTGCGTTGGAGGCGGCGGGCCTTGCGCTCATTGCGGGTAGTGCAGTCTGCGCGCACAAGCTTGTGCAGACGCGGGAGTAGATCACCGGCATCGGTGACGTAGCGGCGCACAGCAGAATCGGTCCACTGGCCATCGCCGAAACCGTGGAAGCGCATGTGCAGGTAGACCAGCTGGCCGATGTCCTCGGTCGTAGCCTTGGGGAACTTCAGCTTGCGCAGGCGCTTGCGGGTGAGCTTCGCGCCCACTACCTCGTGATGGTGGAAGGTGACCTTGCCGTCGGTGGTGTCGCGGGTATCCGGCTTGCCAATGTCATGGAGCAGCGCCGCCCACCGCAGAATCAGGTCGGGGCCGTCCTCTTCCTGCTCCATGGCCTGGCGCAGTACTGTCAGCGAGTGCGCGTACACGTCCTTGTGCTGCGCGTGCTCGTCGGGGGCCATGCGCAACGCCGGGATCTCCGGAAAAACATAATCCGCAATACCGGAGTCAACGAGCAAGTCAATGCCCTTCCACGGCGCGACACCGCAGATGAGCTTATTGAGCTCCACCTGCACGCGCTCTACGGTGATGCGCTGGATTTCAGAGGCCATGTCGATCATGGCATCGCGCACGCGCTGGGCGACGTCAAACTCCAACTGCGCCGCAAACCGCGCAGCACGAAGCATGCGCAGGGGATCATCGTGGAAGGAAATCTCCGGCGCATCCGGGGTATCAAGGATGCGGTTCGCTAGGTCCTCGAGTCCGCCCATCGGATCATGGAATTCACGGGTGCCGTCTGGGCGCAGCTCGATGGCCATGGCGTTGACCTTGAAATCGCGGCGCACGAGATCGCCCTCGAGGGTATCGCCGTACATGACCTCGGGGTTGCGGGACTGCCCGTCATAGCTATCTGAGCGGAACGTGGTGATCTCGATCTGCTGGCCCTTATAGGCCGCCGAGACCGTGCCGAAGTCAATGCCGGTATCCCATACGGTCTCCGCCCACTCTTCGAGAATGGAATAGACCACGTCGGGCCGGGCCGGGGTAGTGAAGTCGAGATCGTTACCCAGGCGGCCGAGCAGCGCGTCGCGGACGGAACCGCCGACGAGGTAGAGGGGGGCGTCGTGAAGCGCAAAGCGTTCCACCAAGCCGCTTAAGAGGCCACTGAGCCGGGCGACGGTGGCGTCCGCGCGGGCAAGAACGCCGATTAGCTGAGTGTCCTGAAAATTCACGGATCGAAGTCTACTACGATTAGCAGGGATGACTAAGAACACGCCAGGGTCCAAACGCCGCCGCCGGCGGGGCGCGGGCCACCGGAACCACCGCACGGGACGCCCCCAGCGCACGTCCACCAACCGCATGACCACGCGGGATGAGACCTCCGCCGGCGGGCTCGTCGTGTCCGGATTGGCGGAGGCCGTCGACGAAGACGGCAACGTGGACCTGTCCCAGATCTATGTGGCGCTCATCGGCAGGTTGGACCGCCGCGGGCGCCTGCTGTGGTCCATGCCGAAGGGGCATGTGGAAAATGGCGAAGCCAAGGAACTCACCGCTGAGCGCGAGGTCTGGGAAGAAACGGGAATCCACGGCAAGGTCTTCGCGGACCTGGGCATGATTGATTATTGGTTCGTCTCCGATGGCGTGCGCATTCACAAGACCGTGCACCATCACCTGCTGCGTTTCGTGGACGGCATCATGAATGACGAAGACCCGGAGGTCACGGAGGTGTCCTGGATCCCGGTCTCCGAGCTCATCGAACACTTGGCCTATGCGGACGAGCGCAAGCTGGCTCGCATTGCCCACGACCTCCTCCCGGATCTCGCGCGAAAGGAAGCTGCCGCAGGAAAGGCGACCCCACGGTGAGGTGGCGCGCAGCGGCGGCCATCGCGGCGCTGGCGGTGGGCTGCGCCGTCCCCGTGGCCCAGGCACAAACTCCCGACACTGGGATTACTGACTCCCACTATTGGCTCGGCTCCCGCGGTCCCGACGAGCTGGAGCTCAGCCTGCTCAGCGCAACGGAGGCGCGGGTAGGGGAGACGCTCGAGCTACAATTGCGCATCCATAACCCAACCGAGAGCGCCGTTGATGATTTGCAGATAACCTCCCGGCGCAGCACTGCCGTGAACTCCACCACCCAGGCACGCCAAGAGCTCGCTGCGGGATCCTTTCCTTATTATGGGGCGACACTCGGCGCGGGAAAGCTTGAACCGGGGGAGAGCCGCGAGCTGACCGTGGAGGTTCCCACCGCATTGGGCAAAGACTCCACGCTGGCCATCACGGAACCTGGCGCCTACCCGCTCCTGTTCACGCTCACCGGCACCCGCGACGGCCAGGCGGCCAGTTTCGCGGAGGAGCGGACAATCCTGGATTTCCAAGGAGAAGAATCGGCTCCCGAAGACGAGAGCGAGCATTCCTTTTCGCTGGTCTATCCTGTCACCGCCGAGGTAGACGTGGTGCCGGGAGATACCGGTGGCGAGGAGCTCATCTTAGAAAGCGAGCAGCTGGCTGAACAGCTCTCCCCGGGCGGGCGGCTCGATCAACTGCTCGACGCCTACCTGCAGCATGATCTGCACGGTTCCGGCTGCATGGCTTTGGACCCCGCGCTTGTCGACGCCGCCGACCGCATGTCCGCCGGCTACACCGTCAACGAGACGCGCCCCTCTACCGCCAAACACCCCACTCGCCTGCGTGATTCCTGGTTTAACAGCGCCGATTCCGATCGCGGCACGCCCGGCGCGGGTTCCCGGGACGCCGCCGCATGGCTGCAGAAGCTCAAACAGGTCGACTGCCGCATGCTCATGCCGTGGGCCAACGCAGACACCGATGCCGTGGCCAAAGTGGGCAATGAGTGGCTCACCCACGAGGCCGTAGAGCAAGGCACAGACACCATCGAGCGCATCCTCGGCGTCCCGCTCAGCACGCAGCTCACCGCGCCGGCCTCTGGGACGAGCGAGCATGCGATGTCCGTTCCGCTGTTGGTGGCGGATAATTCCGAGTGGGTAGGCAAGGCCGCCACCTTTGATGCCTCCCTCGGCGCACTCTTGGCCCAAACCGGATCGAAGCCGCAGACCACCGGGTACTCCAACCCGGAGCTGCGCTACGACTTTTCGATCGATTCGGAACAGGCGAGGGCACTGACGGCGGGGGCGTCGATAAGCGTGGCGTCTGCACAAGAGGAGACCGTGGCCAAGCTGCCGAATTACCAGGACCCTGCCGCCGCACGTGCGGTGATGGAAGCAGCGCAGCGGCTCCTCGATTCTGGGCGCCTCGAACCCCGCCCCGTTACCGCGCTAGAGGTGGAGGAGGGCAGTGGGAGTCCCGGCAGCCCCTACCCGGACCCTTCAGCCTTTCACGACGCCGAGATCACACAGGTAACACAGCAGGCGCGCTATACCGACGAGTTGATGTCCATCATGGTCAACGACCCCGGTATTGCCATGACGCGCTACGACTTCACGGCACCTTTGCGCCACGATCTGCTCACGGCGCTCAGCGCGACCGGCCGCTCCAGCCTGCACGGCTTTCCGACTTCGGTGAAGCAAAGCCGCTCCCGCCTAGAGAAGAACGCGGATATGCTTCGCGAGCTGCGCGCCTCCGTATCCCTCATCCCACCGGGCAACGTGTATACCCGCGTCTCAGAGTCATCGCCGCTGCTCATCGTGGCGGAAAACGGCCTGCCACTGCCTGTCGACGCCCACCTGGCTTATGACGCCCCCGACGGCGCCACGTTGAACACGCAGAACATGATTCACATCCCGGCCAAGGGATCCATTACCGTGTCCATGACCGCTGACCTGCCTAGCAACGCTGACCAGACGTCGCTGCGCCTGTGGCTTGCAACACCATCTGAGCACCTCATTTCGGATCCCATCGACATCACGGTGCAGACGCGTGCCGGTATCGTTAGCGTCTATGGAGTCGGCGCGATCGCCGCGCTCGCCCTCGTCCTAGCTGCCCTGTTCCGTCTGGGTAAGCGGAAGAAAAAGAAGTCTCACGGATAGTTTTCTCTATGACACATGAACCTATGTCTGGTGCCCGTCGCCGCATTGTCACGCCCTCGCCGCCGGCACCGGTCCCGGAAAAGCGCGCGCCGAGCGGCGTCGTTGCTGTCGACGACGAACTCGAGGACCGTTCGGGATTGAAGGGCAAGTCTGCCTCGGCCCCGAGTGAGTCCGGCGGCGAAAAGAACTCCGACGGCGCCGTCGTCCGCGCCACCGGTTCCATGGCTATCGCCACGTTGATTTCCCGCATCACGGGATTCATTCGCAACGTACTCATCGGCTCGTCGCTTGGCCCGGCGATTTCCTCCGCCTTTACCACGGCGAACCAGCTGCCCAACCTCATCACGGAGATTGTGCTGGGTGCGGTGCTGACCTCACTCGTGGTTCCGGTGCTGGTGCGCGCGGAAAAGGAAGATGCCGACCGCGGCGAGGACTTTGTCCGGCGCCTCTTCACACTGGCCTTCTCCCTGTTGGCCACGATCACGGTGCTTTCCTGTATTTTTGCCCCGCAGTTAACGCGCATGATGTTGCCGGAAGACGGCGAGGTCAATGCCGTGCAGGCGACCTCCTTTGCCTACTTGCTGCTGCCACAGATCTTCTTCTACGGACTCTTCGCGCTCTTCCAAGCGGTGCTCAACACCAAGAATATTTTTGGGCCGGGCGCGTGGGCACCGGTGGTCAATAACATCATCTCGATTTCGGTGCTCGTGGCCTACCAGCTGGTGCCGGGCAGTCTGCATCCCGATGCACCCTCGCCGATCACGGACAGGCACGTGCTGCTCCTAGCCCTAGGCACCACGGCGGGCGTGGTCGTGCAATGCCTCATCCTCTTCCCTTATCTCAAGAAGGCAGGCATTAACCTCAAGCCGCTGTGGGGCCTGGATGACCGCCTCAAGCAATTCGGTGGGATGGCCATGGCAATTGTGGCCTATGTGGCGATTTCCCAGTTGGGTTACGTCATCACCTCCCGCGTGGCGGCGCATGCGGATGAAGGCGCGCCCTTTACCTACCAGCAGGCCTGGCTGCTTCTGCAGGTGCCCTATGGCGTCATCGGCGTCACGCTACTCACCGCAATTATGCCGCGTCTGTCCCGCAACGCCGCGGACGGTGACGTCAAGGCCGTGGTTCGGGATCTCACGCTCGGCACGAAGCTGACGTTTATCGCCCTGATTCCGATCGTCATCTTCATGACGGGCTTCGGTATCCCGATTGCCCGCGGCCTCTTCCAATACGGAGCCTTCGACGCCGACGCGGCCGAGCTGCTCGGCCTCACACTGAGCTTCTCCGCCTTTACCCTCATCCCCTACGCCCTCGTGTTGCTGCACCTGCGCGTGTTTTACGCCCGCGAGGAAGCGTGGACACCCACCTTCATCATCGCCGGCATCACGCTGACCAAGGTGGTGCTCTCCCTGTTGGCCCCACACGTTGCGGACTCCCCGGAGCGCGTGGTCATCCTGCTGGGTACTGCCAACGGCTTCGGCTTCGTGGCCGGCGCGGTGATCGGCGGCTTCCTGCTCAAGCGCAAGCTGGGTAGCCTGGGCGGCCGCGCGGTTATCGCGACCACCGTGTGGTCGGTGCTGGCCTCCATCGTTGGCCTAGTCGTTGCTTACGCCTTCAACTACGGCATCAACTTCGTGCTCCCGGCCGAGGTTCCGCCGTTTGTGTACCTGCTCAAGCTCGCCGTCGTGGGCCTGGTCTTCGTGATCGTGACCGGCATCGTGCTCTCGCGTTCGGGCCTGCCGGAAGTCATCAACCTGGGCCGCCAGCTGCAGCGCATTCCGGGCATGTCCCGCTTCATCAAGATCGAGCATGCAGAAGCTATCGAGGTCGAAGCCCCGGAGCAGCTGGAGTTCCAGCCCATCTTCAGCGTGGACGCCTTCAACTCTTCGCCGGTGCCGCCGCCGATGTCTGCCGGTATCGTCCGTGGTCCGCGCCTGGTGCCGGGTGCGCCGGTCTCCGATGGCCGCTTCCGCCTCCTCAAAGACTATGGCTCTGCCGCGGGTACCCGCTTCTGGAAGGCGCGCGAGCAGGCCACCGGCCGCGTGGTGTCGCTGACCTTCGTGGACACCACAGGCGAAGCCCCGATGGCGCCGGCGACCCCGGCCGTGGCCGCCCGCCGCTCCGCCGAGGTCTCCCGCGCCACGCGCCGCCTAGCGGAGATGGAACTGGATGCCGTGGCGGAGAACATCGATATCCTGTCCTACCGCCAGGGCTGCCTCGTCGTGGCGGACTGGGTAGAGGGCACCTCGTTGAAGACAGTTTCGGAGGATGAGGACCTCGATCCGCGCGCCGTGGCCCACGCCTTGGTACCGCTGGTGCGCACCACAGCCGCGGCCCATGCGGCGGACCTCGTGCTGGGCATTGAAAACCGCAACCGCATCCGCATCTCTACCGAAGGTATTGCCACGCTGGCCTTCCCCGCGGTGCTGCACAGCAACGATGAGGAGACTGACCGCTCGGCGCTGGCCTCCGCAATCTCTCTCCTGGTGGACTCCACTAGCCCAACACCGGAGGTGCTACAGGAGATCGCTGCCGACGCCGAGGAGGGCAAGGACTCCGACCTCGAGGACATCGCCCACCGCTTGGCGGTCTTCGCAGGCGATGGCGAGGACGGCGAGGAAACCCTCCAGGTACCGGTGGAGGAGACCCCGCGCAAGGAGGACCCGAGCCCTGCACCGGGCTTCGGCGGCCGCGGTTATTCTGGCTCCGGGATCATCGTGCTCGGTGTGCTGGCTACCCTCTTCGTCGTGGCGATGGCCGCACTCAGCGTGTGGATTCTCTCCCAGGTAGGTAATGAGAAAACTTCCCCCGTGGTGACGAAGAGCGAATCCACGACGGAAACGACCTTCCCCAACGTGCCGCCGGTGATCCTGAAAGACGTAAAGACCACCTCCGTTCCGGAGGGCAAGGAAGTATCTGGTTCATGGTCCACGAAAAAGGCAGACACTGGACTCCTGCTCAGCGTTGACAAGCCCACGCAACTCCGCGCGCTACCGCTTCAGCAGAGCAAGTCCACGGGCGCCAAGTACGAGGTCTATGGCGTTAATACCAAGGATTTTGACCCCACGGATCCTGACTCCGGCAAGCTGACCGAGCTCGCACACGGCACCTTGACGAGCGCACGCCAAGACATCGAGCTCAAGGAGAAGCCCGTGGCCTTCGACGGCGCCCTCATCGTTTTCACCGACATGCCCAAGTCCGGCTCCGTCACACTGAAGGAGGCCACCCTGGTGGGTATCCCGACTAACTAACCCACCACCTCACGCATTCCCCCAGACCTCGATCCCGAAACTCCCTGCTCGCTGACTCAGACGCACCACGCGCTTGACGACGCCCACCTGCAGGTTTCGGGTTCTAGGTCTGGGGCTTTATTGTTCTTGCGATTTCTTCCCTTTACAGATCAGACACGGAGCGTATAATTATTGTTGTTACATCAACAATCTAGAGAAACCTAGAAGAAACGAGGAACCCATGACTATCACCGCAGGAACCTACACACTGGACGCAGCACACACCACCATCGGCTTCGTCGCCCGCCACGCCATGATCACCAAGGTGCGTGGCAACTTCACCGAGTTCGAGGGCACCCTGAAGGTGGGAGAGAACATTAACGAGTCCGCAGCTACCGCCACGGTGAAGACCGCGTCCATCGATACCAACAACGCCGACCGCGATGCGCACGTGAAGAACGAGGACTTTTTCGACGTTGAGAAGTTCCCGGAGATGACCTTCACCGCAACCAAGTTCGACGTGAACGAGGCAGGCGAGGGCATGGTCACCGGTGACCTCACCATCAAGGGCACCACCAAGTCCGTTGACTTCAAGGTAGAGGAGACGGGCGTGGCCGAGGATCCCTTCGGTAACACCCGCCTGGGCTTCGCGGCTAAGACCTCCATTAACCGCCTCGACTTCGACATCGACTTCAACGCTCCGCTGAAGACCGGCGGCGTGCTGGTCTCCGAGGAGATCAAGATTGAGCTCGAGGTCTCTGCCATCAAGCAGTAAGCCATCAAGCGCGAAACCTCGCCGTAGGAAGTAGTTCTAAGTTGTTGCCCGTAGTGCCCATTCCGGTACTGCGGGCAACAACTTTTTAACAACTAAAGGCCCAAAACCGAGTAATAAACAACTCTGAAACAACTCCCAAACAACTTGAACAACGCTCTGGACTGCATGTTCTAGATTAATTCTGAGTCAGAAGCTGCCATATTAGCCAATAGTTGTTTATTAGTTGTTGCGGAGTTGTTTGAAACAACTCTGCTACACTACGGGACCATGAGAGAGGACGAACTCGAATTCATCATCCAGGCACTGCGCTCGATTGAAGCCGGCGCAACCGCCGATAGCCTGGAATCCGAAATTCTCGATTTTAAAGAGGATCCCGCCGTCCACCCTCGAAATCGCAATCCAGACGCGTCCCTTGTTGAATTCCTCATCGATGAAGCCGTGTGCTTTTCCAATGCCGATAACGGGAACGCTTTCATTGTGCTTGGAGTCGCAGACAAGAAATCTGGACCAGAGGCATTTACAGGCACCCAACGGGAATTGGACTGGCTCATAAGAAAGATCTTTGAAGGAACACAGCCCAACATCCACATCGAAGCAGAGGAGCTGGAGTGGTGCGGAGCCCGGCTCATCGTCTTACGCGTTCCCCGTGGCATCACGCTGTATCAACGCCAAAGGGACAGGCGAGCAAGCGAGTTGACACTCGCTGCGTACCACTCACCGAGCATCAACGCCGCGCACTCTTCTTTGAACGCGCCAACCCGGATTACACTGCTCACCCCTCCCGGCGAGGGCTTGAGGAACTCGATATGACGGCCGTCGATCAGGCCCGACACCTCCTAGCCCAAGCGAGGGCAATGTCCGGTTCCCAGGAGCCTGTTCCCGCGACGGCCCGCGAACTCTTGGGAGAATTAGGACTGCTGGATGGCTCACTAAAGCCCACATACGCGGCCGAAATCCTTTTCATGCCTCCGGTATCCCAGCAGGTTACAGTTCGGCACCTCCTCCGTCTTGTCCCTGGCGGTGAGCCGAGAACAACAGAAATCTCTGCACCCCTCATCACCACATACTTGCGGTTGAAAGAACTAATTCGGGTCAATGCCCAGCAAGAAGTGGAGCGGATCGCCCTTGCCACGGGTCAAGAAGTATCGATCAAGGCTTTCCCAGACACCGCTGTCGACGAGCTTGTCTCTAATGCCTTAGCCCATC
This sequence comes from Corynebacterium sp. HMSC05D03, assembly GCF_001807205.1. Taxonomy (NCBI): domain Bacteria; kingdom Bacillati; phylum Actinomycetota; class Actinomycetes; order Mycobacteriales; family Corynebacteriaceae; genus Corynebacterium; species Corynebacterium sp. HMSC05D03. Next base: position 207,400 of record NZ_KV788168.1, on the reverse strand, counting down.
GCGACTGGGACGCATCGGCTGCAGTAGTCATCGACCAATCTCCCATAGCCTTCTCTGTATGGTCTCCCGGTGGTCTTCCCACAGGTGTACAACGCGATCGGGTTCTCACAACACAATCAATTCCCCGAAATCCCCGCCTTATGACGGCGTTAAGGATGCTGGGGTTAGCAGAGGAATCCTCCCGTGGATTCGACCGCATGTGGGCATCCATGCTGTCGAGTGGTCGCCATATTCCGGAACTTCGCGCCGAGGAATCCTTCGTCGAAGTTACTTTGTCCTCTGGGCGCGTTGACACCGCGTTCATTAAGTCCTTGACCGAACTCAAAGGTGCTTTCGGCGCTGAGCCTTTCGACAGCGTCAATGGTCTCATCATTGCCCGTCACCTTATGGACAACCAGATCCTGCTGTGTCACACTGCTGCCCAACTCATGCAAGTCAGCGAAGATCAGGCTGCAGACACCCTACGGTGGTATGAGAGCCTCGGTTTCGTAGAACAACTACGTGAAGCGCGAGAGTGGATACTTACCACCAAGGCACGATCACTGATGGGGCTTCACATAGAGGGACACATTGCAGCAACGTCCGTTCAGGATTGGATCCTGGCTCAACTCAAAGAAGGAGCTGCGCTGAATACGCGTAAAGTCGCCGAAGAACTGGGAGTAGACCGGGCGATTGTCACAGGAATACTGCGCCACCTAAGAACTATAGGCCAAGCGCGCATCGATCCTGATGGCCCACAGCGCGGCCCCAACACGCGGTGGATTCTTTCATGACCACCCTGTGATACACACCGCAGCGAGGTTTAAGATGTAGCGCATGACTACCGCAAACCTCACCCATGCAGAAGCTTCCGCCCGCAGCGCCGCGCTGCGCCTGAGCACCTACGAGCTATACCTCGACGTCACGAGCGCGCCGAGCGACGCCGACTCTTACGAGGTCACCTCGCGCATTAGCTTCACCACCACCGAGCCCGAGACCTTCGTGGATTACTTGGGCAAGGCCGTGCATGCAGTGCGCGTCAACGGCGAGGAGGTGGAGAACACCTTCGACGGCGGACGGGTTTACCTGAGCAACCTTCCAGTGGGGGAGGAGCTCACCGTGGAGATCACCGGCTCCTCCTATTACTCCCGCACTGGCCAGGGCCTGCACCGCATGCACGACCAGGCCGATGACACGACCTACCTCTACTCGCACCTCGAGCCATCTGATGCCCGCCGCATCTTCCCCTGCTTTGACCAGCCGGATCTCAAGGCCAGCTTTGAGGTGCACCTCACCGGCCCGGCAGGCTGGCAGCTGCTCAGTAACCAGCCGGAGGTCAGCCGCGAGAAGACCGAGGGTGGGGAAGTAGCGCACTTTGCCCCGACCCCGCTGTTGTCGACGTATCTGACGGCGTTTGCGGCTGGACCGTACGTCGAGAAGCACAGCACCTGGACCGCACCCGATGGATCCCTCAGCGTGGAACTGCGCGCCTTCGCCCGCGCCTCCATGGCGGAGTACCTGGATGATGAAATCCTGCAGGTCACCGCACAAGGCATGGACTTCTTCCACAACAACTTTGGCTATCCCTACCCGTGGGGCAAGTATGATTCCATCTTCGTTCCGGAGTACAACCTGGGTGCCATGGAGAACCCCGGCCTCGTAACCTTTACGGAGCATTACCTCTTCCGTTCCGCCGCCACCCGCGCGCAGCATGCCGGGCGCACGAATACGATCCTGCACGAGATGTCGCACATGTGGTTCGGTGACCTAGTCACCCCGCAGTGGTGGGATGACCTGTGGCTCAAGGAGTCCTTCGCGGAGTTCATGGGCGCGGATTCCTCGGTGCACGCCACCGAGTACACCGAGGCGTGGGTCAACTTTGCCGGCCAGCGCAAGAACTGGGCCTACCTGCAGGATCAGCTGCCCACCACGCACCCGATCAAGGCCGAGATCCCGGACGTGGATGCCGCGCGTCAGAACTTCGACGGCATTACGTATGCCAAGGGTGCTGCAGTGCTCAAGCAGCTGGTGCACTACGTGGGCCGGGAGAATTTCTATGCCGGCGCGCGTGACTACTTCCAGGAGCACGCCTTTGCTGCCGCCACCTTCGAGGATCTCCTTAAGGCCCTGAAGAAGCACACCGACCGCGACCTCGACGCTTGGTCCACAGCCTGGCTGCGCACGTGGGGCCCGGATACGCTGACCCCGGAGTTACACGCGGACGGCGATAGGATTCACGAGTTAGCTATCGCTGTCGAGGCGGAGGACACCACGCGCCCGCACCGCCTCAACGTGGCGCTGTTCGATAACTCCCTGAAGAAGTACGCCACCCTCGACGTCGATCTGGAGGGCGAGCGCACTATCCTCGACGAGGCTTCTGGGCTTCAGGCACCGGCGTTGTTGCTGCTGAACGACGGCGACCACACCTACGCCAAGGTCCGCTTCGATGAGACCTCCTTGAAGACCATTCGCGCGCGCTTGTCTGAAGTTCCGGATGAGCTCTCCCGAGCGGTCATCTGGACCTCCCTGTGGAACCTCACCCGCGATGGCGAGTGGCCGGTGCGCTCCTACCTCGACACCGTGCTGAAGCACGCTCCGGCGGAGTCCAACCCGACGCTACTGACCACGGCCTTTGCCAATGCAGGCTATGCCATCGACCACTTCGTTGGCCAGGAAGAACGCGAGGAGATTCGCTCCGATTATGCCGAGCGGCTGTGGGCGGTGCTGCAAGGCGCCCCGGCTGGTTCCGACGCGCAGCTCACCTTCGCACGCGCCACCATCCAGGCACTCGCGGCCACCCCGGAGGAATCCGGCACGCAGCGCCTGCGTGCGCTTTACGACGGCTCCCTCGACGGCCTCGCCCTCGACCCGGATATTCGCTGGGCCATCCTCCGCGCCTTGGCCGCCCGCGATGCCATCAGCGCCGAGGAGCTGGAAGAAGAGAAGGAGCGCGATAACACCCTCACCGGTGCCGCCGCCTACCTGGGTGCCTCCCACGCCTTCCCATCTGCCGAGGTCAAACGCGAAGTCTTCGACCTCGTGCGCACGCCGGGTAAGTACTCCAACGCGGAGGTAGATTCCCTGCTCGCGGCGTTTAACGCACCGCGCTCAGCCCACCTCACCGAGGCCTTTGCTCAGGAGTATTTCGATTCTCTGGCGACGCTCTGGACGGAGCATCCCATCGAGATTGCCAACCGCCTCGTGCGCGGTCTTTACCCAGATCTCGCGATGGCCGACGCCGCCACCAGCGAATTCCTGAGCAAAGATCGTCCGCGCGCGCTGCGCCGCGTGCTGCTGGAATGCCAGGATGCACTGCGTCGTGCGTACCGTGTCCGTGCCGTGCAGTAAGCACGGCACATTAAACGCGGCACGTGAGACGCTTCGCGTAGCGGATAGCAGAATCTTCCCGTAAACTCGCAGACACATTAACGGGGGGACAATCACAAACCATCGGCTTCGGCCGGGGACTGTGTTGACCCACTTGTCATTGCTCAAGTTTCCGGGGGGATTCTTAGTGTCAGCACAGCCGACCGATCGTGAACTCGTCGACGCCTTCATTGGTGGAGATACCAAGGCCTTTTCGGCAATCGTCGAAAAGCACCGCGCGCGCCTGACCGCCATGGCGCGACGCTATACGCGCAACGATGATGATGCGCAGGATATTGTGCAGGAGGCCCTGCTCAAGGCCAGCTGCAACATGGCGTCCTACCGGCACGATGCCACCCTGAGCACGTGGCTGCACCGGCTGGTGATGAACTCCGGCTATGACTTCCTCAACCATCGCTCCAACCGGGAAAACGCCTCCCTCGATGCAGAGATCATTGAGGATGACCGCAATTATGCGCTCGCGCACAACCCCAGCGAAAACCTGGCGGAACGCATCACGGTGGCCCAAGCGATGGAAACCTTGCGCCAGGACCAGCGCGAGGCGCTGTACCTCACCGACGTGGCTGGTTATCCCATCGATACGGTGGCTAAGGTGCAAGGCGTAGCACCTGGCACGGTGAAGTCACGGCGAGCTCGAGCTCGGCAAGTGTTGCGTGCGGCGATAGACTGAGGGCGAGTAGAATCTGAGTCTTACTTAAAAAGAATCGTTTCAAGGGAGTTTTTAGTGACTATCCACGATGTCGCCATCGTCGGCTCCGGCCCTGCCGGCTACACCGCAGCGCTCTACGCAGCACGCGCCGAACTCAATCCCATCGTCTTCGAGGGCTTTGAATACGGTGGCGAACTCATGAACACCACCGAGGTAGAGAACTACCCAGGCTTCCAGAAGGGAATCATGGGCCCTGAGCTCATGGAAGAGATGCGCGCCCAGGCCATCCGCTTCGGTGCCGACCTGCGCATGGAAGTTGTAGATTCCATCGAGCTCGAAGGCGAGGTGAAGAAGCTACACGTGGGCGACGAGGTTTATGAAGCCCGCGCTGTCATCCTCGCTACCGGTGCCGCTCCGCGCTACCTGGGTATTCCGGGCGAATCTGAGCTGACCGGCCGCGGCGTGTCGGCGTGTGCCACCTGCGATGGCTTCTTCTTCAAGGACCACAACATCGCCGTCGTCGGCGGTGGCGATTCCGCCATGGAAGAGGCCACCTTCCTCACCAAGTTCGCCGAGACCGTCACCATTATTCACCGCTCGGAGAACTTCCGCGCCTCCAAGATCATGCTGGAGCGCGCCAAGGAGAACCCAAAGATCAAGTGGCTGACCAACACCACCGTCGAGCGCGTCCTGGAGAAGGACGGCAAGGTCGGTGCCCTCGAAGTCAAGAACGTGCTGACCGGTGAGACCAGCGAGCTGGATTTGACCGCCATGTTCGTAGCCATTGGCCACGACCCGCGCTCCGGCTTCCTCAACGGCCAGGTAGAGACCGATGAGGCTGGCTACGTGGTGGTACAGCAGCCCTCCACTAAGACCTCGCTGCCAGGTGTCTTTGCCTGTGGTGACTTGGTGGATGACCACTACCAGCAGGCCATCACCGCTGCGGGCTCCGGCTGCCGCGCGGCCATTGATGCGGAACATTTCCTGGCTGAGAACCGTTAGTAATCACATGAGCAACATTAAAAACGTCACTACTGATTCCTTCCGCGCTGACGTCGTAGAGGCAGGCAAGCCAGTCGTCGTGGACTTCTGGGCCGAATGGTGTGGTCCGTGTAAGAAGCTGTCCCCGATCCTTGAGGAGGTCGCCGAAGAACTCGGTGAGGACGTCTCCGTAGTCAAGGTCAACGTGGATGAAGAACGCACTTTGGGTGCCATGTTCCAGATCATGTCCATCCCATCTGTGCTGATTTTCAAGGACGGCGAGAAGGTCGATGAGTTCGTTGGCTTGCGTTCCAAGGCCGACATCGTGGCGCAGGTAAAGAAACAGCTCTAACTGGTATTCTTTAACTCGTTGTTGGCGCACTGTAGTGCGCCTCCTTGATCACGAAAGGGGTAGGTGTGAACCGCGTTTTACGTGTAGGTGACCAGAGCGTTCGGGTCGCCGAAGCACGCGCAACCCTTGCCCGCCTCGGCCTGATGACTGACTACCAGGGGACGTTGTCCGACTGGAAGAAGCAAAAGTACTCCGAAGCCGATAAGCACTTTGATAGCGAGCTAGCGGAAGTACTTAAGGCCTTCCAGCAATCACGCGGCATTGTGCCCAGCGGCGATATCGATGAACTCACTTTGCGTGAACTGCGCCAAGCCTCCTACACCTTGGGTGCGCGCGTGCTGGCCTATGAGCCTGGCAACGTGCAGGTGGGCGACGATGTCTCCCAGTTGCAGCAACAGCTCCAGGAGCTCGGCTTCTACCAGGAGCGCATCGACGGCAATTTCGGTGCCCGCACCTATGCAGCGCTGGCGGAATACCAATTGAACTCTGGACTGCGCAGTGACGGAATTTGTGGCCCGGAGACCATCAACGCGCTCAACCTACTGGGTCGGCGCATCACCGGCGGATCAGCGCACAACATCCAAGAGCGCGAGCGCGTCCGCAACGCAGGGCCCCAATTGGCCGGCAAGCGCGTTGTCATCGATCCCAGCCTGGGCGGTTTCAACAAGGGCCGTACGGTCAAGGGCCGCTTTGGTGACATCACTGAGGAAGAGATCCTCTGGGATTTGGCCGAGCGAGTTGCTGGCCGCATGATTGCCGCCGGCATGGAGACCATCATCTCCCGCCCGCGTACCGATGATCCCTCTATTCATGATCGCGCCGACATTGCCAATGCCTTTGGCGCTGACTTGGTCATTTCGCTCGCCTGCGACGAGTACCCCACAGAGAAGGCCAATGGCGTAGCCACCTTCTACTTCGGTTCTGAGTCCGGTAACTCCTCGCTCATTGGTGAAACGCTCTCCGGCTTCATCCAGCGAGAGATCGTTGCCCGCACCGAGCTGGGCAACTGCCGCAACCACGGCCGCACCTGGGCGCTGCTGCGCCTGACCCAGATGCCGGTGGTGCAGGTCGTGCTGGGCTACCTAACCAGCCCCAAGGACGTGACTATTCTGGCCAACCCAGATCGCCGCGATGACATCGCCGAGGCCATCGTCGTCTCCGTCAAGCGCCTGTACCTTCTTGACGATGACACTGCCGTCACCGGCACCTACCGCTTCGACGAGCTGCTGCGCGCGGAGCGCTCTTCCTAACGGGCTTAGGGGGAACCATCCTGTATCTAGGCTAGGGCGCGGGCGAGGAGGTCCTCCACGGCGGCAGCCGTCAGCAGATCGAAAGCTGGGGGCAGCTCGAGTCGCAGGCGCGGGGTAATGGGGTGATCACGCTCCACCCTGAAACCGGCGGATTCCAGCGTTTCCACCGGTAATAGGCCAATACGGCCGGGCTTAGCCCGCAGGAGATTCTCGGCGGCGCGAGCATCGCGGTAACCAAAGGCCTCAACGGCGCTAGCTTCGCGGGAGGTGAGGTGCATGATGGTGGCATCGAGAAGCACCGCCTCCAGGCCCTTCGCCGCGCGGTGCGATTTCACGAAAAGCGAGGACACCAGCACCGCGTCCTCCGAGACGGGGGAGGTGGGTAGCTTCGCGGCACCGGGGGCAAGATCGGGCGGGCAAAAGAACACTGTGGCCTCATCACCCACGGTAAAACCGCACTCACCACAGCGCAGCAGCGTGGCACTGATCCATGCTTCCTTCTCGAAAACAGGATCAGCGACCGTGGTCTTCAGCTCCCAGAAGATGGATCGAGCCGCCAAGGGGTTGATGGCAACACCTTCCTTGACGGCCTGAACGAGCATGGTCAGCTAGCTGCTTTCCTTACCCTCAATGAGGGCCAGAATACGCTCGAAATCTTCCTGGTCGCCGAATTCGACGACCATCTTGCCTTTGCGCTTGCCCATGGTGACGGTGACCTTGGTGTCGAAGCGATCGGCCAAGCGCTCAGCGGAATCAGTAAAGAATTGCGGCTGCGGGGCGGCAGGTTTCTTGGTTGGCTCGGCCGGCTTACCGTCCCGCTTATACAGGGTGACGGCTTCCTCCGTAGCGCGCACGGACAGGCCCTCGGCCACAATGCGGTTGGCAATGAGCTCCATGGCTTCAGCATCCGGCAGGCCCAGTAGCGCGCGGGCATGGCCACCGGACAAGGTGCCAGCGGCAACGCGCTTCTGCACATTGACCGGCAGCTTGAGCAAGCGGATCATGTTGGTGACTTGAGGGCGGGAGCGGCCGATGCGATCAGCCAGCTCGTTCTGGGTCACGCCGAATTCTTCCAGCAGCTGCTGGTAGGCGTGAGCCTCTTCCAGCGGGTTGAGCTGTACGCGGTGGATATTCTCCAAAAGCGCGTCCCGCAGGAGGTCATCATCCTTGGTATCGCGCACAATGGCCGGGATGGTGGCCAGGCCCGCCTTGGAGGAGGCACGCCAGCGGCGCTCACCCATGATGAGCTCGAAGCCACCCTCCTCAGCGGGGCGCACAACGACCGGTTGCAGCAGGCCAAACTCCTTGATGGAGTGGACCAGCTCCGCCAGCTCATCCTCGTCGAAGACAGTACGTGGCTGCTTCGGGTTGGGCATGATATCCCCGACGGAGATCTCGCGGTACGTCGCACCAATCACCGAAGGCTTGGCCTGCCGCTTCTTCGAGCCAGAAGACTGCTGGATGGTGGGCGCTCCCTGCACCTTTTTCGGCGCAGATCCGTGAGCCCCGCCTGTCGAAGCGCCAAGGATAATGTCGGCCGCCGAATCCCCCAGGCGTGGTTTACGGGAGGGCGCACCCGGGCCGGACGGAATGAGCGCGGCCAGGCCCTTGCCTAGGCCGCCCTGGCGCTGCTCCGGCTTCTGCTCTGCCTTCTTATCTGCCACGGTGTCCTATCCTTCCAATTCCGCGAAAATCTCTGGGCTCACGCCAATGGCACCCGTGGTGGGGTGCGGTGTGTAGTCTCCGCGCTTATCCAACTCGCGCGCGGCGGCGGAGTAGGCGCGAGCACCCGTCGACGACGGGTCATAAGCGATAACTGTCTTACCATAGCCCGGCGCCTCCGAAACGCGAACGGAGCGCGGGATAACGTTGCCCAAAACGACGGCGCCGAATTGCTCGCGCACCTCATTGGCCACCTGTTCAGCCAGCTTGGTGCGGGCATCGAACATAGTCAGCAGCACGCCGGAAATGTGAAGGTCCTCGTTGAGGTGCTCCCGAATCATGGAAATATTGCCCAGCAGCTGGCCCACGCCCTCCAAGGCGTAGTACTCACACTGGATGGGAATAATAACTTCTTCTGCACACGTCATCGCATTGATGGTGAGCAGGCCTAGGGAAGGTGGGCAGTCGATAAAGACGTACTCAAAGCCGTGCTCCTCAAGGAAGCCGTTGTGCAGAGCGTCATAGAGGCGGAACTCGCGGCGAACCAGGGAGACCATTTCGATCTCTGCACCGGCGAGGTCGATGGTGGCTGGGATGCAGTAAAGGTTCTCATCGTCGGGAGAGTGCTGCATCGCATCCTCCGCGCTGCAGTCCCCCAACAAAACCTCATAGCTGGATTTAGTGCCGGAGGTGTGCTCCGCTCCTACTGCGGTGGAGGCATTGCCCTGCGGGTCCAAGTCGATCACCAGGACCTTCTTGCCGGCCTCAGCGAGCGCGGCGGCAAGGTTGACGGCGGAGGTGGTTTTACCCACGCCACCTTTCTGGTTCGCGATGGTGATAAGACGAGGATGAGTCATGCCGTCTACTTTAGTTCACGCGCGGGACACGGATAATCGTGGTGCCGTGGATGGTCATGACCTCGGCTTTTCCGCCGCCGGCGCGCTTGATATCAGCAGCATCGCGCTCCAGTTCCTCGTAGACAGAGGAACCCTTCAACGCGATCATCTCCCCGCCCTTGCGCACCAGCGGCAGGGACCACTTGGCCAGTTTGCCCAGCGGGGCCACGGCGCGGGAGGTGACGATGTCGGCACCCTTAACGGCCTTCTTGACCGGGCCCTCCTCGGCGCGGCCGCGAATGACGGTGACGTTATCCAGCCCCAGTAGGTCGACGACCTCGTTGAGGTAGGTCGAGCGTTTGAGCAACGGTTCGATGAGGGTGATCTTCAGATCAGGGCGCGCGATCGCGAGCGGGATGCCGGGCAGGCCGGCGCCACTGCCGACGTCGATAAGCGTGGCGCCCTGCGGCATGACTTCGGCGACCACGGCGCAGTTGATGAGATGGCGCTCCCAGAGGCGCGGGACCTCGCGGGGGCCTATAAAACCACGGGTGGACCCGTCCGTAGCCAGCGAATCGTGGTATTTCTGCGCGAGCGGCAGACGCGATCCGAAGACGTCAGACGGGTCCAGTGGCACAGTGTCGGACACAGATTCAGTCACTGTGAAAACTCCTGGGTTAAGTTCTAGTTGTTCTTGCGGCGCTGCTTCTTGGAGCGATTGTCCTTCTTGCGTGCGCCCGGCTTCGGAGCAGAGGTGCGCTTGAGCTCAGCCTTAGCGGCTGCCTCCTCTTCTTCCTCGCGGTCCATCTTGGCGTAGACGATGCGGGTCTGGAAGAAGGTCCACACGGTGTTGGCCAACATGTAGAAGAGAAGGCCGATGGGCCAGATGAAACCGGAGAACACCAGCATTGCCGGCATAAACCACAGCATCATCTTGTTCATCATGGCCATCTGCTGCTGCATCATCTCCGCATTCTGACCCTGTGGGGTAGCAGTCTTGCCGGCGGCGCGGCGAGCCTCCTGGCGGTTCAACGTCATGCGAGCGTTGAAGTGCGTCAGCGTCGCAATGATGGCGATGAGCGGCACGATGATGACGGCCGCCTGGGCGGTGGTGGTTTCCTTAACAATTTCCAGCCCCGAGTTGAGGCGCAGGTTGGCCACCAGCGGTACGCCAAAGATCTTCGCGTCCACGAACTGCTTCACCAGCTCGGGCTTGAAAATGTAGTTCGCAATGGAGGCGTTCATCTCCTCCGACATGGCGTCACCCGCCGGGTGGCCAATGCCACCGGCGACAGCAACAGTGCGGTCGAAGGAGCGCAGCACGTGGAACAGACCAATGAACATCGGGATCTGCGCGAACATAGGCAAGCAGCCCGCCACCGGGCGCACGCCAGATTCCTTGTAGATGCGCTGCATCTCCTGCGCCGCCTTGGTCTGGTCATTGGCGTACTTGGTGCGCAGTTCCTGGATTTGCGGCTGGATCTCCTGCATCTTGCGGGAGGAGCGCAGCTGCGTGATGGTCGGCTTGACCATGATGGCCTTAAGCGTCCACGTCAGAAGAACGATGGCAATGATCCAGGTTCCGCCCCATGCGGAATCAAGAACGAAGCTCAAGAGCCAATGCCAGAACCACAAGACGGCTGAAATTGGCCAATAGATGAAATTAAGCACGAGAGTTGTTTACCTCAGTTGTTGTTTGGTCGGTACCGGATCAAACCCGCCCGGGTGCCAGGGACCGCACTTGCATAACCTGGCAAGCGCCATGCCCGTCCCCTTGAAGGCTCCATGGATGGAAATGGCTTCGAGGGCATAGGCACTGCACGTCGGTTCAAAACGACAGGTGGAGACCATCTTAAGGCCTGACAAGTGCTTTTGGTAGAAGCGCACCCCGTGAACTAGGACTCTTCCGAAGCCGCGGGCTTCGGGAATCTCCTCACCTTGGGAGTTCAGATATCCCATGTGCGTAGCGCTTTGCGGATATCACGCTCAAGGCGCTCACTGGTGGCATCACCGCTGGCGGGCAAGGCGCGGATAACGATGTCAACGTTGGCGGGCAGCATTGTCCCTTTGACACCATCGCGCATGAGGGACATGCACACATGACGAAGCCGTCGGGAGGTGCGGTGGCGAACCACGGCATTCCCGACGGCCTTCGACACGATGAGACCGAACCGCGGCCCAGTGGCCGCGATGGCGTCTTCACCGTCATTAAAGCGCAAATGCACGACGACAGTGCGCGTGCCCGCCCGGCGCCCGCCCTTGATGGTCCTCCGAAATTGCCTCGGAGATGTGAGCTTGTGCTGGGCTGGAAGCATGAATTAAGCGGTGAGCTTAGCGCGACCCTTCTTGCGACGAGCGGCGACGATGGCGCGGCCGGCGCGGGTGCTCATGCGGGTACGGAAGCCGTGCTTGCGAGCACGACGACGGTTGTTCGGCTGGAAGGTACGCTTACCCTTTGCCACGATTAACTCCTTGAAGTTGTTGGTGGATGGCACAGCTTCGCGCCACTGGTGGCGCTGGGCTTAAACATCCACTGATGAATGGTGTACGTGGGGATAAGGCTTCGCACTTTAAGCGCCGTGAGGCGTGGCGAGGCATTCCCACATGCAACATGTGCACCATGCACTGTTGCGATAGACCATCACAGGTTACGTGACAGATAGTGCGCGAAACAAATCGACACACTGGGTGTCCCCGAAATTACAAAGATGTTTTTATCCGCAGCTAGAACGCCACTTTTTGCCCACATGCTGCGCGGCAAGCGCCGCCTCCTGCCGTCCACCCACCGCGCTAGGCGCCACTGTGTCAAGCGCGCATAAAAGCGCGTTAGACAGCGCCCTTATAACGCGGTACAACTGAGGAATCTAATTCCACAGTCACCCACAGAATGTGGATAACTCTCAATCATAACTTGAGACTTTTGCTGTTTGCGCAGGTCAACTGCGTTAAGGAGCCAATTCATAGTTATCCACAGCCATGAGATAGGCTGTGGATAAACCACCTATTCACACCTGTGGATAACTTTGTGGAAACCGAGGTTACGCGCTAAAACATCGTGTGGAATCTCCGGTGGAAATCACAAACTTCTTGTGATTTCTCGTTCCGTATCTCTTTCTTATCCATCCGTCCATCCCCGATTCTCACCCAGAGTCACGCAGTAAATATTTGGTTCTCAAGGCCACTTCTTCCCAGAATCAAATAGGTGTGGCCGCCTCTTCGGCAGCACCGCGTGAACTCTAACTACACAGAAGGTAGGCGTTGTGTCCGATCCGCAAGCAGCCCTCCGGGCCAGCTGGAAAGCTGTGGTCAGTGATTTGCTGGCTCAGTCCGAGCAACCAAGCTCGGATGTCCCCAACTTCTCCCATAGCCAGCGCCTCAACCTCCAACTCGTCGAGCCCATCATGATCGGTGATGGCTATGCGTTGATCGCCGCGCCACACGAGAACGCCAAAACTGTCATCGAAACTGAACTAGGGGAATACATCACCCGCGCTCTATCGCAGCACATGGGTCGCCCCTGTTCTTTGGCCGTGACCATTGCGGCACCCCCGCAGCCGGCACCACAGGAAGAGCCTCCAGCACCCGCACCTCAACGCCCTATCCAAACCGAGGCTCCCGAGCACGGCATGGGGCACCAGGCGCAGGCTTTCCAGCAGCCCACACCGCCCGCTCCAACCTCCCAGCCAGAAACACCAAGCCACCATCAGCCGCGCTCATGGGAGACTGCGCATTCCCCAGCCAGCCTCGATGAATTGGCGCAACACTACAGCGAGCAACAAAGCACCGCACCCAGTGGCTACCCCGAAGCAGCCGGGGCACGGATCCCGCGGGAGGAGCCAGCGCACAACCCGAACCGAGAAAAGTCTCTCAACCCGAAGCACACCTTTGAGAACTTCGTCATCGGTTCCTCCAACCGCTTTGCTAACGGCGCCGCCGTGGCCGTCGCGGAAAACCCCGCGCGCGCCTATAACCCACTCTTTATTTGGGGCGGTTCCGGCCTCGGCAAAACGCACCTGCTGCACGCAGCCGGCAACTACGCCCAGGTCCTGCACCCGGGACTGCGCGTGAAATACGTGTCCTCGGAGGAATTCACCAACGACTACATCAACTCCCTGCGTGATGACCGCCAGGAATCCTTCAAGCGCCGCTACCGCAACCTGGACATCCTCATGGTCGATGACATCCAGTTCCTAGAAGGCAAAGAGTCCACCCAGGAGGAGTTCTTCCACACCTTCAATGCGCTGCACCAGGCCAACAAACAGATCATTTTGTCCTCCGACCGTCCACCGAAGCAGCTGACCACACTGGAAGATCGCCTCCGCACGCGCTTCGAGGGCGGATTGATTACGGATATTCAGCCGCCAGACCTAGAGACGCGCATCGCTATCCTCATGAAGAAGGCCTCCGCGGACGGCACAGACGTCGATCGCTCGGTTCTCGAGCTCATCGCCTCTCGCTTTGAATCTTCGATCCGCGAGCTCGAAGGTGCGCTCATCCGCGTTTCTGCCTATTCCTCTCTGGTCAACGAGCCGATCAGTTTGGAGATGGCGGAGATTGCTCTGCACGATCTGGCCCCGGATTCTGCAGATCGCCAAATCACCGCGGCAGCCATCATCGAGGTGACCGCGGATTACTTCAACATCGACGTGGATACCTTGCGCGGTTCTGGTAAGAAACGCGCCGTGGCTCACGCCCGTCAGCTAGCGATGTATCTGTGTCGCGAACTCACTGAGCTCTCCCTGCCAAAGATTGGTGACCAGTTCGGCGGCAAGGACCACACCACCGTCATCTATGCGGACCGCAAAATCCGTAAGGAGATGACTGAGAACCGGAATACCTACGACGAGATCCAGGCGCTGACCCAGCGCGTGAAGAACCACAACCAGCGTTAGCACCACGCAACGCTTGGCGACGCCCCTCCCACCTTCCCCGCAGCAACCTCCCCCGCGGGTGTGGGCAGGGGCGTCTTTGCGATCCGCCAAAAAGTTATCCACACCGTTATTCACAGCTGTGTAATTCCATTGTTGTAATTTGTAGATCCTTGTCACATTTTCTTCTTCCACAGCAGATCAGAGGGCACATCGCCCTTGTGGTTAACCCTGTGATCAGCAGGGATAGATCTGGGGATGGATTGTGGATAACTTTGACCCCGACCCAGTTACTCACATTTCTTGTCATTTGATCACAGTGATCCCACACCCTGACTCACAGATCGATTCGCGGCTCAGAGCTTGGCTTTTGCTAGGTTGTCCACAGATCCCACAGCGCTTATTACTACTCCTATTTTGTTTTCTCCCTAACTAAGAAGAAAAAGGATGTGTGTGATTCGTTGGCGCCCGGCCTGACCGCACGCCCTCATCGAGAGCACAGAAGGTAAATGACAAAATCCTGTGCTTCGGCGCTGATCCTGTAAGTTGGAGTGAGCTTGCAAGAATCTTCCATCCGCAACTAGAGGAGCGTCTCACCACCATGGAGCAGTCCGTGTCATTTCGCGTTGCCAAAGATGACCTCGCCAACGCCGTAGCGTGGGTCGCGCGCAGCCTTCCCTCGAAGGTCACCCAGCCGGTACTGCGCGCCATGCTGATCACCGCGGATGACAATGGTTTGGAATTCACCGGCTTCGACTACGAAGTTTCCACCCGTGTGCGTATCGCCGGCATGGTGGATGAGCCGGGACGCATCGCCGTGGCCGGTAAGTTGCTTTCCGACATCGTTGCTTCCTTGCCCAACAAGGAAATCGAGATGACCCAGGAAGACAACAAAGTTCTGTTGACCTGTGGTTCCTCCCGTTTCGAGCTGCCGCTCATTCCGCTGGATGATTACCCTCAGCTCCCTGTTTTGCCGGAGGTCACCGGCACCATTAACCCGCAGCTCTTCGTGGAGGCCATCAGCCAGGTCGTTGCGGCTGCCGGCAAGGATGACACCCTGCCGATGCTCACAGGTGTGCACATCGACATCAATGGTTCCCACGTGGAAATGACGGCGACGGACCGTTTCCGCCTGGCCATGCGCACCTTCGAGTGGGAGCCGGTATCTCCTGATGTCCAGGCCAAGCTTCTTGTCCCGGCCAAGACGCTGCAGGAGACTGGCCGCTCCTTGGACACGCACCTCAACATCCCGGTAGAAATTGCCGTGGGCACTGGTGACAACATCGCTGCGGAAGGCCTTTTTGGCCTGCATGCGGATAACCGCGAGACCACGACCCGCATGTTGGACGCGGATTTCCCCAACGTGGCACCGCTGCTGCCCAAGACCCACAGCGCCATGGCCAGCATTGAGGTTGCTCCGCTCCAGGAAGCGATTCGCCGCGTCTCGCTGTTGACGGATCGCAACGCTCAGATCCGCATGGAGTTCAGCGAAGGTGAGGTGACCTTGGCGGCCGGTGCGGACTCTGGTCGTGCAAGCGAGACCTTGCCGTGCGCCTTCAACGGCCGTGAGGATTTTGTTATTGCCTTCAACCCGTCCTACCTCAAGGATGGTTTGGCTGTGGTTCACACGGACCGCGTGGTCTTTGGCTTCACCGAACCTTCGCGCCCGGCAATCATGATTCCGGAACCGGAAGAGCTGCCGGTAGCCAACGAAGACGGCTCTTTCCCGACCCCGGAGACTGATTTCACCTACCTCTTGATGCCAGTGCGCTTGCCAGGCTAGGCCATATGTATATTCGCGATCTCGATGTCAGGGACTTCCGCTCCTGGCCCGAGCTCACCCTCAGGCTGAAACCGGGAATTACCTTGTTTGTCGGCCGCAACGGTTTCGGCAAGACCAATATCGTCGAGGCCATCGGGTATACCGCGCATCTATCCTCACACCGTGTGGCCCACGATGCCCCCCTCGTGCGCCAGGGCGCACACAATGCTCGTATCTCCGCCACGGCGGTGAACCAGGGCAGAGAGCTCACTGCGCACCTACTGATCAAACCCCACGCGGCCAACCAGGCGCAGATCAACCGTACGCGCCTGAAATCCCCGCGTGAGCTACTAGGCGTGGTGAAAACCGTGTTGTTTTCCCCCGAGGATTTATCGCTCGTACGCGGCGAACCGGCAGCGCGCCGCCAGTATCTGGATGACATCATTGCCTCGCGCACGCCGCGTTTGGCTGGTGTGAAGGCCGATTATGACAAGGTGCTCAAGCAGCGGAATGCGTTGTTGAAGTCGGCGTCGCCAAGCTTGCGCCGCGGCTACAGCGACAGTGATGGTGCCTCGGCGCTGGCGACTCTCGACGTGTGGGATACACAGCTGTCTTCCCTCGGCGCGCAGGTGATTCAGGCACGCCTTGCGCTTGTCGACGAACTCCGCGAGCTCATCCCCGCCGCCTATGCCGGGCTTGCCCCGGAATCGCGGCCGGCGAATATTGAGTACAAGTCCACGGTGGATATTTCTGATCCTGAGGTCATCGAGGCCATGATGCTCACCGAACTCGCTAGCAAGCGCCAGCGCGAGATCGAACGCGGTATCTCGCTTGTTGGCCCGCACCGCGATGACCTGCTGCTTAATCTAGGAGCGAGCCCTGCCAAGGGCTTTGCCAGCCACGGCGAGACCTGGTCCTATGCCATCTCCCTGCGGTTGGCGGAGTTCAACTTGTTGCGCCAGGACGGCACTGATCCGATCCTCATCCTCGATGATGTCTTCGCTGAGCTGGACGCCAAACGCCGCGAAAAGCTCGTTCACCTCGCGGCAGGTGCGGAACAGGTGCTCATCACCGCAGCTGTGGATGAGGATCTGCCCGGCAACTTGCAGCCCATCGAACGTTTTACGGTCACGGTCTGCGATACCGATGAGGGCCGAATCTCCGAGATCGCTCCGTATACGGCGGGCGGTGACGAGGATGACTGAACAAGACTTTGATCCGGTTAAGGCGCTTTTTGAGCGCACGCGGAACAATTCCAAAAATCCGCCGAAGCTCAATAAGCCGGCGCCCAAAATGAACTTAGCCCAGACATCTTCAGAGAAGCAGCCAAAGCCCTATCAGCGTGGTCGGCCGAGCGGTCCCGATGGCCGTCGCAGGCGACGGAGCCTCGAGATCCCTAGCCTCGGCGCGCAGATCCAACGAGAGATTGGCAAGCGCGGCTGGGAACACGAATTGGCCCATGGCTGGGTCATGGGCAATTGGGAAAACCTCGTCGGCGAGCGCATTGCTGCGCATACGCAACCGCTCAACATCAAAGAGCAGGTTGTCTACGTGGCGTGTGATTCCTCCAGCTGGGCTACCGAGTTGCGCTACCTGCAGCGCCCCATCTTGCAAAAAATTGCGGATCGCCTGGGCCCAGACGTGGTGGTTAAGCTGCACATTCAGGGTCCTAAGCAGCACCGGAATTACGAGGGCCGCCAATGGGTCAAGCCGCAGGGTTCGCAAGATACCTACGGCTGATTTTCGGCGACCGCGAAATTCACGCAAATTTGGGGCTCTCACGGGCGTGCAGTGCCCTTGCGTGGGGGGACACAGTGTAGAATGGCTAGAGTCTTAGATTTAGCTCTAGCCAAAAGGAGAACACGAATCCGTGGCTGAACAACACGCATATGATGCGGGGTCAATCACAATTCTGGAGGGCCTCGAGGCCGTCCGTAAGCGCCCCGGTATGTACATCGGCTCCACCGGTGCCCGTGGCCTGCACCACCTGATTTGGGAGATCGTTGACAACTCCGTCGATGAGGCGATGGCAGGTTATGCCGACAAGGTCATCGTCACCCTCCGTGAGGATGGCGGCATCGAGGTCATCGATAACGGCCGTGGTATCCCGGTGGAGATGCACGCCTCTGGCGTTCCCACCGTCCAGGTGGTCATGACCCAGCTGCATGCCGGCGGTAAGTTCGACTCTGAATCTTATGCCGTGTCCGGTGGTCTGCACGGCGTGGGTATCTCCGTGGTCAACGCTTTGTCCACCCGCGTTGAGGCGGACATCAAGCGCGATGGCAAGCACTGGTACCAGAACTTCAACAATGCCATCCCCGATGAGCTTGTCGAAGGCGATAATGCTCGCGGTACCGGTACCACCATTCGTTTCTGGCCGGATCCGGAAATCTTCGAGACCGTCGAGTTCAAGTACGACACGATTGCTCGCCGTCTGCAAGAGATGGCCTTCCTGAACAAGGGCCTGACCATTGTGCTGCGTGACGAGCGCGCCATCTCCAAGGAGCAGGCCGAGCTAGAGGAGATCGCCGAAGCCGGCGACTCCGCCGTGAGCCTGAGCTCCCTCGATGAGAAGGAAAAGTCTGAAAAGGACGGCGAGGGTAGCGAGGAGAACACTTCCAAGAAGAACAAGGAAGTTATTTACCACTATCCGAACGGCCTGCAGGACTATGTTGAGCACCTCAACAAGACCAAGACCGCCATTCACCCCACCATCGTTGCCTTCGACGTCAAGGGTGAGGACCACGAGGTCGAAATCGCACTGCAGTGGAACCAGGGCTACAAGGAATCCGTCCACACCTTTGCCAACACCATCAACACCCATGAGGGTGGTACGCACGAGGAAGGCTTCCGCGCTGCGCTGACCTCCCTGATGAACCGCTACGCCAAGGAGCACAAGCTCCTCAAGGAAAAGGATGGCAACCTTTCCGGCGATGACTGCCGTGAAGGCCTTGCTGCCGTTATTTCCGTCAAGGTGGCGGACCCACAGTTCGAGGGTCAGACCAAGACCAAGCTTGGTAACTCGGAAATTCGTGGCTTTGTCCAGCGTTCCGTCAACGAGCACCTCAATGATTGGTTCGACGCCAACCCGGCTGAGGCAAAGGTCATCATCAATAAGGCCGTGTCCTCCGCGCACGCCCGTGTGGCCGCACGCAAGGCTCGTGAGCTCGTGCGCCGTAAGTCTGCCGGTGACCTCGGCGGCCTGCCGGGCAAGCTAGCGGATTGCCGCTCCAAGGACTCGAAGCGCACTGAGCTTTATATCGTGGAGGGTGACTCCGCAGGCGGTTCCGCTAAGGGCGGCCGCGATTCCATGTTCCAGGCCATCCTGCCGCTGCGCGGCAAGATCCTCAACGTGGAAAAAGCCCGCATGGACAAGGTTCTGAAGAACGCTGAGGTCCAGGCCATCATTACCGCCCTGGGTACCGGCATCCACGAAGAGTTTGATATTTCCAAGCTGCGCTACGACAAGATTGTGCTCATGGCCGATGCCGACGTGGACGGCCAGCACATCGCCACGCTTCTGTTGACTCTGCTCTTCCGTTTCATGCCGCAGCTGGTGGAGGATGGCCACGTCTTCCTGGCTAATCCGCCGCTGTACAAGTTGAAGTGGGCGAAGGGCCAGCCGGGCTACGCCTTCTCCGATGCCGAGCGCGACGAGCAGCTCGCCGAGGGCTTGGAGCAGGGCCGAAAGATCAACAAGGATGACGGTATCCAGCGCTACAAGGGTCTGGGTGAGATGAACGCCGCCGAGCTGTGGGAGACCACCCTGGATCCGACCACCCGCGTGCTCCGTCGCGTGGACTTGGAGGATGCACAGCGCGCCGACGAGCTCTTCTCCATCCTCATGGGTGATGACGTTTCTGCTCGCCGATCCTTCATTACCCGCCGAGCGAAGGACGTGCGCTTCCTAGACGTCTAAGCACTAGGTAAAACCCGCAAAGACCAGCACCTCATATGAGGTGCTGGTCTTTTTTCTTCGTCAAGCGCGTGCTCTTAGACAGTGCCCATGTGGCGCTGCAGAACGCGGCCGATGGTCGCAACATTGGGCTCCAAGATGGAGGAGGCTTTGCCGCGCAGGGACTTGTAGGTGCGAGCGATGCCAGGCGCATTAACGTCTTCAGCGGCTTTGTCCGCAGTAGTCATGATGACCTCTGTAACTTCAGCGCTGCGTCCGTCCAGGTAGGTGCCGAAGTCAGACTGCTCAGAGCCTTCGAATTCCTTCCAGTAGGAATCCAGGCTGTTGAGCAGCTCCGGGAGCATCTGGTTGATTCCCTTGGATAAGACCTTAGAATCTGCCTTCTTTGCGGCGGCTAGAGCGCCCTTGAAGGCCATTCCGGAAATGCCGGAAAGCGAAGAGACGGTGTCATCGGCGGCCGTGGCCAAGTCCGCCACCACGGCGTTGCGGGTAGGGGATTGGAGAAGCTGGGTGAGGTTTGTCATACAGGCGAGCTTACTGTGCCGGTGCGCTGGATCCTGCCTTGAGCGCGGCGAGCTGGTCAGCAATCTCCGGGAAACCATTGGTGCGGGCAAGGCGCTCGAGGTCAAAGTCGAGGCCACCTTCGTAGAGGCGGTTGTTCTCGGAAGAACCGGAGGAGCCGGCCATCCCGATTTGGGCGGCAAACTCGTCCACCTGGGCGCGCAGTGCCGGGACATTATCCACTACCAACTTGAGCAGTGCTGCTGCGGCGGCGATGCTACCGCCGATGATGAGCGTCATGTCGATCGGCGTGGAACCGGTCAGGGAGGAGCCTGCTTCGCCCTGCTGGAAGTTGGGGTTCTTGTTGTTTTGCCAGTCATTGTCAGCAGTCTTAGCACCCGCAGCCGGCGTCGCGGCAGTGGCGAGGGTAGTGGCAACGACACCAGCGGCTAGAAACTTCTTCAAAGACTTCGAAGGCATAGGGGATTCCTTTCTACAAGGGAATAGAGACTTCTTTATCATGTTTAACTTACATAACTTCTGCAACAGAAAGATAGACCTCCGTGCAAAATCGCGCGAATTCTTCGTTCCTTCCACTCAGAGCGGGGACCGCGCGCAAGACTGTTTCTAGTGATTCTGCCGCCGCAGAGCGGCTGCCATGAACGGAAATTCCCTCAATGGTGGCCGTGCTCGCAGCCGCCGCGGCGGCCAGGGCGGCAAAGTTTATAACCCGCACCCGATAGGCCTGGCAGAACTCCCGCGCGACGAGGAGCAGCTGTTCTGCGCTCATTGACGCCCTCCCCGGGCTTGGCGGATTTCCGCTTCTAATTCTGAACGCCCAGGCAGCAGCCGGCGCGCGGTGTCCTGCACGGCGGCATCCGAGAGGGTTCGTGCTGCTGCCGCAACGATGGCGCGGACCACCGTCTCGTGCTTGGAGGTTCCTTGCGCGGAGGCCAGCAGGGTCAGCGCGTGGTCTTGTTCCGGGGTCAGGCGCAGTGTCATAGCCATAGCGCGAATGGTATCACTGTGATACCACAGCCGTGCCACAAACGGCCTTATACGGCCCTAAAGGGTAGGATAGGGCGTTATGAGTGACAATAACGGTGATCTTTTCGATCGCATCCAACCAATTGACATCAATGAGGAGATGGAGTCGAGTTATATCGACTACGCCATGTCCGTCATTGTCGGTCGTGCCCTTCCGGAGGTGCGTGACGGTCTCAAGCCGGTTCACCGCCGCATCCTCTACGCCATGTATGACTCCGGCTACCGCCCGGACCGCGGCTATGTAAAGTCCGCCCGCCCGGTCTCGGACACGATGGGTCAGTTCCACCCGCACGGTGACTCCGCTATTTATGACACCCTCGTGCGCTTGGCCCAGCCGTGGAACATGCGCTACCCGCTGGTTGATGGCCAGGGTAACTTCGGTTCTCGCGGTAATGACGGCCCGGCAGCTATGCGTTATACCGAGTGCCGTATGACGCCCTTGGCCATGGAGATGGTGCGCGATATCCGCGAAAATACCGTCGACTTCGCGCCGAACTACGACGGTAAAACGCAGGAGCCGACTATCCTGCCCTCCCGCGTTCCGAACCTGCTGATGAACGGCTCCGGCGGTATCGCCGTCGGTATGGCCACGAACATTCCGCCGCACAACCTCAACGAGTTGGCGGAAGCCATTTACTGGTTGCTGGATAACCCGAATGCTTCTGAGGAAGAAGCCTTGGCCGCCTGCATGGAACGCGTCAAGGGCCCAGATTTCCCGACTGCGGGCCTCATTGTCGGTGATCAGGGTATCAAGGATGCCTACACCACCGGCCGCGGCTCCATCCGCATGCGCGGCGTGACCTCCATTGAGGAGGTGGGCAACCGCCAGACCATCGTTATCACTGAGCTGCCCTACCAGGTCAACCCGGACAACATGATCTCCAATATTGCGGAGTCTGTGGTCAACGGCAAGATCGCCGGAATCGCCAAGATTGAGGATGAATCCTCCGACCGTGTGGGCATGCGCATCGTGGTCACCCTCAAGCGTGACGCCGTAGCCCGCGTTGTCCTTAATAACCTGTACAAGCACTCCCAGCTGCAGACCTCCTTCGGCGCTAACATGCTTTCCATCGTGGATGGCGTGCCGCGCACCCTGCGCCTGGACCAAATGCTGAGCTACTACGTGGCTCACCAGATTGAGGTCATCGTCCGCCGGACCCAGTTCCGCCTCGATGAGGCCGAGAAGCGCGCCCATATCCTGCGCGGTCTGGTCAAGGCGCTCGACATGCTCGATGAGGTCATCGCGCTCATCCGCCGTTCCCCGACGGTGGATGAGGCACGCGAGGGCCTGATGCAGCTTCTCGGCGTCGACGAGATCCAGGCCGATGCCATCCTGGCCATGCGTCTGCGTCGCCTGGCCGCTCTGGAGCGTCAGAAGATCATTGATGAGTTGGCGGAGATCGAGGAGATCATCGCAGACCTCAAGGACATTCTGGCCCGCGACGAGCGTCAGCGTCAGATCGTTCACGATGAGCTGGAGGAAATCGTCGAGAAATACGGCGATGAGCGTCGCACCCAGATTGTCGCTGCCTCCGGAGACGTTTCCGATGAGGACCTCATCGCCCGCGAGAACGTCGTGGTCACCATCACCGCTACCGGCTACGCCAAGCGCACCAAGGTGGATGCCTACAAGGCACAGAAGCGTGGCGGCAAGGGCGTGCGCGGCGCGGAGCTCAAGCAGGACGATATTGTCAAGAACTTCTTCGTCTGCTCCACGCACGACTGGATCCTGTTCTTCACCAACTTCGGCCGCGTCTACCGCCTCAAGGCCTACGAGCTCCCGGAAGCTGGGCGCACCGCCCGCGGTCAGCACGTGGCCAACCTGCTGGAGTTCCAGCCGGAGGAGAAGATCGCCCAGGTCATCCAGATTCAGTCCTACGAGGACGCTCCGTACCTGGTCCTTGCTACCCAGCAAGGCCGCGTGAAGAAGTCCCGCCTCACCGACTACGAGTCCGCGCGTTCCGCCGGTCTCATCGCCATCAACCTCAACGAGGGCGATGCGCTGATCGGCGCTCAGCTGGTCAACGAGGGCGATGACATCCTGCTTACCTCTGAGCAGGGTCAGGCCATCCGCTTTACTGCCGACGACGACCAGCTGCGTCCGATGGGCCGCGCTACCGCCGGCGTGAAGGGCATGCGTTTCCGCGGCGATGACCAGCTGCTGTCCATGTCTGTTGTCAACGACGGCCAGTTCCTCCTGGTTGCCACCTCCGGCGGTTACGGCAAGCGCACCGCGATTGAGGAGTACACCCCGCAGGGCCGCGGTGGCCTCGGCGTGATGACCTTCAAGTACACCCCGAAGCGCGGCAAGCTCATTGCGGCCATCTCCGTCGACGAAGACGACGAGATCTTCGCCATTACCTCTGCCGGTGGCGTTGTCCGCACCGAGGTCAACCAGATCCGTCCGAGCTCCCGCGCCACTATGGGCGTTCGCCTGGTTAACCTGGCTGATGACGTCGAGCTGCTGGCCATCGACCGCAACGTTGAGGACGATGGTGAGGAAGACGCCCAGGCAGTAGCCAAGGGTGAGAAGTCCGTGGAAGACGTCAAGCCTGAGCACCTCAAGTCTGGCGAAGACTCCCAGCAGGACGAAGCTGACAGCAAGGATGCCGATAAGGACGAGGAGTAACCCATGATTGGACGAGAGCTTCACCTCGCCCGGATTTCGCCCATGTCGGCGTTCCGCGTTGGCTTGGCCATGTCCCTCGTCGGCCTCGTGGCCTGGCTCATCGCCGTGTGCTTGTTGTACGTCGGCCTTGACCAGGCAGGCATCTGGGATTCCTTCAATAGCCTCGTCGGCGGTGTCGGCGGCGGCTTTGAGGTCTCCTTCGGATTGGTCGTCTCTGCGGCCGCACTGTTTGGTGCCATCATTGCTGTGCTGATGACCATCCTGGCGCCCATTATGGCTGTGATCTACAACGCCATCGTGGACGTCTTCGGTGGATTCAAGATTCGACTGCAAGACGAACCGATTAACTAGAGAATATCACCGCGAAAAACTACATATGACCTGGCGATTTGTAATAGATCGCCGGTCCTATGTAGAGTTACTACTCGTTCCGGTCAAGGGCCTATAGCTCAGTCGGTTAGAGCGCATCGCTGATAACGATGAGGTCGCTGGTTCGATTCCAGCTAGGCCCACCACGGAACAATGGGGCATTAGCTCAATTGGTAGAGCATCTGCTTTGCAAGCAGAAGGTCAGGAGTTCGATTCTCCTATGCTCCACAGCATAAGTGGAAGGCGCTCGGCGGAAACGCTGGGCGCCTCTTGCGTTGGCTCCTTGACCCTAGGGGGGTTAGGTCGGGTTAACCGCTTAAGGGACATTTCGTGTGGCTCGATGGGCTCCGGGATAAGCAGGCTTCGCCACCATATGCCGGAGACTCTCTCGAGCAGCCGGCTGGGTGAGCAAGGGGAAGAAAAGAACCCTAGAGCCGTTTATATGAATCGAGGGCTGCTGACCTTTGCTTCGCGAGTTTGGCATGAGCAGCGAGCTACCAATTGCTCCAGCACCCATCTTAATTCAAACATGCGTTCGACCTCCTTGCCTTATTCGTGTCATTGCTCTCTTGAAGGTCCGGTGGGCTATGTACAATCAGCGGCGTGCATAACTCGTTAACTTCTGTTGAAATCTGCGCTGGCGCCGGCGGTCAAGCTTTGGGTCTCGAAAACGCTGGTTTTGAGCATTTGGTTGCAGTAGAGATCGACGAGTTTGCCGTTCAAACCCTTCGCGTTAACCGACCGCATTGGAATGTTGTTGAAGCAGATGTCCTCGAATTCGATCCTGAGCCTTATGTAGGAGCGGATCTCTTTGCTGGTGGTGTCCCATGCCCACCCTTCTCTATCGCAGGACAGCAACTTGGTGAAGACGATGAACGTGACCTCTTTCCCCGCGCTTTGGAAATGATCAAGCAGATAGATCCACGCGCTGTAATGCTGGAAAACGTTAAGGGCCTAGGGCAAAAGCGGTTTGAAGAATATCGTGCTCGCATCATCACTCGTCTGGAGCAAATGGGGTACAGCGTCTTTTGGAAGCTGCTTCAAGCTGCTGACTATGGAGTTCCCCAGCTTCGGCCGCGGTTTATTCTGGTCGCAGTCAAAGAAGAATACGCTCCCTACTTCTTCTGGCCGCCAGCGAACTGGCAATGGAAGACCGTGGGCGAAGCTTTAGAAATACTTATGGGACAAAATGGTTGGACAGGTGCCGCAGAGTGGGCTAAAAAGGCGAACAAGGTAGCGCCAACTCTGGTTGGAGGGTCCAAGAAGCACGGCGGCCCCGATGTTGGACCCACAAGAGCCAAAGCTGCTTGGAAAGAACTCGGAGTAAAAGGAACTTCAATTGCCGAGACTGCTCCTGAAGAAGATTTCCCAACTAACCTCGACA
The DNA here is from genome assembly GCF_001807205.1 of Corynebacterium sp. HMSC05D03. Lineage (NCBI taxonomy): Bacteria > Bacillati > Actinomycetota > Actinomycetes > Mycobacteriales > Corynebacteriaceae > Corynebacterium > Corynebacterium sp. HMSC05D03. The sequence continues at coordinate 181,828 of NZ_KV788168.1, read as the reverse complement.
AGGACTTACCACGTCTCACTGTTCAGATGGGCGGCGTGATTCAGGGATTCCCTCAAAACTGGATTTGGCAGGGGAAGAAGACCGCGCAATGGCGGCAGGTCGGTAATGCTTTCCCACCCCCTGTGGCTGAGGCCGTCGGCTCGCGGATCGCTGCGGCATTAAATAAAGAACCACTACCTGATGGTGTTTACGCTGCTGAACCAACTCGCGTACCAGATTCACTAAGGTTCTAACTATGACTCAACCAGCCTTAATTACAGCTACACGTAAACAGTTTCACCAGCAATTAATTGATTCGGGTGTGTTGGCTCTCACTGACACGCCAAGTGGAGAAAGGATCGCTTCCAATGCTGATAGAGGTCAGCGCGCCAGTAAAGTACTTTCGGCACACATTGCGCGTCAGCTCAATGTTCCTTTAGTTCAAGGTAAGGGCGCCGGACAATCGACGGGGGCAAATTTTGAAAAAGCTGTGCAAACGTTCCTAGCAGCGACATTTCCTTATATGCAAACAGTTCGTCCCGGGGATTGGATGGTTCAAAATTTAGGTAACTCTAGACGTCAAGACCATCTTGCCCGTTATGAGCCGTATCGTCACTTGGCTGAACTTGCCGAAGCCGTAAAGCAGCATCCGGAACTTGGCGCTGCGCTCGGAAATAGCTACGTCATATCTCCTGATGTTGTAGTTATCCGCAGTGCAGCCTCCGATAATGTTATTAACGCAGACTTGCCGATTGTTGATAAAGAACAAGCACTGCTGTCCCCTTTCCGTGCTTCCAACGGTGAAACACCCGGATTCATACATGCCGTGGTCTCTTGCAAGTTCACTATGCGCTCAGACCGCTCCCAGAACACCCGCTCTGAAGCTTTAAACCTAATACGCAATCGCAAAGGCCGAGCACCCCACATTGTTGCTGTGACTGCTGAACCAACAATGAGCCGTATTGCGTCCTTGGCGCTCGGCACAGGTGATGTAGACATGGTCTACCACGTAATGCTGCCTGAACTTCAACAAGCAGTCTCAGAGGTAGGTTCAGACGATGCTAAGGAACTCATGCGCACCTTGTTAGAAGGTAATCGACTGAGAGACATCGCGGATCTACCTTTAGACTTAGCTGTTTAAAGCTACCAAATCTTACCTAGCAGCTAAGGGGCAAGTGAACCGCATACTGCTGACGGCTTGAGTTACCTAATTGGCTGTTTCGTGCACTATCGCCTGAAGTACTGCCTTCCCGCCTGGGGATTGGGGATGAGGCGGTCGAGGCTTACAGGCTCGAGGCCCTTCGCACGTAGCCCGTCGATGACGCAGTCTGCGGCTCCTACGGTCGTGGTGTGGATGTCGTGCATGAGGACGATGGAGCCGGCCTGTGCGCCGTTGACTGCGGCCTCGCAGACGTGCTCAGAATTGCGGTCCTTCCAATCCACGGTGTCGACGGACCACAGGGCCTGTGCCTGGCCATTAGCCTTCGCAGCGGCCTCCACGGTGCCGTTGGTGGCACCGTACGGGGGACGCATCCAGCGAGGGTTCTCACCCGTCGCTGCCTTGATGGCGGCGGCACCGGCCTTGATTTCGCCGTCCACGTCGCTGGGGGAGAGCTTGTTGAGCTCACGGTGGGTTGCGGTGTGGTTTCCCACGGTGTGGCCCTCAGCCTTCATGCGGCGTAGCAGCTCCGGGTGCGTGGAGGCGCTGGGGGCTAAAACCATGAAGCTGGCGTGGGCGTCCTTGGCCTTCAGGGTATCGAGGAGCTGAGCAGTCAATTCACCAGGCCCATCGTCATAGGTGATGGCCACGCAGTTGGAACAGGTGGAATCAGCAACCGACTGCGACTGCTGTTTGCCGGTCGGCGCGGGCTTCCCAGCCGGCCGCGAGGAGCCTGCAAAGACTGGGCTGCTCTGAAGCTCCTTGGGAAGAGCATCGTAGGCGTCCTGTTCTAGTCGTTGAATGTCCTTCTGGACGTCGGGGAGTTGGGGGAGTGCGGGAAACTCCGCTGCCGCAGTAGCGGTGCCAGGCAGGGCCGTGGCTGCCGCAAGGGCGATGAGGGAGCGAACAAGAACACTTTTTCGGCGCATGACAACCTTCCACAGACTTTTTCAGACCCCTTATTGTCTGCCCAGTGAAGGTGGATTATCCCTAGTGACACGCAACTAAAGTGAAAGAAATTAACTCCTGAGGTTTTGCTAGACCCGTCCAGGGGGTGATTTCGCTGCTTCTACTGGGAGGAGTACGCTCTACAGGTATTGGGGCATTAGCTCAGTTGGTAGAGCGTTGCGTTCGCAATGCAAAGGTCAGGGGTTCGATTCCCCTATGCTCCACAGGGCGCTCACATGGTGAGCGCCCTTTAGCTTTGCCGGGGGTTGACTTATTCGGCGGCCTTGAAGCGCTTGACCAGGATGATGTGGCCATCGCTTTCGCCCACCGGCTCGAAGCCAAGGTGCAGGTAGAGACGGTGGGCGCGGTCATTATCTTTAGCCACCGACAGTGAGATACCCGGGGCGCCCATCTCGCGGGCGAGTTCGGTGGCGGCGTCGATAAGCAGGGTGCCTACTCCCTGGCTGCGGAAGCGAGGTTCCACGGCTAGGGCGAGCTCCGGGATGCCTTCAATAACGTGGCCAAAACCATGGCGTTGCGCCGTTCCCCAGTTCAGCCACACGCCACCGGCAGGGACGTGGCCCTCCCAGGCGATGAAACCTCCACGGGAAGGCTCCCAACTGCCGAGGTAGTAGTCAAAGCCTTCCTCGAAGCCCGCAGGAAGCTCCTTGTGCTCATCGCCAAAGGTATCGGCGAGAAAGTTAATACGGGCCAGGTAGGTACGGTCAGCTTCAGTGAGCGAAAGAAGATGCATAGTTTCCATGGTAGGACGCGGCGCCGAACTACCTACTTCCCATGCTCCCACTGGGCATAGGCCGAGGCATAGCGCCCGCCCAGATCGATGAGCTCGGTGTGGGTGCCATCCTCGACGATCTGACCCTGTTCCATGACGATGATGCGGTCGGCCTCGCGGGCTTGGTCCAGGCGGTGGGCAACGACGAGCGCGGTGCGGCCCTTGGTCACTGCCTTGGCTGCGCTTTCGAGCACTTCCGCGTGCTCGGAACCGGCCTCGGAAGTCGCCTCATCCATGATGAGCACCGGCGGCTGGCGCAGAATCATGCGAGCCAGAGAAAGCTGCTGCTCGGCCTCCGCACCGATCTCCTCGTTCCCGGCGCCAATCTTCGTATCCAGGCCCTGAGGCAGCCACCGCGAATGCTCATCTAAGCCCACGGTGTTAAGCGCCTGCCATAGCTCCTCATCGCTGGCGTCAGGTTTGGCCAGCAACAGATCCTCGCGCAAGGTGCCGGAGAAGAGATGGACCTCTTGGGTAATGAGCGCGACGTGCTCTGTAATCCACGTGTTCGGCACGGTGGCGGTATCGATGCCATCGAGGCTGATGCTCCCCGCCGAAGGGTACTGTAGGCCCGCCACGAGGGCGGCGAGCGTGGACTTACCCGCACCGGACGTACCCACCAGGGCAGTGGTGGTGCCGGCGGTGAGGGTGAGGGAGACGTCGTCAAGCACGGGCGCCCCACCGGGATAGGAATAGGAAAGGTGATCAATGGTGATGGCCGGCGCGGAGGTGAGCCGGGGCGTGTCCTTGAGGTCTGGAGCGCCAGCGTTGTTCTCCAGGGTCGCCAGCGCCACCGCGCGGCCGAGAGACGTCACGGAATGCTGGATCTCGCCGGCGAAAAAGAGGATGTTGAAGACGTGGATCTCCAGCCGCATCACCAGCAGCACCGCGGCGGTGGCCTCACCGGGGGTCAACCATTCCCACATCACCATGGGCACGGACATGAGGACCGATCCCAAGAGCAACACCGCAAAGGCCAGGGCGCCTTGGCCCAGGATGCGGTTGATCAGCGGAACCTTATCACCCCAGGCCTGCACCGTGTCCCAGGAATGGCGCTCCATGCGTGCATGGGCCCAGTCCTTCAGGGAGAACTGGCGGAGGGTCTCCAATGCACGGATGGTGTCCAGCAGGACGTTGTTGCGGTAGGCCTCCACCGAGGACACCTCGTTGGCTACGGCGGGGATATCGCGCATGGTGCCGCGGATGAAGGGATAGAGCAGACAACTCACCGCGATGAAGAGGAGGGCATAGGCGGGGTGGATGAAGACCATCATGAGCGCGGTCAGCGGCAGCATGAAGAGTGTGAGTACGAGGCGATCACCCATCATGGAGATCGTCATGACCACGGTGTCGATGTCCTTGGACAGGCGCGTAATGATGTTGCCGGTGCCCAATTCCATGACGGCTGGCACGGGAGCACCGAGGGTGGAATCCAGCGCTGAGGTGCGCAGATCCACCGAGAGCCGGCGGGTAGTGGAGGTAACCAGGTAGCGGCCCACGGTGCGGCCAGTGACCTCCACGAGGTAGCCCACGGCGATAATAACCAGCGCGCCCACCATGGCTGCGCGGCCCGTACCCAGGACGGGGACCTCCACGCCCTGGATGATATCGACGACGCGCCCGAGCACCTGGGAGACCAGGTTCATCATGATGACCGTAACGGTAAACAGGCCGAAGAAAAGGGCGATGCCAAGCCGGCTGGGCGCACTGGGCAGGGTCTTCAGAAAACGGAGACACTCCCGCGGGGAGGCAGGTGCTAGGGCATCCGCGCGATCCTGCTGACTCATAGTTCCACCACCTCATCGGCGTTGGCTGCCCACGTGGAGGCGGATGTAATGATCACGGTGATCTCGCCAGCGCGCAGCTCACGCACGCGCTTGGCGACGTCCGCCAGGGTCAACGAATCCAGCCCCGTCGTGGGGTTGTCCAGCACGAGAACTTCCGGGTCCACAGCGAGAGCGCGGGCCAGCGCGACGCGCTGGCGCTGGCCGCCGGAGAGGTTGAGGCCGGCCTCACCGATGGGCGCGGTGGGCAGCTCGCCGTTGGGCCCAAGCCCACCGAGGCGGATAACAATATCCTCGCAGGCGGAGGCGTGGAGGGCGGCGTGAAGCTGTGTGGTGTTGACAGTGCGCAGCGGATCAACGTTGTCCTGCAGGGTGCCCTCCAACACGGAGATGCGGTGCGGTGGGCACAAGGCACCCTGCTCATGGAGGTAGCGCACCCAGGAATCCACAGTGTTGCGCCCCTCGTTGGTGATGGGCATCCACACGTGTAAGCCGGGGGAGAGGTCGATGGGCGCGCCGGCGGCCTCGGTGGTGTTGGAAGAAAGCTGACCGAGCAGTTCGCCAACGCGCTCCACCGAGGCCCGAGCCCGCGCCCAGTTTTCAGTGAGCAGGCCCAGAGAGACACCTAATGCTGTGAGCGCGGGCGGGACGAGCATGGTAATCGCCATCATCCCTCCGGGGGCGATGCGTCCCTCGAAGGTTTCCCAGGAGGTCCAGGCAAGAATGCCCACGGCAAAGGACGCGGGAACCATCTGGCGCAGCCAGGCCATGAGGGCGGAAAGCTTGGCCTCGCGGAGCATGGCACCCAAGGAGTCCTGGGCGGCGTCGGAAAAGCGTTGGCGGGAAATCTCCTTGGCGCCGAGGCCCTTAATCACGCGTGAACCTTGCGCAAAGTCCGTGGCGAGTGACAACGCGGTGTTCTCCAGCTGGCGGCGGCGCGCGGCAATCTTAGTCAGCGGCTTCGTGGTGGCCCAGGAGGCTAGCGCGGTGGCGAGCGCGCCAACCAGCAGTACAGCTGAGACCTGCCAGGAAATCGGGGCGAGGCTGACCACTGCGCCTAAGAGGTAGCCCACCATGACCAGTGGGAAGTTGAGGATCTGCTTGAGCTGGCCAATGTAGTGCGAATCCTCATCCATCGTGTTGAGTAGCCGGCCGGGGCTTATGCCTGCGGTAGAAGCGGCCAGCAGCTTATCCAGCAGGTTCAGTCGCAGCGTATGCGTGGTGCGGGCCTGACTCAGATCAGTAAACGCATCTGCCGTGGCCTCGCAGATATAGGCGATGAAGAGGAGGATCGCCGTGGCCGCAAGCGGCAGGGCTACGGTGCGCCAGGAGGGATCGGAAAAGGCATACTGCGTGGTCTGGCCGATGATGACGGAGACTAACGCCCCCAGCGGGGCGTTGATGAGGGTGGCAACGAAGATGCCGATAACGCCGGTGCGCTGGGCACCAAGCAGCCGCCACGTGGCGGTGCCGGGCCGGGAGAAGTCGGTGGTCTCAGTGAGGGAGACCTCCCCGGAAGGGGGTTCATCGGGGAGGTACCACGACCACGTCCTCATGCGGGGGTAGTGAGTCATAAGAACTCATCCTATAGCGCACAACGCATGAGGGAGTGATTCAGATTACGCTTAATGAATCACTGGGGGGCTTAAGCCAGGTGATAGTTCTCCACGTCATAGCCGTTGAATTCACGGTCGACGCCATAGTCATCGATGGAGCTAAACTGCGTGCCGTTTTCGATGGCAAAACGTAGGTTATCTACGCGGGTGGACGGATCGCCGCTCACGGCACCTGCGGGAAAATAAAAGGTCTCCCCGCTCTTGAGCTTGACTACGAGCGACTCAAAGCTCATGCCTGATCTCCTTGGCTGCTGTTGATAGGGCTTCCCGCGCAAAACAGCGCGCGGGCACCGATCTATGAGGATCGATGCCGATTAGCCTTCAATTCAAGCAGGTCGGGCGCGCGGGGGCAAAGAAGTGAGATCAAAACAACGAAACGCGCACCCCCAAGGATGGGGGGGTTAGTTCTCGTCCTCGGTCTGGAGGCGGTGCTTGCCTTCGGACTCATGGTCATCAGTGATGCGGGAGGTGTCAGCATCCTCCTTGTCGGCGTTGCTGACCTCGATCTCCGTCTCGACGGCGTCCTGAATAGCGGTTTCTTCCTCGCGGTGCTTGGCCAGCTGCTCATCCAGCGAGCCCAGCAGCTCTTCGTCGCGCTCGACGACGCCCTCCTCAGCCAAGTCGGAGCCATGCGTGGCATCGTCCTCGGTGGTGGAGGTGTAGACCAAGGTGGAGCCCTGCGGCGCGGACGGGGAGGAGAAGTCCTCAACGCGCGGCGGAACGGCGGATTCCTTCTCCTTCTTCTGGGTGAAGAAGTAGTAGATGCCACCGCCGATGGCAGCAATGGCGGCAATGAGCGCGGAGATCAGCCAGATCTTTGAGCCCTTCTTCTTGTCCTTGCCACCGAGGCGGCGGGCCTTCTTCTGCAACTTAGCGCTTTGCTTCTGCGCCTTCTTCTCAGCCTTGGACGCCTTCTTCTTGGCCTGCTTGCGGGCCTTGGAGGCCTTCTTTTCCGCCTGCTTGCGGGTCTTCTTCCACTGCTTGGAGGCCTTATCCTGGGCCTCTGATGCAGCCTCAGAGAGCTTCTCGGTGGTTTCCTCGCTGCGCTCCTTGAGCTGTTCGAGGGTGCGCTCGAGGCGGGCATGCGCGGCCTTGGTTACGGCGCCCGCTTCGCGGCGGGCCTCCGGGAACCACTCGCCATCTCGCTCTTCCATGCGGGCGGCGGCGGTCTCCAGGACGGAGTAGGCCTCACGGGCCTTCTCGTCGCGGCGTTCCTTGAGGCGCTCCACCAGGGCGGAGGTGGCGCTGATGGCGGTGGACAGGGCGGCGGGGTTCATGGGTTTAGGTGCTCCTTTACGTCAATACTGAAGTGACTTTTCGGCGGGGCACTGTATATGCGCGCCCGCGTTAGCGCTGGGTACTCCCTTTCAGCGTAGTGGTGGCGCGCAGGTCCCGCCACCAGATGCGCCAGGTGGCGAGCTGTCCAAAGAAAATAGACAGCTTTGTACGGATGGGCCGGGTTTTTATTCACTAGCGCTATGGGCTAACGGTGCAGCTGACTGGGTTCTAAAGGTATTACCAAAGCAAAAAGCCTTTCGCTCAAAATGGACAGCTTGGTACGTTTTGGGACATCAACATCGAAGATAAACAACGATAACCTGCAGAGGAGGTGAGCATGTCCCCGCGACTTTCCGCATCCGCACCACTAGACCAAATCAGCGAAGATACGCCCAAGGAGCTTAAGCGTACCGCTCTCTCCTTCGAGGTGATCCCGCCGCGTCATGATGCGGACGCTGCAAAGATTGACCGCTTGCTCGCCATGCTCGCCGCGTATAACCCTGATTACATCGCCGTCACCAGCTCCCAGCGCTCTGGGTGGCTGGAGGGAACCGCAGCCTTCATTGAGAAGATCTCACGCGATACAGCGATGCGTCCCTTGGCCCACCTGGCCTGCACCGCCGGCACAGAGGAAGAGCTCGTTGGCTGGATCGACACGCTTGTCGACGCCGGCGTGCGCGGCCTCCTTGCCCTCCGCGGCGACCTTCCGGAGGGCGGCATGCCCGAAGGTCACCTGCCGCACGCCGATTCCCTGGTCCGGCTCATCCGCCGCTGGGAATCCGACCGCGTGGCGCGCTTGGCAGCCGGCCGCTTGGCGGTGGGCGTGGCCTGCTATCCCAACGGCCACGCCGAGTCCGCCACGCCGGACGAGGACATCGACGTCCTTTTGGCCAAGCAGCGCCTCGGCGCAGACTTCGCCATCACCCAGCTTTTCTTCGACGCGGAGGATTACGTCCGCTTTGCCCAGCGCGCCCGGCTGGCAGGTGTGCGCATTCCGCTCATCCCCGGGATCATGCCGATGACGAGCCGCGCTCGGGTGGAGCGAATGTGCCAGCTGTCCGGGTTGGATGGGCCGACCAAGGTCCTCGACCAGCTCGCGGCAGCGACCTCTCCCGAGGAAGAGAAAGAAATCGGCATGCAGATTACGGCCAAGCTGGCGAAGTCGGTGATGAACGCCGGCGCCGACGGGCTGCACATCTACACGCACAACAATCCAGACATCACGACTGACCTGCTACATCGAATTGGAGTCATCCCATGACCGCATCCTTTCCTAAGGCCACGATTGAGGGCTACCCGCGCGTCGGTGCCCACCGCGAGCTCAAGCGCGCGCTGGAATCCTACTGGTCCGGCAAGATCGACGCGGAGACTTTCGAGTCCGCCGCGCACTCCCTGCGCCTTGACACCTATGCCCGCCTCAAGGAGCTGGGCCTCGCTGAGGATTACGCCATCCCGGCCGACGTTGCTTACTACGACCACGTCCTCGAGACCGCGCTGACCGTGGGCGCTGCCCAGGGCGAGAGCCTCGATGATGAGTTCACCCTGGCCCGCGGTAACAAGGACACGGCGCCGCTGGAGATGACCAAGTGGTTCGACACCAACTACCACTACATTGTTCCTGAGATCACCGATGACCAGACCTTTAGCGCCCGTCCGCAGCGCGTGCTGAAGATCGTCGAGGAGGCCCGCGCCGCCGGCCACACTGTGCGCCCAGTCCTCGTCGGCCCGGTGACCCTGCTGGCGCTGTCCAAGCAGGCTGAGGGCGCCACCAAGCAGCCCCTGGACCACCTCGATCAGGCAGTCGAGTCCTACCTCACCGTCCTGGCTGAGCTTTACGACGCCGGCGTTGAATGGATCCAGCTCGCCGAGCCGGCCCTGGTCGCCGACCTCGCCGCCGCTGACGACGCCACCTTGGCCGCCGCACTCAAGAGCGCCTATGGCCGCATCCTGGGCGCGGAGAAGCGCCCGCAGGTTTACCTGACCACGCCCTATGGTTCCCTCAACGCTGGCCTCGACGCCGTCGCCGAGCTGCAGCCGGAAGCAGTCCAGGTGGATCTTTCCGTCGGCACTCTGGCCCTAGACACCTCCTACCTCGAGCGTGTGGCCAAGCTCGCCGAGGTCACCCACCTCTCCGCCGGCCTGGTCGACGGCCGCAACGTCTGGGCCGCCAACCTCCGCGACCTGCGCGAGAAGCTGGAGTCCCTGGGCGCGGATGTCTCCGTGACCACCTCCGTGTCCCTGCAGCACGTGCCGCACACCGTGGAGGCAGAAACCTCCCTGCCGGTGGACGTCGCCACCTGGTTCGCTTTTGCTGATGAGAAGATCCGCGAGGTCGTAGCACTCTCCGCCGGCCCGCTCGATGCCCCAGAGGCTTATGCTCAGGCTGACCGCGCCGTGCGCACCCGCGCCGAGTCCTCCCGCACCCATGACCAGGCAGTACAGGATCGCACTGCGCAGTTGCCGGAGGGCCAGGTTCAGCGCCAGCCGGAGTTCGCTGAGCGCAACAAGGCGCAAGAAGAACTTGGCCTGCCGCAGCTGCCCACCACCACCATCGGCTCCTTCCCGCAGACTGCTGAAATTCGCGCCGCACGCGCCGCACACCGCAAGGGCGAGCTCTCCGATGCCGACTACACCGAGGCACTGCGCAACGAGGTGAAGTCCGTCATCGAGCTGCAGGAGCGCTTGGGCTTGGACGTCCTCGTCCACGGCGAGCCGGAACGCAACGATATGGTGCAGTACTTCGCCGAGCTTCTCGACGGCTTCGTCGTCACCGAGAACGGCTGGGTCCAGTCCTACGGCTCCCGTTGCACCCGTCCGCCAATCGTCGTCGGCGACATCTCCCGCCCGAAGGCCATGACCACCGAGTGGGCCAAGTTCGCGCAGTCCCTGTCCGAGAAGCACGTCAAGGGCATGCTCACCGGCCCGGTGACCATCCTGGCCTGGTCCTTCGTGCGCGATGATGTTCACCAGTCCGTCTCCGCCGACCAGCTCGGCGTGGCGCTGGCCGACGAAGTCCGCGACCTCGAGGAGGCCGGCATTGACATCATCCAGATCGACGAGCCCGCCCTGCGCGAGTTGCTGCCGCTGCGCGAGCAGGACCGCAAGGCTTACCTCGACTGGGCGGTGCGCTCTTTCCGCCTCGTAGCACTCGAGGCCCAGCCGACCACTCAGATCCACACGCACCTCTGTTACTCGGAGTTTGGCCAGATCATCGACGCCGTCGCCGGCCTGGACGCCGACGTCACCTCCATCGAAGCTGCCCGCTCCCGCATGGAACTGCTCGAGGACATCGATGAGAAGTTCCACTCTGAGATCGGCCCGGGCATTTATGACATCCACTCGCCGCGCATCCCGTCCGTGGCGGAGATGGCTGAGCTCATCCGCGCAGCGCTCAAGAACGTGCCGGTCGAGCGCCTCTGGGTTAACCCGGACTGCGGCCTGAAGACCCGTGGTTACGAGGAGACCGAAGCTTCCCTGCGCAACCTGGTCCTCGCCCGTGACGAGGTCCGCGCCAGCCTCTAGGTTTACATCAAGAGATTTAAACGAAGTCCATCGCCGTCAGCTCACTGAGCGCGGCGATGTCTCCGTTTCCGCCCCTATCGAAGTGCAGTGCCTTGAGACCCGCGTCACGGGCGCCTTCGACATCATTGGCCACCGAATCGCCCACCATGAGAGTGGCGCCCGGTTCCACCCTTAAGTGCCGACAAGCTTCGAGGTAGGCCTCTGGGTGCGGCTTCGGGTGGCCCATCTCCACGGTGGGAAAGAGCTCAACGCCTGGCAGGTCGAGCCCGCCCGCCTTGAGCTTGCCCTCCTGCATTTCACGAGCCCCGTTCGTTAAAACGCCCACTTTGAGGCCGCGGGACAGGACGTGCTCGAGGGTAGGGAGGGCGTCATCAAGCGCCTGCCAGTGCTTTTCATACGCGGCCAAATACTTGGCATATTCCGCCAGCGCCTCCTGCTCCGTCATCTCCGGGCGGCCCAGGAACTCGCGGCAGCGCTCCACGCGCTGGCCCTGGTGGGAGACCTCGCCGCGCTCGTAGGCGGCAAACCACTTACGCTCAATCTCGGCGAAGCGCTTGTGGTGCCCGCCCGGCAGCCACTCCTCAACGGCCGCATGCATCGCGGCGGTGTGGTCCATGAGGGTGTCATCGAGATCGAAGAGAATGGCGCGAATCATGCTTGTAACCCTACGCAGATCGCTGACAGCGTCGCGCCGGAACAACGCATTGGTGGAAATTTCCATACAATGGCTGGCATGACTCAGAAGACCGCAACTGCAACGATGCACACCAACTACGGTGACATTGTTATCGACCTGTTCGGTAACCACGCACCGGTAACCGTTGAGAACTTCATCGGCCTGGCTAAGGGCGAGAAGGACTACACCACCCAGAACGCCAAGGGTGAGCAGTCTGGCCCGTTCTACGATGGCGCTATCTTCCACCGCGTCATCGACCAGTTCATGATCCAGGGCGGTGACCCGACTGGCACCGGCCGTGGCGGCCCCGGCTACCAGTTCCAGGATGAGTTCCACCCGGAGCTCCAGTTTGACCGCCCGTTCCTGCTGGCCATGGCGAATGCCGGCCCGGGCACCAACGGCTCCCAGTTCTTCATCACCGTGGCGCCGACCCCGCACCTGAACAACCACCACACCATCTTCGGTGAGGTCACCGATGCGGCTTCTCAGGACGTCGTGTCCAAGATTGCGAAGGTCTCCACCGACCGCATGGACCGTCCGGCTGAGGACGTTGTCATCGAGTCCATCGAGATCGCCTAAGCGTTCTTAACTTTTCATCCGAGCCCGCTGCCACGTGAAGTGGTGGCGGGCTCGTTGTTTTAGGAGTCTGCGTGAAGAACTATCTTCGTTCGGCGCCAGTCACCATGGTGTTCATGGTGCTGTGCATTGGGGCATGGTTGGTCACGGCGATCCAGGCCAAGACCCTGGTTACCCCGTATTACGAAAGCTCCTTGGCTCAGGACTGGACGTTGTGGGGGCCGGATGTGGCCGCAAACCCCTCCATGGTGCTCACGGCTGGATTCATGCATCTCGACGCCGGGCACCTCCTCGTCAACATGGTGATGCTGTTCTTTGTGGGCAGGGAAGTAGAACGCGCCCTGGGTAGCGCGCTGTATGCGGCGGCCTATCTCATCTCCATTGTGGGCTCTTCCGCCGCAGTGCTGTGGATGGATTTCGGCACGCCTACGGTGGGCGCCTCCGGAGCCCTCTTTGCGCTCATGGGTCTACTCATTGGTGTGTACCGCAGCCGCGGTCTTGACCTGCGCGCGCCCATCGTCCTCGTGGTGGCCAACGTTATCTACAGCTTCGTGGCGGAGAATGTCTCCGTGTGGGGGCACTTGGCTGGCTTGCTCACAGGACTGCTGTTGGCACCATTCCTCTTTCGCCAACGTGCGTGGCTGCGGTGGCTGGGGATATGGCTTATTGCTGTCGTGGTAGCCGTGTTAGCGGCGCTGCGAGCTGGGCTTTGGGGATAACTCGGGCGTGTTATCCACCAAAACCTTTGTGCGAAAGAATTCCACATAAGTTATCCACATTGTGGATAACTACATTTTTGTAATTTACCGAACGTGTGCGCCAAGATAACCGCAGATCAGCAGCTTAATCGGTTGTATTCGAAGTTTTTGTGCGGGCTGTGGGAAGCGTGAAAACACTTATCCACAGGGTGTGGAGAAAAGCTGTGGAATTCGTTTTCCACAGAGTTATCCCCACCCTGTGGATAACTTTGTACCCAAGGTGTTAACAGCGCTCCGGTTGCGGGGTGTTTGGCATGTCTTAGGCCGATTTGGTGCGGGAAACCCGACCCCACCGCCGAAAACCACCAGGTAGCAGCGCTAAGAGTAGCGTTGCTCATCTACCCACGGCCTAAGTCGGGTCACAACTCATGGCCTGAGAGCATTGCACGTCTCTTCGCGAAACGGATTACCTTCTTCGTTCCCCTCGCAACATGCAACGTCTGTGTATCTCCATCAACATGCTGGAGGAGTTTGGCAAAAGGCATCTGACAAAAGGTATCAGTCATAAGGCGTCTTCACGGCTGAAAACGCCATTTACTCATTGCAGATGGCGTTTTTTAGACCCAAAGATGTCTTTTGCCAGATGCCTTCTGTAGGACGCCTTCCTGGCTTAGATTGATTTAGTGCGGAACACCCCCACTCCGCCACCGAGAGTCGCCAGGTAGCAGCGTCAAGAGTGGCGTTGCTCACCCACCCGTGGCCTTGGTCGGGTCCCTACCTAACCAAGGTGTTAACCGTGCTCCGGCTGCGGGGTGGGAGGTGACCAAAAATCAGGCAGTTTGTAGTAGAGCCTGACTTTGAGCGCTAGTTGAGCAGAGCGCGGTACTGCTTGTGGGCCTTCATGGAATGAATGATGGCCTCGGTCCCATCGAAACCGAGACGAAGTTTCGCTATTCTAGGTGGCTTTTCTTAGTGCTTCACGGATTGCCTGTGACCTAGACCATCCATGGATTGCGGCATACTTATCCAGGTCCGCAATTTCATTGGGTGAAAGGCGAATAGAGACAATTTTTGCAGCTTTATTGTCGCGGGGCTTCCGCCCCCGAGTACAAAGAGCCTCCACGTCGTAACCCTTTTCGGCTTCCGTTACCCATTCATCAATTTGCTCTTCGCTGATCGGTTGTCCATTGATAGTTTTCACAACCGTAATCGTATTACGAAAAGGGGCTCTGCCGCTAGAGTGCAGTTCGGACTAGGAGCCAGCGCCACCCAGAATTTTGGTCACGAGGTTCAGGCGCGTGCTGGCGCCGAAGATGGTGATGAGGCGTGAGACGTGCTTCTTCACGGCGGATTCCGAATAGTTGGTGGCGGCAGCGATCTCTGAATTCGAGTTGCCGGCGAGGAGGAGCTTGAGGACGGCTATTTCGGCGTCGTGAAGCTCGTGGCTCTCAATGGCGGCGGCGACGGGATCGCGTGGGGTGGAAGGCTCACCGATGTAGTCGACCAAACGGTGCATGGCGGCTGGTGCCACGACGGTGCCACCCTCCACGGCGGCGCGGACCGCCTCAATGATGGAGCGCGGGCGTTGGTTCTTCAAGATATAGCCCGCGCCGCCCGCCCGCAGGATCTTTAGCATCGTGTCATCCGAGTCGAAGGCGGTCACCGCCAAAAACGTCGGGGGATTCGGTCCGGAGTTAAGGTGCTTGAGCAGCGTAATGCCATCCATGTGCGGCATGTGAATATCGGCGAGGACGAGGTCCGGCTTGGCTTCTTCAAGCTGGGCCAAGCAATCCGCGCCATTGGTTGCCTCGCCGACCACCGAGATGTCCTCGGTGGTCTGGAAATAGACGCGGAGCGTCGAGCGAACGAGCTCATCATCATCAACGAGGAAAACCCGAATGCTCATGGCAACAGTTTAGCGGCACCACCAGAGCTGGGGGTTGTTGGAGCAACGGAAGTGGTCGGTGAATTCGCCCGCGAAAGACTTGTAGAAGGTGAATTCGGTGGACTCAGTGCTCTCAGTAGCGGTGTCAACGGTGGTTTCAGCAGGAGCCTCAGCAGCGCTGGCGATTGGCGCGGAAAACAGCGCGAGAGCTGCGGCGGCAACGGCGAGGGAAGAACGCATGTCTACTAACCTTGTGGAATCTAAGAATCGGCGGGTTACCGGGCAAGCTTACTATATTTTTCTTAGGTGGGCAGTGGGAAGAGAAAGGCGTGTGATCCAGTGATCGCCTTCTTTGCCACTGCCGAAGCTGCCGTGCATTCGGCGAACGCGGCGGGCGATTTCCCCCAAACCCAGATTCGTCGTCATGTATTGGCGTGATTGTTGCGCTGCAATCTCGGAAGTGATCACGAGGTCGATGGACTTGGAGCTGCCGGTGGCTTCGATGCTCACACGGGATTCAGGGCGAGCGTACTTGAGGATGTTGATTGCGAGCTCAGAGAACACGAGGGAGAGCTTTTCCGGTAGCGCAAGCTCACCGTTCTTGCCTACATTGATCTGTGCTTCGCAGTGGAAGCCGTGGCTGCTCAGGAAGCTAACCATGGTGTCGAGGTCTTCTTCCAAGGACTTAACTCCCTGAGTCACGCTCTCATTCTTCATCACGCGTAGCAGGTCGCGGACTTCGCCCATGGCTCGGCGGGCGTCGTTAGCAATCGCTTCCGCGGAGTCAGCCGCGGAGGGATCCGTTTGGGTTAACGCCAAGGTTTCGGAGCGCATGACCACGGAGGTCAAGGTCGCAGCCACCGAATCATGAAGGGCGGTCATCAGCGCCTCGCGCTGCTGGGCGGCGCGCTGCTCGGCGGCAAGACGCTGGTCCCGGGTTTTGCGTAGCGCGGCCCCAATGACGATGGACACCGCATACAAGATGAGTGGTGTCGACAGGTTTAACGGGTCGAAATCGGGCAGATAATTAATCGAAGGATCCGTTGTGACGAGGTATGTGTACACCACCGCTGGGGGAAGCGCCCACAGCCAGCGTGTACGAAACGCCACGATGCCCACGATGACGGGGCTCCACGCCAAGAGGAGGAAAGACCGCCAGTCGGGGCACCACATTGCGAGCGCAAAAAGCGCACCGTACCCGCAGGCCGCCGCAAGTGGGCGGCGGATGGCCAGCGGCGTCAGGGAAACGCCGAGGCCGGCAAGTACGAGTGCACCGGGAGTGAGGAAGTTTTTATCCACCGTGACGGTGAGCATCACCAAAATGATGCAGCCAACGCCAGCGATGCTATAGAACCTCGAGGAGCTCATCGGTGGCGATGAAAACTAACGCCAGCCCATCGTCATTAACAGACCGATGATGGCCAGGCCGAAGCCGATGCCGTAATTCCACGGTCCCAGCTCCTGCATGAACGGAATGGACTCACCCGCTAGGTAGTTGACCACCAGCCAGAGCAGGCCGAGGAGCATGAGGCCCAGCATGATGGCGATGTACCACTTCGGGGTTCCCTCAGAGTTGATCTTGACCGGGGTGCGGTTGGTCGCAGAGCTGGAGGACTGCGGGAGTGCGGAGCCCTCCGTCGTGATCTTGGACTTTGGCATTGTTACACCTTCACGAAGAATAGGGGTGGTTAATCTGTGAGATACCTTAGCAGCTGCGGCGTTGAGAGCTACTGCGGCAGCAGTGCTGCCGGGTCAAACTCCCAGAACCGGACGTGGATGGTTTCATCCTTGCGGATGACATCGCCGCGGCTTGCCGACGCCCACCCAATCTTGTCACTATCGATCGGGTTCGACGTTGGGATGCGTTCGCCCACGTCGAGGGAACCGGACCAGCCCTTGGCGCGCAGCGCGGATTCAGCTTCCTGCTGCGTGGAATGCGTAATATCTGGTGCCTGGATGAGCATCGCGTTGGAGACCTCGAGGGTGACCTGGCTGCCCTTGGGTAGCTTCTGGCCCTTCTCGACAACCCTGAGCACCTGGTTCTCCGGCAGCTCAGAATCCACCGAATGCACGGTGACGTCAAAGTCCATGGAGGACAGCATGTCCACTGCGCGATCACGATCCATGCCGCTGACGTCTGGGACGCTGACTTCCTTCTGGCCCTTGGACACTGTGACGCGTACCTTCGAACCCTTGGATAGCTGCGCGCCGCCCGCTGGGTTCTGGGAAATGATCTCGCCCGCGGGTGCCTCATCATTTACCTGCTCCACGTCGGTATTCAGCTCTAAGCCGGCTTCCTCCAGCGCAGTGGTAGCTTCATCCAGCTTCATGCCGGTGAGATCAGGGACCTCGGTGACCTCTTTGCCAGAGGATACTGTCAGCGTGACCGAAGAATTCTTCTGCAGCTCCGATCCTTCCGCCGGGTTGACGCGGATGACCTTGCCGCGCGGCACATCGGGGCTGGGTTCTTCGTTGACGGTCACCAGCAGACCAAGCTTTTCCAGCTCTTCGACCGCTTCATTGCGCGGGCGGTTGGCCACCTTCGGGACAGTGACCATGTTCGCGCGCTGAGCTGCTTCATGCTGCTCCTGTTCGCGCTCGCGGGCCTCTTGGCGGGAGCTATCCCAGAAATCCCAGGCAAAGTAGCCAATGATGGCGATGAGGGAAGCGGCGAGCAAGGCCGCCAGCCACTTCAAGCCCGATCCGGATTCCTCGTCCTCCGAAGGGCGGGTGGAGGCCACCGGCGCACGGTGTTGTGCGGCTACGGGTGCCACCATCGTGGTGGGGTGATCTTCGTCGTTGACGTGGGAGCGCGCCGCCTCCGGCAGCTGGCCCTGCGCCAAACGGTCAAGGTCATCGCCCATCTCCCAGGCGGATTGGTAGCGATCCGCCGGGTGCTTGGCCATTGCCGTGAGCACGACGGCGTCGACGCCAAGGCGCTCTCTCTCCGTGAGCTCTTCGTCGATGAGCTCCGAGGGGGGCGTTGGATCCTCCTGCACGTGCTGGTAGGCCACAGCGAAGGGCGTTTCACCTTCAAACGGGGTGCGCCCAGTGACCGTTTCATACATGACGCAGCCGAGAGCGTAGACGTCGGAGCGGGCGTCGGCAGGCTTGCCACGGGCCTGTTCCGGGGAAAGATACTGCGCGGTACCGATGACAGCAGAGGTTTGCGTCATCGCCGACGTGGAATCATCCAGCGCGCGGGCGATGCCGAAGTCCATGACCTTCACTTGGCCTGTGTTGGTCAGCATGATGTTGGCCGGCTTGATATCGCGGTGGATGATGCCGGCCTCATGGGAGGACTGGAGGGCCTCCGCCACCGGCTTGAGCACGCGCGCGGCTTCCGCCACCGACATGGGGCCGTCTTCGCGGACGATGTCGCGCAAGGTGCGGCCCTGCACGTATTCCATGACGATATACGGCACCATCAGGCCGTCGACGTCCTTTTCGCCGGTATCGAAGACGGCGACGATGTTCGGGTGGTTGAGCTTGCCGGAGTTTTGGGCCTCGCGGCGGAAACGCTCACGGAAGTTAACGTCGCGCGCCATGTCAGGGCGCAGCATCTTGATGGCAACAGTGCGCCCCAAGACGGAGTCTTCGGCCTCGTAGACCTCGGACATGCCGCCGGAGCCGATGGACTGGCGGAGGTGGTACCGATCACTGACCATGGCGGGTTACTGGCCTCCCTGTAGTGCGGATTCTTCGGTGGGGTTGTTCTGTGAGTCTAGTTCGGGTTCGGGCAGTGGGCTGTCATCGACCTGCGGTTGCGTCTCCTCGGTAGGGAGCGCGGGTGGCTCCTGTTGCGTTGTGCGATGCGCAGTTGTGGGTGGGGAGGGGATAACCGAGTGCGTCGTGGTGACGGTGACTTGAGTAGGTTCCTCCTCCACGGTGGTGATCTCAACGGTCTCAGGGGCTTCCGTTTCCTCTTCTTCCGTTGTTTCCGGCTCCACCGTTTCGGTCACAATGACCTCCGTTGGTGTGGGCTGTGGGGTCGGTGTCGTGTTCCCCCACAGCCTATAAGCCATGAACCCGATCGCCACGAGGGCCGCGATAGCCACCGCGATGAGCAAACCTGTGCCGAAACCTCCCTGCTTGGCGGGGCGCTCCTCCGTCTGGGGTGCAGAAACGGCCGGACGCACCGTGGTGGGGTGAGCCATGTTGGCCAGCATTTCCGTGGACGCGGAGGGCGAAGGCTCGGCAGCGACGGGCGCGAGCGCCGCGGATTTCGGCTGCGGTGGACGCTGGCCTTGGCGCACGGCGGAGATCGCGTTGGTGAATTCGTTGCCATCGACGAAGCGGGTGTTCGGGTCCTTGCGCAGGGCCATGCCGATCAGTTCACGGGTGGGCGCGCTAATCGACGTCGACAAGGGCTCCGGCGCCTGGCTAATGTGCGCCAGCGCCACCGAGACTGAGGAATCGCCGCTAAAGGGGCGTTTTCCGGCTAGCATTTCATAGCCCACGACACCGAGCGAATAGACGTCGGACGACGGGCCAACCTCATAGCCTTGGGCCTGCTCGGGGGAGACGTATTGGGCGGTGCCGACGACCATGCCAGTGCGGGTGAGAGGCACAGCGGCGGCGGCTTTGGCGATGCCGAAGTCGGTGATCTTGACCTGCCCATTCTGGGTGATCATGAGGTTGCCGGGCTTAATATCGCGGTGCACTAGGCCCATGTGGTGGATCACGGACAGGCCGTGGGAGGCCTGCTCCATGACGTCGAGGGCCAGCGTTTCCGGCAGTGCACCTTCGCGGGCTAAGAGATCCGCCAGGGATTCTCCGCGAATGTATTCCAAGGCCATGTAGCAGAAGATGCGGCCGTTGTCCTCAAGCTCCCGGTAGTCGTACGTAGCTACGACGTTTTCGGAATCGATGGATTCTGCGGCCTTGGCCTCGTTGCGGAAGCGCGAGAGGAACTCGTTGTTATCGGAGAACTCTGGGCGCAGGACCTTGAGGGCGACCTCGCGGTCATTGCGGACGTCGTCCGCCAGCCACACCGTGGACATGCCACCGTGGCCGACGATCCACTGCAGCTGATAGTCCTCACCGATCAGCGCTTGGAGGTGTTCCTTGTTATCTGCACTACTCACTATTGCTGTCCTCCGTATGCGCGCAGGATGGCGCGGCCGATGGGCGCGGAGACCTGGCCGCCGTAGGCATTCTGGCCAAGGTGCCCGCCGTCCTTGACCACGACGCCCACCGCGATGTCCTTGTCCGGGTCGAAAGCCACGTACCACGCGTGCGGGGCAAGGCCCTCGCCGTGCTCGGCGGTACCGGTCTTCGAGGCAAAACCGTTCCCGTCATAGCCATAGGTGCTGTGCTCGGAGGCAAACATGAGGTCCTTGATGGTGTTGGCCGTCTCTTCACTGACAGCTTCGGCTGCCTGACGTGGTTGAGTCGTGCGAAGCTCATTCATCTGGGCATCGGTGATGCGGTTAATGAGGTAGGGCTCCATGCGCTTGCCCTGGTTAGCGATGGTCCCGGCCATGATGGCCGCCTGCAGGGCGGACATGGTCACGTCGCGCTGGCCGATCGTGGATTGGGCGACTTGGGCGCCGTCGCCAAGATCGCCCAGCGCACCAGCGGAAGTCTCCACACCGAGCGAGTACTTCTCACCCACGCCGAAGCCCTCCGCATATTTACGCAGCTCATCGGCGCCGATGCTCTCCGACATCTGCGCAAAAGCCGTGTTGCAGGACAGCGCGAAGGCCGTATGTAGGGTGACGCTCTCCGCGCCGCCGCAGGCTCGGTTGCCGTCGTTGGTCAGCTCCGTGACCGTATCCGGCAGCGTGATGGACGCCGCGCCGGTCAGCGTAGAGTCCGGGTTAAAGCCGTTGTTGAGGCCAGCGGCCGTGGTGATGATCTTAAAAATGGACCCGGGGGGCAGGGTGTCTTGCGTGGCATGGTTGATGAGCGGATTGCCCTCTTGATTCTGCAGCTGATCCCACGTTTCGGCCGCGTTGTCCCCGACGAGGTCGGAGACGTTGAAGCTGGGCGTGGAGGCCATGGCCAGAATCTTGCCCGTTGAGGGCTGGATGGCTACGGCCGCGCCTTTGTAGCCCGGGCCGGCCAGCTGGTCGTAGGTTGCCTGCTGCAGCGCTGGGTCGATGGTGACCTCCACGTTGGCACCCTTCTGCGGCTTGCCGGAGAGCATATCGAGCCAGTTGTGTGCCAACAGCGAGTCGTCCTTGCCGTTGAGGATGTCATTCTGCGAGGCCTCCAGCTGGGAGGCGCCGAAGCGCTCCGAGAGGTAACCGGTGACATCGGCAAAGGCTGGGGAATCAGTGGGGTAGGAACGCGAGTAATTGCCGTTCTCATCCGCGGTGGACTGCGCCAAGACCGTATCGCCGGCGAAGATCTGGCCGCGCGGGGTAGTGCGCATTTCTAGGTAGCCGCGAACGTTCTTGGGGTTGTGGGCGTACTTATCCGTCGAAAACGCCTGCACCACGGTGAGGTTCACCAGGAGCACGGCGGTAAGGATGAGGGCAAAGAGGGAGACGAGGCGAATCGATCTATTCATCGGGTGGCCTCCT
Source organism: Corynebacterium sp. HMSC05D03 (assembly GCF_001807205.1). Taxonomy (NCBI): domain Bacteria; kingdom Bacillati; phylum Actinomycetota; class Actinomycetes; order Mycobacteriales; family Corynebacteriaceae; genus Corynebacterium; species Corynebacterium sp. HMSC05D03. Next base: position 160,384 of record NZ_KV788168.1, on the reverse strand, counting down.
GGATGGCGGGGAACATGGACGTATCACTCGGCGCGTTCGAGGTGAGCTCGCGCGCTGGGCGACGAGCCGCGTTGGAAATACGCAGCAGCACGGCCAGCAACATGTAGTTGGCCATGAGCGAGGAGCCGCCGGCGGACATGAACGGCGTGGTCAGACCCGTCATGGGCAGCAGGGCGGAAATGCCGCCGGTGACGACGAAGACCTGGACTGCGAGCGTAAGCGCCAGGCCCGAGGCCACCAACTTGCCATAGGTATCGCGGCAGGTCAGCGCAGTGCGGAAACCGCGGGAGACGAGCATGGCGAAGAGGATGAGTACCGCAGCCAGGCCCACCAAACCGAATTCCTCGCCGATACCAGCCAGGATGAAGTCCGAATGTGCCACCGGCACCATGTCCGGGTGGCCCTGGCCCAAGCCGGATCCGGTAATGCCGCCGGAGGACATACCGAACAGTGCTTGAGAAAGCTGGTAACCGGTGGAGTCATAATTGCCCAGCGGATCCAAGAAGTTGGAGAAGCGCTGCTGGATCTTGTCCGACACCTGGTAGATGCTGAAGCCGCCGACACCCACGAGGATGACGCCGATGAGCAACCAGCTCACGCGGTTGGTAGCCATAAAGAGCATGCCGAGCACGGTGCTAAACAGCAGCAGGGCGGGACCGAAGTCATTGGAAATGCCCATGATGATAATCGCGATGCCCCAGATCACCAGGATGGGAGCCAGATCTCGCAGGCGTGGCAGAGAAATGCCGAGGAACTTGTAGCCGGCCACCGTGAACAGCGAGCGCTTCTGGGTAAGCAGCATGGCGAAGAACAGGATCAGCAAGATCTTGGAGAACTCGCCCGGCTGGATGGAAAACGGCCCCAGCCACAGCCAGATGCGAGCGTCCACGCCCGGCGGTTGCGGCCACACGAGGGGCAAGGCGAGAAGGATCAGGCCGAGCGCACCCAAGATATAGGAGTACCTGGTCAGCGAGCGGTGATCGCGTAGGAGAATGAGCACCAGCGCGAAGAGGATGAGGCCGACGATGGTCCACATCACCTGCCGCACCGCCAGCCCGCCGCCATTCGCCAGGTCGAGGCGCTTCAACAGAATGAGCCCGGTGCCGTTAAGCACCGCGACGATGGGAAGCATGAGCTGATCCGCGTAGGGCGCGAGGAAGCAGAGCACCAAGTGAGCGACGGCGAAGACGCCGATGAAACCGCCGATGAGGTAGAGGACATCGAGGGTCAGCACGTTGCCCTGCGATAACTCGAGGCTGACCAGGGTGATGGCGAAGACCACGGTGGCGAGCACGAGCAGGCCGAACTCGGTGCCGCGGGAAAAGAGCTTACTCATCTACTTCACCTCCCGGCAGTTTCCTTTGGATTCGCTTTTGGCATCTTTGTTTTTCTCGTCCTTCGACGCCTTCGGGCAGGGCTTGAGCGCCTTGTCCGAAAGCTGCGAAAGCTGCGTTTGCACCTCGTCATAGGAGCCGGAGGGCAGATTGCCCACGGCAGCGCGTTCGGATTCGGGCAAATCCTTCAGTGCGAACGGTGCGAAATCACCGTCGCAGGCGCCGTACCCCAGCTTGAGCGCGTTGTCCTTGCTCAGGCACGCATTCTGATACGTGTGGTGCAGCGGGCGGCCGAAGATCTCATAGTCCGCGCCTTCTTGGATGGTGAGGACGCCTTCTTCATCGGCGGTCACGTAGTAGTTGCTGCCCAGGTAGCTTTTCATCCAGAGCCCGCCGCTGATGACCAGCACGATGATGATGACCAGGCATGCAATGACCTTCCACCCAACCCGGCTTCGCTGTGGCCGCCGCTGTGGTTCGTCCTGGGGCTTCTCCTCAGCGGCTTGCGCTTTTGGGGACGAGATAAGCTTCGCGGCGCGGCTCGCGGAAGAATCGGGGTGCGTTGGTTCCGGGACGACGCCTTGGACGGCACCGACGGTGATGGGGTCGGCGTCGTCGCCTTCACCGTCCACGACTTCCGCCACCACGATGGTGACGTTGTCCGGTCCGCCGGAGCGCAACGCCAGATCCCGCAAGGTGGTAGCGGCTTCTTCGACCGTGCCCTGCTTCAGCGCTTGCTCGATGGTAGAGGCCGTCACCGGATCCGAGAGGCCATCCGAGCACAACAGGAGGCGATCGCCCGGTTTAGCATCGAGCATGAAGAGCGTCGGCTCCACCGGGCGGCCCGTGTAGGCCTTGAGGATCAACGACTTCTGCGGGTGGGAGGACACATCCTCCGGATCGAGCTTTCCCTCATCCACCAGGGACTGCACATAGGTGTCATCCTTGGTGATCTGGGTCAGCTTGCCCTCGCGCAGCCGGTAGCCGCGGGAATCACCCACGTGGCACACGCCGAATTCGGATCCGTTAAAGAGCAGGGCGGTCAGCGTGGTGCCCATGCCCTCGGTCTCCGGGTGCTCGTCCACGTGCTCGCGGATCGCCGCATTGGCGTCCTCCGCTGCGGCCCCAAGGAGCGCCAGCATGTCATTATCGCCTGGATCGCGCTCGAGGGAGGCCATGTGCTCCACCATGGTGGTGGAAGCAACCTCGCCGGCTGCGTGGCCTCCCATGCCGTCGGCCAACATCAGCAGGTGCGGGCCCGCGTGGGCGGAATCCTCGTTATTTTCGCGGACCAGTCCGCGGTCCGTCACTGCAGTAAAAGTCAGGCTTAAAGTCATGCCATCAACCTCACGGTCGTTCGGCCAAGTTTGATATCGGAGCCGACTCCGACTCGTTCTGGCTGGTCAATGCGAACGCCACCAACGAAGGTGCCGTTGCGGGATTCGAGGTCCTCCACGAACCACTCGCTGCCCCGGCGGAACAAACGGGCGTGGTGACCGGAGGAGAAATCATCACCAGTGACAAAGTCACAGTCCTGTGCGCGGCCCATCGTACAGTCCTCAAGAGTGCCTAGCTCCATGTGGGAACCGCGCAGCGGCCCGTCCACGATGGTGATTTCACGCGGCGCTTCGCGACGCCTCTGGGCCCCCTTCACCGGGGACGATGCCTGGTAGACGCCGGCGGCCTTATTGGCATCGCGACGCATGGCGTTGAGTGCGGCCAAGATGAACAGCCACAGCAACACCAGCAGGCCGATGCGCAGCGAGAGCAGCACGATCGAATCCATGGAAAGTCCTTACGCTAAAAAATCTGGGAAAGTTGCTGAGGCGGCTTAGTAGCCTTGGTTTTCAAGGCCGGTGATGCGCACCTCGATGTGGGAGTGGCCGAGGGTGATCACGTCGCCGTCGGCAAGCAGCCAGTTCTCAATCGGGGTGTCGTTCACGGTGGTGCCGTTCGTGGATTGCAAGTCCACCAGCACGGCGTCCTGGCCGTTCCAGGTGATCTCCGCGTGCTGGCGGGATACACCGGTATCGGGCAGGCGCAGGTCCGCGTCGTTGCTGCGGCCCAGGATGTTGGAGCCCTCTTGCACGTGGTAGACGCGGGAGGAGCCGTCCTGCAGCATAAGCGTCACCGCGGGCCCCTGCGGCGCCGGCTGGTTCGGGGTGGGCGCCATAAAGGCTGTGGTTGCGGCCTCGTCGGCGTTGTGCGGCTGGGTCATAGAGTCCTCCTGACCATGGTCGTGGTGGAAAATCGCATCAAATCCGGTTTCTTCGGTGGGCTCGTGATCCAAAAAGGAGGACACGCGCAACTGCCCAGTCCGCAGTCCCGACTCCTCCGCGATGCGTACGATGACCGGCCCGGCGAGGGACCAGCCACTGTTACGGATGAAGCGGGTGAGCTGATCAGCTAGATCCTTGGGAACACCCCGGTCTTGGGAGAGGTTCTCGATATCTTTGGAGGATACGCCGACGGTCATGACGTTGGGGCTATACAGCTTGCCATCATCACCGCGGGACAAATTGTCCTGCGCCTCCTGCTTGAGAAGCTCCTCAATCTCAGCGGGGACGACCTTGCCGCCGAAGACAAAGGCCATGCCGTTGTCCAGTCCGCGTTGCAGGGAAGAATCCAGCTTGGCGAGCTTATCTAGCAATGCCATAGGAAGGGCCGTCCTCCTTTCGGGATGTTTTCAGGGAGAGATATAGCAGCGATCAGTATAGGGTGCTTTCCTTGACTTAACGTAGACGCGCGCGGCAAAGTTCCCTGGGAAGTTCGGGTTTGCCAGCGGATTTGTAGAATCTGCTGGACTGCGTGCTAAGGTTAGCTAGTCGCCAAGACATCAATACCCTGCCCGGGTGGCGGAATTGGCAGACGCGCTGGCTTCAGGTGCCAGTGTCCTTATAGGACGTGCGGGTTCAAGTCCCGCCCCGGGCACGCTGAGCAGTTCAACAAACTGCTACACCGGAGGTCACAAACTCGAAAGGGTTTGTGACCTCCGGTTTCTTTGTTTTTCTGAACTTGAGCGGTCGAGGATTGCAAGTGTGGGGATTTACATCCTAACTCCCGCTCTCGGCTTTCGAACTTTTGTTTTCGATGGTGTCAATAAGTCATCTTGATTGTTGTCTTGATCTGACGGTCTTGGCCAGGAAACGCTTCGCTGCGGCCACGTTCCGCTTCGGAGAGAGGTAAAAGTCCAGGGTCTGGCCACCGGCGGTGATCACCGGATAGAGGTAGCACCACCTGCCACCGACCCGGATATAGGTCTCATCCACCCGCCAGGAACTGGCCGGTGGGCAGAGACAAAGCCCTGGAATGAACTCCTGTCACCAGGGTCATTCCAGGGCATGTTTCCCTGACTAAGAGAAGCAGTGGCACAGAAGGTCTACCTCAGCGTGGGCCTTGTGGGCGTGCAGGTTCCGTGTGTGGCTGGTGTGCTGCGGCATGGTCGGTAGCGATTGATGACCGACTCTGGAGCGGGTGCCTTGTCTGGTCTCGTGGTTCAGGGTGGGTGGACTATTCGGCGGGTTGGATCTCGCTCTCGGTGACCCACTTGTGGTTGGTCATCGTCATCCCGTCGACGGTGAGATCAACCATGTAGACCGTCTCCTCGGTGGAGTAATCGATGGTGGCCTCAGCACCCTTCATGCCGGACATGTGCTCGGCATCCAGGACAACGCTCGCCCCGTCAGGCAGGGGGGCCTGACCCGGATCGACGAGCTCCTCATGGACGACCCAGCGGTGGTCGGTAACCGGGGCCCCACCCTCGGTGGGGGTGTAGCTGACCGAATAGGTCGTGGTGTCAAAAGCCCCGGAAATGGTGGCGGTGGCCCCGTCCATGCCGGGCATGTGGTCAGCGGTGAGGATGACCTCGGTGCCCACCGGGTACGTGGGATCCTCGGTCTCTTCAATTCCTGCCGGCGGTGCCCCGCCGTCGGCAGGGTGGTCGTGCCCGCCGTGCTCTTCGTCGGCAGTGGTGGTGTCTTCCTGGTGGGTCTCGTTGGTCTCTGCGGTTGCCGTCGTGGTGCTGGTGGTGCCGGCATCGTCGGAGTTGTCGGTGGCGTCGCTGCAGGCGGTCAGCGCCAGGGTGGAGGTCAGTACCAAGGCGGCGAGGGTAATGCTGCGTTTCATGAGCGTTCCTTTCAAAGGTGGTGTGAGTTAGGGGTCGAGAGACAAGGTCAGTCAGTAACGGTTACGGGGGATATCGACCCACTGTGTTCCTCCTTCCCGTCGGTCGGAGCCAGGTGAGCCGGATCCAGATCAATGCGGCGCAACAGCTGGGCGTTCAGGGCCACCACGATGGTCGAGGCAGACATCAAGATCGCGCCCACGGCCGGGGACAGCACGAACCCGATCGAGGCGAGCACTCCGGCGGCTAGCGGCACGGCGAGGATGTTGTAGCCAGAGGCCCAGATCAGGTTCTGGATCATCTTGCGGTAGCTGGCCTGGGACAGCTCAATCATCGACAGCACTGCCCGCGGGTCATCACTGGCTAGGACCACCCCGGCAGATTCCATGGCCACATCCGTGCCGGCACCGATGGCGATACCGACATCCGCGCGGGTCAGAGCGGGGGCGTCATTGACACCGTCACCGACCATGGCCACGCTCAGGCCACGCTCCTGTAACTGGGTGACCTTGGTGTCCTTGTCCTGGGGCAGGACCTCGGCGAAGACCTCATCGATGCCTAAGTCCTGGCCAACCGCCTGGGCCACCTGCTGCGCGTCACCGGTGATCATCGCGACCTTCACCCCGCGGTCCTGCAGGGCTTTCACGGCGGCGCGGGATTCAGGGCGGATCTTGTCCTCGACGGCCACCGCACCGATGATCTGACCATCGCGGACAATATGGAGCACACCGGCCCCACGCCCGGTCCAGGCGCTGGTGGTGTCGGTGAGCTCGGCCGGGGTGGTGAGGTTGAACTCGCGCAGCATGTTCGGCCCACCCACGAGGATCTCAGCGCCATCGACAGTGGCCCAGACCCCGCGGCCGGAGGCGGCGGTGAAACCGGTTGCGCGCAGTGGGCGGCGTGAGGCCTCCGGGTGTGCGGCCGCGGCAGCCACGATGGCGCGGGCCACGGGGTGTTCACTATCGGCCTCGGCGGCGGCGGCCAGGGCCAGCAGGTGCCCTTCCGAAGTACCGGGCACCGGGGCGACACCGGTGACCGCGTGCGCACCCTCGGTCAGGGTGCCGGTTTTATCGAAGAGCACCACGTCGATGGTGCGCATCCGCTCGAGCGCCATCCGGTCCTTGATGAGCACCCCGGATTTCGCGGCCCGCTCGCTGGAGATCGCAATGACCAGCGGAATCGCCAGGCCCAGGGCGTGCGGACAAGCGATGACCAGCACCGTGACCGTGCGCACCACGACATCGTCCGGGCTGCCGATGATGGTCCACACCACCGCGGTGATCAGAGCGGAGATCAGCGCGAACCAGAACAACAACGCCGCCGCCCGATCCGCCAGGGCCTGGGCCCGGGAGGAGGACTCCTGGGCGTCGGCAACCATGCGTTGGATCCCGGCCAGGGCGGTGTCCCCGCCGGTAGCCTCCACCCGGATGCGGACGGTGTTGTCGGTGGCCACGGTACCGGCGACCACCTTGTCACCGGTGTCGCGGAAGACGGGACGGGATTCGCCGGTGATCATCGCCTCATCGAATTCGGCGGCTCCGTCGAGGATGGTTCCGTCGGCCGGCACCCGGGCACCGGCCCTCACCAGCACGACGTCGTCGACGACCAGCTCGGAGATGGCCACGGTGCGGGTGGTCCCGTCGATGACTTTCTCGGCCTCATCCGGCAGCAGGGCAGCCAGCGCGTCAAGCGCGGAGGACGCGGACCCGAGAGCGCGCATCTCCAGCCAGTGGCCCAGCAGCATGATGGTCACCAGCAGGGCCAGCTCCCACCAGAAGTCCAGGTCAAAACCGCCCAGCCCCAGAGTGGTGACCCAGGAGGCGACAAACGCCACGGTGATGGCCATGGCGATCAGGAGCATCATCCCGGGTTGGCGGGATTTCAGTTCTTTCCATCCGCCCTTGAGGAAAGGCGTTCCGCCGTAGACGAAGATGATCGTGCCTAGCACCGGGGGGATCCAGGTGGATCCGGGGAATGCCGGGAGGTGGTAGCCGAGCAGGTGGGCGACCATGGGACTGAAAATAGCGACGGGAATGGACAGAATCAGCGACCACCAGAAGCGGTCTCGAAACATTGCGGTGCTGTGTCCGGCGTGTTCGCCGTGACCATGAACGTGGTGGTCTTCGTCCAGGGCGGAGTGCGGGTGATCGTGGGGCATCGCCTGGCCGTGGGTGTCGGCATCTGCGTGGTGTTCGTGGCTGGCATGATCCGGGTGGTGGGTGTGGTCTGTTTCCGGAGCGGGGTGATCACCATGGTGATCACCCGAATGGTGGGGAGTGCTCATGACGTTCCTTTCGCTCAACCCGGTCGGGGTCGAGATGATGGGTAAAACTGATCAGGATAAGACGGTGTAGCCGGCCTCCTCGATGGCCCGGCGAACCATCTCCGGGGGTACGACACCGGTGACCGTGACGGTGGAAACACCACCAGCAGCGAGATCAATTTGGACGTCGTCGACCTGGGGGAGGGCCTGAAGGGCCTGGGTCACGCTTTTCGCGCAGTGCCCGCAGGTCAGGCCGGTGACCTGGTAGCTAGGGGAGGACCCTCCTGCTGACGAGTCGCTGGCGGCAGGGATGGAGGCGGTGTCGGCAGGTGAGGCAGGTCCACAACAGCTGCAGCCGTGGGAGGCCATCGGCAAGAGGCGGGGCGGGGAGGTGATCATGGGAAAGCTCCTTCGGTTCGGTGGGGTGCGGCGATGCCGCTCTTTAGCATATACCCCCCGGGGGTATATTTTCAGCATACCCCAGGGGGGTATATTTTCAATGGGTCGAGGGCGCGGCCCTCACGCGGGGCAGGGTGTGGTCACCGAGCAGCCTCCTCACTGTCGGGAGGGGGCAGCGGGAGGCGGAGGGTAAAGACCGCTCCGCGACCGGGGCCGGGGGAGGTGGCGGTGAGAGTGCCGCCGTGGGCCTCGATCAATGCCTTGGAGATGGTCAGACCGATCCCGGCCCCGCCGTTGTCCCGGCTGCGGGCGGCATCCCCCCGGTAGAAGCGTTCGAAGATGTGTCCGAGCTGGTCAGGTGGGATGCCCTCGCCGTCATCGGCGACGTGGATGAGCGCGGTGGACGCCCCCTGTCGGTGGACGCTGATCCGGACCTGCCCGCCGGCCGGGGTGTGCCGTAGCGCGTTCGACAGGAGATTGCTCATCACCTGGCCGAACCGTTGCCGGTCCACGAGCACCCGGGCGGTGTCCGTAATGGTCTCGACCTGTAAATCGACGCCTTTGTCAGCATAAGCTTCCCCCGCGGCAGCAGCGGCGGTATGGAGCAGATCCCCGAGCCCTTCCTCCGCCAGGTCCAAATCGATCCGGCGTTCCTGGGCCCGGGAGACATCGTCAATGTCTTCCATCAACCGGGTCAGGCGGGTGAGTTGGTCAGCCATGATCGTGTGGGTGGCATTATTCCAGTTCACGACCCCGTCCTGGAGACCATCGAGGTAGACCGTGAGCACCGATAAGGGGGTGCCCATTTCGTGGGCCAGATCAGAGAGCATCTGGCGGCGGACCTGTTCGGTGTGTTCCAGCCGGTCGGCCATGGTGTTGAAGGCATGCGCCAGGGTGGTGACCTCGGGGCCTGCTTTTCCGGCGGGCACGCGGATACGGGAGTTGCCGGCCGTCAGGCTGGTAGCGGCGCGGGTGAGATCCTGCAGGGGGGTGCGCAGACGACGCGATAACCACAGGCTGGCCAGTAGGGCGCTGATCAAGGCGGTGGGCAGGGCGACGGCCAGGGTGATCAGGTTGGCGCCCCGGTAGGCCTGCTCGGCATGGAACAGCTCCAGCGAGGGGTCCTCCTGGCCGGTCATCAACATATGATCATGGAACAGGGTCGGACCCACCATCGTGGCCACGGCCGCGGCCACCAGCAGGCTAATCACCACGACCAACACCTGGGCGGCCAGGAAGCGGAAGGTCAGGCCGGGTCCGTGATTCATGGTTGCCCCACCCGGTAGCCCACGCCACGCACGGTGTCGATAAACCCCCGGCCCCGGGTGTCGGTGCCGAGCTTGCGACGCAAGTTGCCGATGTGGACATCGACGATGCGTTCATCACCGACCCAGGTGGTGTCCCAGACCTCGGTGACCAGGTCGTGGCGGGTCAGCACCTGGCCGGGGCGCAGGGCCAGGGCAACCAGCAGCTCGAACTCCGTCCGGGTGAGCTCCACGGTCGTCTCCCCTACCCGCACCTGATGGGCGATGGGGTCAAGGATGAGGTCACCAACGATCAAGGGGGTGGTCACCTGCGGTGGGGTGGTGCTGGTGCGCGGGCGGCGTAGCACCGCATGCACCCGGGTCACCAGTTCCCGGATGCTAAAAGGTTTGGTGATGTAGTCATCCGCCCCCAGGGTCAAACCGCTGATCTTGTCGTCCTCGCTGCCACGCGCGGTGAGCATGAGGATGTAGCAGTCCGAGAAGGTGCGGATCCGTCGGCACACCTCCAGGCCGTCGAGTTCGGGCAGCCCCAGATCCAGCACCACAACATCGGGGGAAAAGCGACGGGTCTCGTCCACGGCCTGAGTGCCGGTGTGCGCCTGGCGGGTATCGAAGCCGGCCCGGATGAGGTAGGAGGCCACCATCTGAGCCAGGGGTTGTTCATCATCGACGACCAGCACCCGCCCCGGGGGCGTGGCGGTGGTCGGTGTGCAGTCAGTCATAGACCCCAGTATCGCTCCGGGCAGGGAGAATACCACCCTCGCTCAGTGCCCGGCGGGGAAATCTTCATCAAATCTTCAAACATCACCCTTCGACCGCCGTCACTCCTGTGCCCCACCCCGGGCCGACGGCATCGCCTCCCCTCGTCGGTTCAGCAGGCGCCACCAGGAATTTCACTGCCTGCTCCGCATACTCGGGGCGGGGTAGAAGGACATCGCCTACGGCTGTGGGGTGGTGTCCCGGTGGTGACCCAGCCCACTGAGTCCACCCCCTTTTTACCCTGTTATAAGGCTGTGAGCAGGGTTTTTTATTTCTGGGCCGTCAGGCACCCGTGCTAGATAAAAGTATGGCATTGACCTTGAGGCGGTGTCTTCTCACCGTCTTACCACGATCCAAGGAGATTGACGTGAACCGAGCAGCGATCGCAGCCGCCGCCCTTGCCCTCGCCCTCACGGGGTGTTCGGCCACCGACCCGGAACCCACCGCTGACGGGACGGTGTCCCAGGATACATTCCTGACTACCCATGGCCTGGCCGCCATGGACGCGGTGGAGATCATTGATCACCTTGACCGGCAGAAGGTCACTGAGCGTCCCACGGATCTGATCGCCTCCGTGCGTGCCGATGAACTGCTGCTCTCGAGCGATGGCCAGGAAGTCGTGGTCGATCTTCCCGACAATCAGACGTATGTCTCGATCGCACCCTATCTCACCTCCACCCACGACTGCTTCTACCACAGCCTCACGACCTGCCGGGGGGAACTCGACAATGAGGACATCCAGGTCACGATCACCGATGAGGCGACCGGTGAGGTGCTGGTGGACGAGGCGACAACCACCTTCGACAACGGGTTTATTGGTTTCTGGCTTCCCGATGATGTCACCGGCCTGATTGAGGTCAGCTACCAGGGGCGTACCGGCACCACGGAGTTTTCCACCACCGACGACGGTGCCACCTGTGTCACAGACCTGCGCCTGACGTGATGGCTCAGCAGGGTCCTCACCTGCGACTGTCTCCCGTGTCACTGAAATCTTGCACCAAGGAAGGTTAAATCATGACGAACGCGTTTTCCCGACGACAGTTTCTGCTCGGTGGGCTCGTCCTCGCCGGCACCGGGGCCGTGACCGCCTGCACCAGCGACCCTGGACCCGCTGCCCCGGCACCAGGTCCCTCCCTTCGCCCCACTCCCACCCCCACTGCGCTCAGTGAGCCGACGGTGCGCCGGACACTGACCGCCCGGCCCCTCTCTCTGGATATCGGCGGCATCGAAGCCAAGACGTGGGGATACGTCTCTGATACCGGGGATGCGGCCATTGAGGCCACCGCCGGCGACGTCCTCCAGGTCGATATCACCAATGAACTGCCTGAGAGCACCTCCATCCACTGGCATGGCATCGCACTCCACAACGCAGCCGACGGTGTGCCCGGCATGACCCAGGACCCCATTGAACCTGGCGAGTCTTTCTCCTATGTTTTTGAAGTCCCCCACGGTGGCACCTACTTCTACCATTCCCACTCTGGCCTGCAGCTTGATCGCGGCCTCCACGCCCCACTGATCGTCCGTGACCCGCAAGACGCTGAGGACCAGGACGTCGAGTGGACCATCGTGCTCGACGACTGGGTCGATGGCATTCAGGGCACTCCCGACGATGAGCTCGACAAGCTCACCGGAATGGGTTCGGGCGACCATAACGGGAAGAAGGGGATGGGAGGTCACGGCCATATGATGCACGGCACCCCGGACCGGGTACTGGGCGGGGATGCCGGCGATGTGATGTATCCGCACTACCTCATCAACGGACGTATCCCCCGTGCTCACCGGACCTTCGAGGCTCGCCCGGGCGACAAGGCCCGCCTGCGGTTTATCAACTCCGGCGGTGACACCATCTTCAAGGTGGCCCTCGGTGGCCACCGCATGACCGTGACCCACACCGACGGCTTCCCTGTCCAGCCTCGGGAGACCGAATCGATCTACCTGTCGATGGGCGAGCGTGTCGACGTCGAGGTCATCCTCGGCGACGGCATCTTCCCGCTCACGGCTTTAGCGGTAGGTAAGGACGACCGCGCCTTCGCCGTCATCCGCACCGCCGGCGGCCAGGCCCCCCACCCCGATGTCGACTTCCCCGAGTTGTCGTCCACCGGACTGCTTCTGTCCTCCCTGAAGCCAGCAGACCGTGCACTCCTGCCCGAGGACACACCAGACCGAGAAGTCAGCATCGACCTGGGCGGGCAGATGATGCCGTATGAATGGAGCATTCTCACCGACGGCCAATCCTCCTCCGCGACCGTGCAGGAGGGCCAGCGTCTGCGGATGGTCATGCGCAACAGGACCATGATGCCCCATCCCATGCACATCCACGGCCACACGTGGGCGCTGCCCGGCAGCGGCGGGCTACGCAAGGACACCGTCCTTCTCCGCCACGGTGAAACCATGATCGCCGACCTAATCGCTGACAACCCCGGTGAGTGGGCATTTCACTGCCATAACGCCTATCACATGGAAACCGGGATGTTCAGCTCGCTCCGCTACGAGTAACCCCCACAGCAGGGTTGAGTGCCGAGGTGGGCGGGGGTGTCCCCCGAGTAGTGGACACGGCGTTGGTGTCAGGGTTGAGCAGTGTATGCCAGGAGTCGACGGGTTGTGCCGTTCCACCGCGATTGCTTCGGACAAGCTCCAACCCGTCCTGAGCAAGGTAGCGATAAGCCAGACTTTGAGGAAACCCGACCTCTTCAATTGCGCTGAGCACAGATCGGCCACTCTCAACCAGAGCGACAACTTGTTGATACTGCTGGTCAACCAAACTCCGCTGAAGCCGAGCACGGTTAAGCCCCTCGCTTTGGCGCCATGCCCTCGCCTGAACCTTCGAGACGCCCAACTCCTTCAGGATCACTGGCACCGGACGCGCATTATGCAGATACGCCTTCACAAACCGCTCACGCAGCTTCTCATCACCTGACATCTACACAACCTCCTAGCTGTATAGATGCATTCACCACCTGAGCCCGCCTGAAGTTTTTCGCTCTTATTTACCGTGAACGACAGTGACAGGTTCGTGAGAAGGCGTGTACCGCCGGCTTAAGCGCTTTGCCAGCGCATCCTGCCATCAGAAGCGGGCGCGCACGTCATCGGGACACCTTTCTTTGATACGCCGCTACCGCCATTGCAATACGCGCCGGGGTGAACGTAGTTCTGTTGTACGGCGGGTGCTTCATAAATAGCGGCGGCCTCTTGCACTGGGGGATTCGCGGCCATCATTTCGTCGGCGCATTGTTGCGTCCAGCCAGAAGTTCCATCGCTGAAGAATGTGGTTCCGGTTTCGTGCAGTGAGACGTCACCGCAGGATTCGATGGTCTTCTCCATCGGAGTAGGCTGCGCTACACCAGGCGCCTCGGTGAAGCCGATGACTTCTTCGTGCGGTTGATCCACGCCGATATCTTCGGCGCTTTCCTCGGCAGTGGGAAGGGTGGGGTGTGGGGCGTCTTCAGTAACGCTGGTGCTTGTGCTTGTGCTTGGCGACGTCTCACTCGCAGGGGTGGATTCAACGTCGAGAGAGGAACAGCCGCTGAGCACAAAGAGCGCAGAGGCAAGAGAGAGAAGTCGCTTCATTTCAGATCCTTTGTCTATCCACCTTCATGCTAGTGGCCGTCACCCCACATGCGCACAGAAATCACACAGTAAATGGCTAGCCTTGGAGGATAAGCTAGTGCCTCATGAAAAACGGCTTTCTACAGCGCGCTTTCTTGGCCATCCTCCTCGGCACCGCTGCACCTGTTCCAGCGCATGCCCAGACTATGGAGACCTCGGCCGCGCAGGAGCTCGGCATCAATGATCCTGACTGTAAGCCCACGGGTTCGGTCACCGAGCCGGTCGTCCTTCTCCACGGCACCTCAGCCAACGCGGCCGATTGGAATGATCTCATCCCAAAACTCACCGAGCAGGGCATGTGCGTGTGGGCCTTCGACTACGGCGCCGAGGACATCACGTACCAGAATGCCTATGACTACATGAAGGGTATTGCGGATCTGGATTCTTCAGGGCGCGAAATAGCCGGGCACATCGAGCACATCCGTGAGGTCACCGGAGCACACAAAGTAAACCTCGTCGGTTTCTCCCAAGGCGGCCTGCACACCAAGACCTTCACGCAGCTCTACGGCTCAGCAGAGGAAGTGAACCGAGTGGTTACAATCGGTGCGAACTTCCACGGGACAACGTGGGGTGACAGAGCAACACCCCTCAGCACGGCGGCCAAAATCGCGCCCGATGTGGTTGATTTCCTGGGCACCAGCGCCGGCATCCAGCAGTTGCAGGGCTCGGACTTTATGGATGATCTCAATCAGCTTCCGGACACCGCGCCCGGCGTCACCTACACGTCCATCTACTCGCCGGCGGATAACACCGTGACGCCAAATCGGACCTCTGAGCTCACCGCTGTCCCGGGCGCGGACGTGGCCAACGTGGAATCCGCTCCCGTCGAGCACGGGCAGCTGCCCCATGATCCGCGCGTGCACGAACAGATCATATGGGGACTGACGCGCTCATGACCCAAATCCAAGGGGCCATCGACGCGGAAGGCAGGTGCCGTCACTGGCACACGCTTGTCGATGTCATTGCGAACAAGTGCCACACCTGCGGCGGCTGGTTCGCGTGTTCGCTGTGTCATGCGGAGTTAACGGATCATGACTTTGGGCCCATGCCGAAGGACGAGCTGTGCGTCATGTGTGGGGCCTGCGGCCGAACAATGACCTATGCCGAATATGCGGCATATAAATGCCCCGCGTGCGGGCACGCCTTCAATCCAGGCTGCGCGCTGCACGCGGGGACGTATTTCAGCTAGGCAACTACGGCAAAAGCGGGGCCAGCGGGGTGCCCTCGACGAGGGTCTTCAGGTACGCTAGAATGTCCGGGACGTTGAAGGTGAAGTTGCCGATGGTCACCGGGAAGGTCGGAAAAGCGTTGTTCGCTGGGGCGTTATTGCCGTTATTGGCTGGAGCACTGTGACCGCCGTTGTTTGCCGGAGCACCGCCACCATTGTTGGCATTGTGGCCACCGTTGTTAGCTGGGGCAGTGTTCTGAGCGGGAGCAGTGTTGCCGCCACCGTTTAGGCCACAGCGAGCGATGGCCTCGTCGGCGCGGGCGACGGCATCGCGGATCTCGGGACCACGCGGGTGGAAGTTAGCGGCAGCGAGTGCCTGGGACTTCTTGCTGTTGTAGTCGGACGGGTTGGTGTAGTACTTGGTGGCCTGCTCACAGGAAATCTGGCCGGCCGGAACCTTAGCCAGGTAGTCATCCACCATGTCGGCGGAGGCGGCAGGAGCGGACAGGCCGATGGCGGCAGCAACGGAGCAGAGGACAAGCTTATTTCTCATGCGCCACATTGTGCCACAGCTTTTACACGTTTGTGCAAGTGCTAACGCGCTAGGAAACGATTTACCAGCGAAAAATACGCCTTCACAGTCAAATCCAAGTCTTCCAGGTAAAGGTGCTCATCGTGGCTGTGCAGCTGCGAGTTTGCGCTGGCCATGTCCCGATCCTCGGCATGCAGTGCAAAACCGTAGGCATTGCCGCCGCGGCGACGAGCCACGCGCAAGTCGGAGCCACCTGTTGCCAGCACTGGCAGCACTTCCTTATCCGGGAAAAATTCGTGAGCGGTCTTTTCGATGCAGCGCCAGAGCTCAGTGTCGGTGGAGGACTGTGTGGCGTCCTCAGTAATAAGGTGCTCGATCTCTACCTCCTCGGCCATATCGCCGAGGGCCTCACGCAGGAACTCGTCGAGCTCCTCCTGGGTCTGGCCGGGGAAGGGGCGGATGTCCATCTCTAGATAGGCGTGGGAGGGCAGTACGTTGATGGCACCACCTGCACGTAGGACAGTTTGGGCAATCGTCGTGTGCGAGAAGGCGTGGGCGTAGGCAGACAAATTACCGAACTTTTCGTAGTCGGCGGCGGTAGCGGAGCCGTCGAGAAGCGCTGCCTCCGTTGCGGGGTCGAAGCGGAAGGTCTTGACGAATCCCTGCCACACCTCATCCGTGGCCACGGGCGGCTCAGCGGCGGCGATGCGGCGAGCGACCTCACCGATCTTGACGATGGCAAAGTCCTTGCCGAAGGGCGTTGAGCCATGGCCGGCATCGCCGTGCACATGCAGGCGGCGCTGGCCCGCGCCCTTCTCGCCGACGTTGAAGCCGAGCGCGCCGGGCAGGTGGCTGCCGCCGGTCTCCGAGAGGCAGTTGCGCACCGAGTAGGCCTCGGGGTGGTGTTTGTCCATCCAGATGGAGCCCAAACCGCCGCGGGCCTCCTCGTCCGCCATGCCCACGAAGGCCAGGGTGCCGCCTGGGTTGCCGCGCTTGGCCACATCGCGAGTCACCGCCGCCATCGTCGCCGTAATAAAGAGCATGTCTACCGCGCCGCGGCCGTAGAGCTTGCCATCCTCGATGACGGCGTCGAAGGGAGGCTTGGTCCACTTCGGCTCGTCGACGGGCACGACATCCGTATGCCCCATGAGCGTTAGCGGCTCCTTGTCCGGGTCACCCGGAACGGTCACCACGATGGTCACGCGGCCTGGGTGCGATTCATAGCGTTGGATCTCCACTGGGGTACCTGCAAAAAATCGCTCCAAGGTATCAGCATTGCGGACTTCGTTGCCGGAGTCCGGCGTGAGGTCATTCACGCAAGCATTGCGAATAAGCTCCTGAAGTAGTGTGAGGGTGTCGTCATAGAGCGTGGAATCCATGGCATAAAGAGTAGCCGTGCACAATAAAGTGCGTCGATTTACCGCAACTTGAACGGTGTTCAAGTAAGGTTTCCCGCATGAGCATCGTAGATATCGCACGCGAGAAGGCCCTGGAGCAGGGCATCGGCCTGAACGAAGAAGAACTCCTGCAAGTCCTCCAGATCCCGGATGAGCAGCTGGAAGAGATCGCCGACATCGCCCATAAGACGCGCCTGAAGTGGTGCGGCCCGGACGTGTCTGTGGAAGGCATCATCTCCATTAAGACCGGCGGCTGCCCGGAGGACTGCCACTTCTGCTCGCAGTCAGGCCTGTTCGAGTCTCCCGTGCGCGCCGCGCGCCTCAACATCCCGGAGCTGGTGGAGGCGGCCAAGAAGACCGCTAAGACCGGCGCTACGGAGTTCTGCATCGTGGCTGCGGTCAAAGCACCAGATGAGAACCTCCTGTCCCAGGTTGCCGAGGCCATCCCGGCCATCCTCGATGAAGTCGATATCGAAATCTCCCTATCCCTGGGCACGCTGACGCGCGAACAAGCCCAGCGGCTTAAGGATATGGGCGCCCAGCGCTACAACCACAACCTGGAGACGTCCAAGTCCTTCTTCCCCAACGTGGTCACGACCCACACCTGGGAGGAGCGCAAAGAAACCCTCGAGAACGTGCGTGCTGTCGGCATGGAGATTTGTTCCGGGGGCATCATTGGCATGGGCGAATCTCTAGAAGATCGCGCCGAATTCGCCTACCAACTGGCCCAGCTCGAGCCTTGCGAGGTACCGATGAACTTCCTCGATCCGCGCCCGGGCACCCCGTTCGCGGACTACCCCCTAGTCCCGCTCGGTGAGGCGCTGCGCGCCGTGGCCGCCTTCCGCCTGGCCATGCCGTCTGTAACCCTCCGCTTTGCGGGTGGCCGCGAGCTCTCCCTCGGTGACGACGGCACCGAAAAGGGCCTCCTCGGCGGCATCAACGCCATCATCGCCGGCAACTACCTGACCACGCTGGGCAAGCAGATTGAAAAGGACGTCGACATGCTCGGCCGCATCGACCTGCCCATCAAGGCGCTCTGATGAAAAACTCGACGGAACTGGCCGCCGCCGTCCTTGCCGGCGAGGAGCCGCTGTTCCATCCCAATACCGGCAAGCCACCGAGCGAGGACTTTACCTTGCATCCAGCGGCCGCGGCTGGCCTAGACGTCCCGCGCTATTGCCAGTTGTGCGGGCGCCGCATGGTGGTGCAGGTGCGCCCGGACGGCTGGAACGCGCGCTGCTCGCGCCATGGTGAGCTCGACTCGGACCACCTCTATGAGGAGGCACTTCCGTAAGCTGGGGCACCATGGATCCCGCCGTTGCCCACGCCCACCAGTCCGCGCTGCGCTCTATCTCCCGGGTAGTCGCCGAGATTGCTGAGCCGACTCCCGCAAAGCAGGCGCTGAACGCCGTCGCCGAGCAACTGCGCCGCGGCAACGTCATGGTCCTCACCGGGGCAGGAGTCTCTACAGAATCGGGCGTGCCCGACTACCGCGGCCCGCACGGTTCCCTCAGCCGCCACCGCCCCATGACCTATCAGGAATTTCTCCACGATCCGCAGGCCTCGCACCGCTATTGGGCCCGTGCTTTCGTTGGCTGGCGGGTCATGCAAGCTGCACACCCCAACCGCACGCACTACGCGTTGGTCGAACTCGAGCGCGCCGGGCTCCTTACGGGTGTTGTCACCCAAAACGTCGACGGCCTCCACGAAGAAGCCGGGCAGCGCAACCTCATTGCCCTGCACGGGGACATGCAACACGTGGTGTGCTTGAGCTGCGGATACGAAGAAACACGCGCGGACTACGACGCCCGCGCCGCCACAGCCAACCCGACATATCTGCAACGCTGGGCAGTCAACAAAGAGGACGTTAACCCCGACGGCGACGTTGCCCTCAGCCACGAAGCGGTCGAAGAATTTGTCATGCCCGGCTGCGTGCGGTGCGGCTCACAGCGCCTCAAGCCAGACGTAGTCTATTTTGGGGAGCCCGTCCCCACCTATAAGAAGGACGCCGCCTATGCGATGGTCAACGAGTCTGACTCCCTGCTGGTAGCCGGCTCTTCGCTGGCGGTCATGAGCGGCTTCCGCTTCGTTCTGGAGGCCAAGAAACAGGGCAAGCGCGTAGCCACCATCAATGGAGGGCCAGGACGCGCGGATGACCGCGTAGACACCCTGTGGCGCACTCAAGTGGGCCCGGCTTTCGATGCGATCCTGGACGAGCTAGAACTCTAGAGTTGCTCCAGTTCTTCGAGGATTACCTGGCAGACCCGTTTATCCATGGGCATATCTTCGTGGCGGATTATCGCGCGGCGCTCGATGTCCTGAATATAGATATTTCTTACCTGCTGGCCATTGAGGAAACAGGTGTTGGGCGGAACCACGATGGCATCGGAGCGCGTGGCGATGCACGTATAGCTCACTCCGGGTTCGACCTCACTGCCGCGGTTCGTGTCCTCAATTATCTTGCTGCCGGTTACTTGCTGCATTCCGGCGGGGCCAAACCAGGCGTCGATAAGCGAGCGCGCCACTTCCTCCTGCCTTTCGCTGCGAAAGAGGGGGCTGGCGATTCCACCCTGGGTCGTGCCGTGGTTGGGTGCACTGATACAGACGACGTGCCGTACACACTCTGCGCCGTCGTGCATGCGCATCCAGTACCGAGCCAATAACCCACCTTGTGAATGCCCGACGAGGATTACTTGTTCAGCGCCGGTAACGGTGCGGACGGCGTTGATGTAGGCGTCGAGCTGCCGGGCGGATTCCTGCAGGGGGCCGGTGGCGCGGGTCCCGTAGTCAGGGGCGAAGGTGGCCCAGCCAGCGGCGCGGAGCATTCCTGCGAGAACCTGCCATATCCCCTTGCTGTCGCAGGTTCCGTGGATCAAAACAACCGGCCAAGGTCGTTCGGCGGTGGGACGCGCGGACCAGTCGTCTTCGTAGACGCCGCGCGGACGTCTGCGGGCACCGAGGGGGAGTGGGATCATGGAATTTCAGTTTACTCTTGACCCTTATCCAACTTTCGTACTAAGCTAAGGCTTGCCTAATTTGGTCCGGCGGTGAGCTCCACACCGCACGCGCTACCGGATTAGTCATGGGGATAGGGCCCGCCGCTTCACCGCGGCGGGCTTCTTTCATGGATACACTCGCGGACATGACCGACCTGCAGCATGTCCACTCCGTCAACGAAGCGGTTGCGCGCCTCAGCGAGCTCTATGACAGTTCTTGCGAGCTGGCACGTCACGCACTCGCCTCGGGGGACCACGACGCCTACCGCCACGTGGTCTACCCGAAGATCACCGTGCATGTGCGTCAGTGGACGCCCATCGACCGCTCTGAACCCTTCGGCTACGTGGACCAAGAGGGCCGCTACTCGGCGGTGATATCAAAGCCATGGCTGATTCGTGGATACCTCACAGAGCAGCTCACACGGCTCACCAATAACTATCCCTGCGATATTTACGTTGGCCAATCAGATGAGCGCATCCCGCCGGAATATATCCGGGGGATTACAGAAATTCCCCAGGACCGCGGCGACATACCCCGGCCCACGCTCGATGCGGTGCATGACGGAATCGTTGACGGCGCCTGGAAAGCCTTCCACGGGAAGGAAAAGCCACTCTTTCACTTTGGCCCGCAGCGCTTCGATATCGCCTGCGCCCGCATCGAGCACTACACCGGCATCGAGGTGGACGCCGTGCAGAAGTACATCCTGTTCACCAACTACGCCATGCACACCACCGAGTTCGTTAAGTTCGGCCTGCGCGAGCTGGCCCGGGAAGACTCGCGCTACACCGCGCTCGTGCTGCCCACGGGAGAGACCATCCACCCCAATGACGCGGTGCTTCTCGACGTCGACGGGCTCACCCTCACCTCCCGCTACCAGATGCCACGTTTTGATCTCATCACCGCCGGCGGCGATGGCATCACGATGATCAACATTGGCGTCGGCCCCTCCAACGCCAAGACCATCACGGACTGTCTCGCGGTGCTGCGCCCCGAGGCCTGGATCATGATCGGCCACTGCGCAGGGCTTGATGGCCGCATGCGCATCGGAGACCTCATCCTGGGCAATGCTTATCAGCGCGAAGACCACATCCTCGACGGCACCGTCACCACCAGCAACCCGATTCCCGCTATCCCGGAGATCCAGCGCATGCTGGAGGCCGCCGTCGACGAGGTCTATGGGAAAGACAATTCGCTCATGCGCACCGGCACGGTGCTCTCCACCGATGACCGCAACTGGGAGTGGCGCACCTCCCGGGACTTGTGGGAATGGCTGCGCCACTCCACCGCAGTGGCAGTAGATATGGAATCCTGCACCCTCGCCGCCAACGGCTACCGCTACCGCATCCCGTACGGCACGCTGTTGTCGGTTTCTGATTTGCCCCTGCACGCCGTACCTAAACTTCCCGCCCAAGCGCAGGCCTTTTATTCGAATTCGAAGGAGGCCCACGTCATGTGCGCGGTGCGCGCGGTGGAGGCCTTGGCGGAGAATCCGGAGCGGCTGCGCACCCGCAAATTGCGGCGAACGGTGGCAGAGGTTCCGTTCCGCTGAGGGAGATGATTAAACTGAGGGAAATGCACAATCTGGCGAAGGAGACCTAGACGATGAGCACCCCGGAGTGGTGGAACCCGGAACGCGAGAACCTGACCTGGGAGGTCTTCGGTGAGGCCAGTCGCTTCCTATCCCAGGAAATCGTGGATTCGGGCTGGTTCCCTGACCTCATCGTGGGCGTGGCCCGCGGTGGATTGATCCCAGCCGGCGCCATTGGCTACGCCATCGGCGTCAAGGAGATGGGCGCTATCAACGTGGAGTTCTACACCGATATCGGTGAGACCCTTCCGGAGCCGATTCTCCTTAACCCGCAGCTGGACACTGATTCGCTCAAGGACAAGAAGGTCCTCGTCGTTGATGACGTGGCGGATTCCGGCAAGACCCTCGACCTCGTGGTCAACCTGCTCGAGCGGACCGCCTCCGAGGTCAAGTCCGCGGTGATCTACACGAAGCCGACCACCATCTTTGAGCCGGACTTCTCGTGGAAGAAGACCGACCAGTGGATCAACTTTGCGTGGTCCGTCCTCCCGGTCATCACGCGCGATGGCTCTTTCCAGGAAGGACATTAATGTCAGAAGCCTCCGCCGGTTCTTTCCGCGCGGCCTTCAGCTCGCCCGCCCGCTTTCGCAAGGAAGTGTTTGGCGGGCTTGCTGTTGCGCTCGCCCTCATCCCGGAAGTCTTAAGCTTTTCTATCCTCGCCGGACTCGACCCTAAGGTGGGGCTTTTCGCCTCCGTCATCATGGCGATGTCCATCGCCATCACCGGCGGGCGCCCGGCCATGATTTCTGCCGCGGCGGGTTCGGTCGCCGTGGTGATCGCGCCGCTGGCACACGAGCATGGCCTGCAGTACGTGCTGTTGACCATCTGGATGGCGGGAATTCTGCAGGTGGTGATGGCCGTGCTGGGCGTCGCCAAGCTCATGCGTTTCATCCCCCGCAGCGTGATGCTGGGTTTCGTCAACGCCTTAGGCATCCTCATGTTCACCGCGCAGCTGAGCCATCTGTGGAACGTGCCGTGGCTGGTGTATGTCCTCGTCGCCTTGGGCCTGCTGATCATGGTGGTGTGGCCGCGAATCACCACGGTAATCCCCGCCCCGCTCATGGCGATCGTGGTGGTCACCATGTTGACTGTGATTTTTGGGTGGCAGGTTCCCGACGTCGCGGATCAAGGTGAGCTGCCGACCTCCCTGCCTGGCTTCATTATTCCGGATGTTCCGTGGACGAAGGACACTCTCCTCCTCTGCCTTCCCTATGCACTGGGCGTGGCGCTGGTCGGCCTCATGGAATCTCTGCTCACCGCCAAGCTTGTCGATGACCTTACGGACACCCATTCCGATAAGACACGCGAATCCGTAGGACAGGGCATCGGCAACATGCTCGCCGCGGCCATCGGCGGCATGGGCGTGTGCGCGATGATCGGCCAGACCATGATCAACGTCAAGGAATCCCAGGCACGCACGCGCTTGTCGACGTTCCTCGCCGGCGTCTTCCTCCTTATCCTCATCCTCGTGTTGGGGGATACCGTAGGGAAAATCCCCATGGCTGCTCTCGTGGCGGTCATGTTCATGGTGTCTTTCCACACCGTGGATTGGCGCTCGGTGCGCACGATTCACCGTATGCCTCTGAGCGAAACCCTCGTCATGCTCGTGACGGTCATTGGCACCTTGGCCACGAATAACCTGGCGGTCGGTGTGATCCTCGGCGTCCTCACCGCCTCGGTGGCCTTTGCGCGCCGCGTGGCGCACCTGGTGTCGGTGGAGCTGGAGGGCAACGTCTACACCGTGCGCGGCCAGCTTTTCTTCGCGTCGTCCAACGATCTGGTCTACGCCTTCGATTACACCCTGCCGGTGGACAAGATCATTGTGGATTTCTCAGAGGCCGATATCTGGGATGCCTCAACCGTGGCGGTGCTTGAATCCGTGGAAAACAAGTACGCAAGTCGTGGAGTAGCGGTGGAATTCCGCGGCCTCGATGGCGTTAGCCTCGCGCGTTACCAGAGGATTTCTGGTTTGGGTTAGGTAAACCTACCAGAAAAAGTGTTATGACGTGCGAGTTTGCTTAAGATCGCCTTGCTAGCGCGTCCAGAGAATTTCTGTATTGTGGGAACAACACACGAAATTGTGGGAACAACACACGAAAGGATTAACTCTTATGGATGAGAAACTGCAAACGCTCCTCAACGCCCAGGTCAATAACGAACACGGCGCAGCCCTGATTTACACCCAGCTGGCCTACGAGATGGACAACCTGTCCTTCCCGGGTATGCGCGATTGGTTCTTCAAGCAGGCAGAGGAAGAGCGCGAGCACGCACAGAAGTTCGCCGAGCACCTGTTGGACCGTGGCTACCGCGTCGAGTTGGAGGATATCCAGGTCGGCTCCGTCAAGGCCGCCACCCCGCTTGATGCTTTTGAGGCCTCCCTCGCGCATGAGCAGAAGGTCTCGGAGCAGATCCGGGAGATCGCCCGCACCGCGGATGCCGCTGGGGATCTCGATTCCCGCGCCCTCATCAACTGGTTCCTCGAGGAGCAGGTTGAGGAAGAATCCACCGTGTCTGAGATCATTGACCAGCTCAAGCTGGTGGGCAATGACGGTTCGGGCCTACTGCGCGTCGATGGTTCGTTGGCGCAACGGTAACGAAGCCATATAGTTTCTAGGAATTCTCCCACAGCCCTCTGCGGTTGGTGGGAGAATTTCTTTCATGACTACAACGCGCCTGATGCTCATTTGCGGTGCCCTGGCCGGCCTTGTGATCGCATTGGTCGGCGGCACGTGGCTGGCCGCAACGAACATGGCGCTGGGAACCTTCTTCTTCGCTCTCGCCGTGATGCTTGGCCCGTTCGCGGGTCTAGCACTGTTGCTCTGCGCCGCCGCGGCATCGACGGCGCTGAGCCGCTCCCTGTTTAGCGTCGGCGGCTTGTTCCTCGTGGGGGCCACCTCGACGTTGTGGGCGCAGGGCACGCTGTCGCTCCCGCTCTTCGTGGCGGGCACGCTGACTGGAGCTAGTGCGGTCTGGCTACACTGGGCGCATGGCAAGTTTGCTCTTCGACCTTTATGGCGTGCTCATGCGGCCCGCCGGGAACTCTGAGTTGGAGGATTACCTCCGTCCCGAAAATGTAGAGCACTTTTGGTCCATCTATGAGGAGTTTCGCCCTGCCTATAATGCTGGGCACCTGAGCGATGCGCAGTATTGGGGCCGCATTCGCGCGCTGACGGAACTGAGCTCCTTTGACGTCAGCCACGCGACCGAACTGGACACCGAGCGCCTGTTGGTCGCCGATGAAGAGATGGTGCGCGCGGTCCTAGGGTTTATTGCTCAAGGGCATAGCGTCGGCATTTTGGCGAATGTTCCGACGGTTCTGGGAACTCGGATCCGCCAGACGCAGCCTTGGCTGAAGGAATGCGCTGCCGTGACGCTGAGCTGCGATATTGGGGTAGCCAAGCCGGATCCGGAGGCCTACCTCGTGGCCGTGGATGCCCTCGGCGCGCAGGCCAAGGACACGCACTTTTTCGATGATCGGCCGGACTTCGTCACCGCCGCCCAGCGTCTCGGGCTCAAGGCCCACCTTTTTACGGGAATCGACTCGGTTTACTTTTAGGCAGCTTTCGCCTCGCGGCCGAGCTCCAGCGGAACGCGCAGCAGCGGATCAAGCGCTACAGCGCGGGTGCAGGCGCGAACAATCTCGGTGTGCGAAGGAATCATGCGCAGCTCCACTGGGTGATCGGTGGCCTGGCGCACGGCGGAAGCAAAGAGCTTCGGGGCCGCCGGATCATCGGAGAAGGCGCCGCCGGCGACCACGAGGGTATCGGGCTTATGCTGCGTTAAAAGTTCAGCAGCGGTGGCCCCGAGGGAGCGCGCGCGGTCGTCGAGAAGCGCCCGCGTTTCTTCATCAGCATTCGCGACCACGTCTGGGAATGAGTCTCCGCCGGTCTCATTCAGCATCGCCTGCGTGGCCAGGACGTCAGCTTCGTCGAGTTCGAGCTGCACAATTTCATCGCCCAAGGTCAGCGCAGCGCCAACGGAGTCATCCGCGTAGAGCACCATGACGGGCTTCTCCGCGCCCAGCTCCGCAGACTGCGTCTCGGATCCCAGGATGGCAGGGATGACGGAGGACACGACAACCGGAACGCCGAACTGGTACTCCAGACGGCTGGCGATATCCATCTCGTCCCAGCCCAGGTTGTGGGCGGTAATGCGTCCAGCTTCGTTCACGCTGCCGGAGGTGGTCACGCCGACTGAAACCAAACGTCGATCCAGGCCGGTCATCAGGCGGTTGACACCAGCAATGATGTGCTCGATAACATCGCTTGCACTCAAGCGCGACACCGGGGTAGCCACGTCTTCCTCGCGCAGGGTGCGTCCCTTGGTGTCGAAGAAGGCGATGCGGGTAAAGGCGGTGCCAACCGCAATACCAACCAGCATCCAATCATTATCCGCCACTTCCAGGGGCACGGTGGGGCGCCCGCGGCCGCGGGACTGCGTCAAATCCGTGCGCTCACGAATCAGTCCAGCACCCAGCAGTGCGGCAGTGGCGCGGGTAATCGTCGGCTGGGAGAGTCCCGTGGCTTCGACAAGTTCACTGCGGGTAACAACGGGGTTGAGTCGAATGATGTGGAGGCACTTCGCCGCTGGGGTGCGGGGGCGAGTGAACACGGGACCAGATTTAATCATGGCGCAAGTATAAATTCAGCAGACCGCATTGTCTAATAGAAATTGGGATTCAGTAGACATCATAGTCTAGAAGTGTGCCTGCGTTAGAGTAGTGTTCATGGATTCTGTTGCTGTGTACTGCGGCTCCGCCGCTGGAAACTCTGAAGCCTATGGCCAAGCCGCACACCTTTTGGGGGAGGAGCTCGCGCGGCGCAACCTCACCCTGGTCTATGGCGGCGGTGACGTAGGCCTGATGGGCATCGTCGCAGATTCCTGCCTTGCCGCCGGCGGCACCGTCATTGGGGTTATCCCGCGGCAGCTCGTTGATTACGAGATGTCACACCAGCGGGTAACCAAACTCGAAGTCGTGGACACCATGGCGCAGCGCAAAACGCGTATGGAGGAACTCGCGGATGCCTTCGTATGCCTGCCGGGTGGCGTGGGAACTCTAGAGGAGCTCACCGAGGTGCTCACCTTGCAACAGTTGGGGAACCTGGATAGCCCGGTGGGTCTCGTAGACGTGAAGGGATTCTGGCAGCCGTTTATAAGAATGTACTCTGCAATGGTGCAGGAGGGATTCGTTCAGAAGCGCTTCCTCGATGCTCTCGTGGTGAACCCCTCTCCTGCTGAAGTGCTCAACGAATTTACATCCTGGACAAGCCCGGGAAGTAAGTGGAGCAACAGTTAGCTAACAAGCTGGTAAATAAGGCGGCGCTGGGTTGGCCCAAACCCCTGGATCTTCGTTAGACTTCGCCCTTATGAGTTTTGACCAGAACGCAGAGCGCCAGCCTTCGCTGCTGGACGCGTCGTGCGATAATTTCGTCCACGACCTCGCGCAGCTCACGCCCACCGATGCCACCGCGTGGGGAATTCCCGGCTTCGACGGTGAGTTGGAAGATTTCTCCCCGGAGTACTACTCCTCCGTGGCGGATCGCACTCGTGAGATGATGGCGGATCTCGATGCCCTCGATGACACCACCGACGAATCCGACGATGACGACGATTTTGACGAGGTGGACTACGTCACCGCCGCCGTCTTGCGCGACCGTCTCTGCCTGGATCTTGACCTGCACCATGCCGGTGAGGACATCCGCTGCCTTAACAACATTGCCTCCCCGGTGCAGACCATTCGCGACACCCTCATGCTCATGCCGAAGGACACCCCGGAGCAGCTTGATGCATTGCGTTCGCGCCTGTCGAAGGTGGCAACCTCGCTCAACGGCTACAAGGAGTCCCTCACCGAGGCGGCTTCGCGTGGCATGGTCGCGCCGCAGCGCCAGATCTCCGATGTCTTCGTGCAATGCGAGCGGCTTGCCGACGCCGGCTCCATGCTCGAGGACCTTGGCGTTGAAGGCCCAGAGGTGGACGCGGCCAAGGAAGCCTTCGGCGAGTTCGCCGATTGGCTCTCTAACGAGCTGCAGCCGCAGGCACCATCGCAGGATGCGGTGGGCCGCGAGCGCTACGAGCGCTTCTCCAAGCTTTTCGTTGGCGATGCCGTGGACCTCGATGAGGCCTATGAGTGGGGCATGGACCAGGTGCGCTCCATCAAGGCGGAACAAGAAAAGATCGCCCACGAGCTCTACGGCTCCGACGTCACCGTGCGCGCGGCCATGCGCAAACTCAACGAAGAGGAGCGCTACCAGCTGCACGGCACCGACGCGCTAGTGGAGTGGATGCAGTCCACCGCGGACCGCGCGATCAAGGACCTCGACGGCAACGCCTTCGACATCCCGGAGGCCGTTAAAGAAATCGAGTGCTGTATCGACCCGGCCGGCACCGGCGGCATCTTCTACACCTCGCCCTCCGATGACTTCTCCCGCCCCGGCCGCATGTGGTGGTCCGTACCGGCTGGCCAGGAGCTTTTCCACACCTGGCAGGAGCTGACAACCGTCCACCACGAGGGCGCGCCGGGCCACCATCTGCAGATTGGCGCCGCGCTGACCCAACCGGACCTCAACCTATGGCGCCGTGCGGTGACGTGGAACTCTGGCCACGGTGAGGGCTGGGCTCTATACGCTGAAGCACTCATGGCGGAGCTGGGATACATGGATGATCCGGGCTTCCGCATGGGGCTTCTCGACGCCCAACGCTTCCGCGCCGCCCGCGTCGTGGTGGATATCGGACTCCACCTGGGCAAGGCGTTGCCGGAGTGCACTGCGTCCGGCATCTGGGACAAGTCCCACGTCAAGACCTTCATGCGTGAGAACACCGCGATGGATGACGCTAACCTCTCCTTCGAGGTCACTCGTTACCTGGGCTGGCCGGGCCAGGCGCCGTCTTATGCTCTGGGCCAGCGCCTGTGGCAGCAGACCCGCGACGCTGCCGTGGAGCAGGGCATGGACGTACGTGATTTCCACTCCCAGGCATTGGCCCTAGGTTCTGTGCCGATGTCGATTCTGCGCGAGACAATTCTGGACTAGTTGTCAGACTCTTGGATTTATCCACACCTCACTCTTGGATTTATCCACTAGTGACTCTGTGATTTATCCACTAGCGGCGGAATAGCCCCAAAATCTGGGGCAAATATCCCGCGATGACGAGCACGATGATGAGCCGGATAATCTGCACGGCCACCACGGCGGGACCCGCCCCTCCTTCCGCGGAGAGCGCGAGGACGGTCTCCAGCGCTCCGGGTGAGGTGGCGAGGTAAGCCTCGAAGTAGGTGATGTCCAGCCAGGCGGTTAAAGGCACAGCAGTGAGCGCGCACACGCCGATGACGACAATGATGAAGAGGATCGTTGCTGGTAGCTGCTTAGTGAAGGCCCGCAGTGCCGGTACTGACAGTCCGCCACCGCAGACCCAGCCGATGGACATAAACGCCATGATTTTGAAGACGTAGAGCGGCTCCAAGGTATGGCCGGCTGGAATAACCTGGGCGACCAGCACGGTCAAGAGGAGCGGCCCCAAAACAGCAGCAGCTGGCAAACGCACCAGCTTGCCTAGCTTTTCACCAACCACGGCGATGGCGACCGTCAACCCCACGATCCACCACGTGACCTCGCCGTCAACGCTCATGTCGACGCCTTTGCCCGCGGGGGCGTCTAACAAGGAGACCACCAAGGGGAGGGACACCGACACCGCCAGAAGGCGCAGGTATTGCGTCAGCGCCACGTAGCGGTAGTCCGCACCGAGTTCGCTGGCTAGCGCGGGCATGAGCGAGGCCCCGCCCGGCAGCATGGATAAGATTCCGGTTTCCCAGGAAATATCTTTTGGCTGTGAGCGGTGTAGCAGCACGCCGCCGGCGACACCGATAAGCACGGTGATGAGTGACATCGTCACCGCGGCTGGCACAAAGCCAAGGAGCGTGGAGGCAGGAACTAAGGTCAGTGGTATGCCCGCCATCATTCCGATGAACCCGCGGGCGACAGAATAAAAGTGCTCGTTAACGGCGAGTTCTTTGCCCGTCGTCAAGGCCATGGCTCCCGAGACCACGATGGCGCCGAGGATCCAGGCTGCGGGTACGTGAAGGTAGCTAAACAATGCCCCCAGTGCTGCAGACCCCGGGGCCACGATGACCCATCGCGTACGAACAGACATGGAATCGAGTTTAATGATGGACATGGATTTCGGATTAGGCGGTTGGGCGATTCTCACCATCGGCGCTGCCGCGGCCGGATGGATCGATGCCGTCATTGGCGGCGGCGGCCTTGTGCTCATTCCACTCATCCTGGCGGTCGCACCCCAGCTTGCGCCCGCCACAGCCCTGGCCACGAACAAGGTGGCGGCGGTATCCGGCACAGCGTCGGCGGCCATCACACTCGTCAAGAAGGTTCGCCCGCCGAAGGGCGAGCTCATCCGCATGGGACTCATCGCGCTGGTGTGCTCTGGACTCGGGGCCACAGCAGCCGCACTCATGGACAAGGACGTCATGCGGCCGGTCATCATCGTGCTTATGGTGGCAGTCGGCATCTTTGTGGCCTTTCGCCCGGACTTCGGCAGCGGCGACGGAATCCGCGGCGGCTGGCGCACGTGGGCAGGGTTAGCCGCTGTCGCTGCCATCGCCTTCTACGATGGCATCTTTGGCCCCGGCACCGGCATGTTCCTCATCATGGCCTTTACCGCTATCTTCTCGCAGAATTTCCTCACCTCCGCAGCGATGGCGAAAGTGGTCAACACGTGTACCAACGTCGGTGCGCTCGTGGTGTTTATCGTGGGTGGCCACGTGGTGTGGGGTCTCGCCTTAGTTCTCGCGGCAGCAAATATCATTGGCGCGCAGCTGGGCGCGCGGACTGTGCTTGGCGGTGGTGCAAAGCTCATCCGCTATGCGCTTCTCGCACTCGTCGTGGTGATGAGCGTGTACCTGTCCTGGCAGCAGTGGGGTTAATTCGTCTTCGCCGTGGCCACAGCGTTCCATGGATCCTCCGGCCACGGGTGTTTGGGGTAGCGCCCGCGCATGTCGGCGCGCACGCCGGCATAAGGCCCAGCCCAGAAGCTGGCTAGGTCATCGGTGACGGCGAGCGGGCGACCGGCGGGGGACAGTAGATGAAACTGCACGCGGTGGCCGCAGTACTCGGGCGATTCAGCCAGGCCGAAGCATTCCTGCAGCTTGATGGAGACCACGGGACGCTCGCCGGACCAATCGATCCTCGCAGCACGTCCGGACGGAACCGCTAACCGTTCCGGCGCGAGCTCATCCAAGCGGCTAGCTTCGGGCCAGGGGAGCAAGCGCTGCAGCGCCGGGTACATGTCTGGCCGCTTCCCGGCAGCCAGCTCATGCAGCTCCGGCTCCAGCCAGCTCAGATCATCGCCGTCCACGTCCGGCCACGGATTCCCGTATGCCCTATGCAGATGACGCATACGTTCCCGCAGGTTTTGAGCCTTGTCACTGAAGTGAAACAGATTTAAACCCTGTCCGGAGTTGCGTAGTGCCTCCACCGCCTCATCACCGGAGACCTTCACTGGGGTTTCCGACAACACGATGGAGCCTGCCGCACGCACGCGCATGCCACGGACCTTGGGACCGTCGAGAAATGCTCGCGTCTCTTCGGTCACGCCGATGATGTCGAGTGCGTCCTTTTCCGCAATGGGCACTGCTTCACGAATGATGGCGTTTCCAGATCGCGCCAACGACACCTCAGCCACCGCCAACCAGTCGTGACCATCCTCGAAATACCGCGCGCGCGTACCGCTGGCGAGCAAAAACTCCTTGTCGCCCACGCGCTTAGCCACGAACTCCGGGAAGGCGCTAGCGACCACCACGCCTGGGTCCACCGGACCCTTGTTGGGCACCAAGCGGGCAAGCCGCTTCGGATCCGAATCATCCAGGCGGGCAATTGTGTCAGCGGCACCGGAGCCATGTTTGAGCAGGGCAGCTCCCCATCGTGGGTGCGTTGGCAGTAACGCCAGCTCTTCGCCAGCGTTGAGCAGATCTAGGGTGCGGTGGGCGTCGGCAAGCGCGGGCCCCGGTGGGGGATCCAGCAAGGGGAAATCCGGTCCCGCGCCCCAACTATCCATGAACAGTGCCGCCTGCGTGAGGTCCGCAGAAAGAATTTCTGGAATCACGTGCGGGGAAAAGTGCTGGTAATCCTCCTGCGAATAGCAGCGGACGACGGTACCCGGCGCCTCACGTCCGGCACGTCCGGCGCGTTGATCGGCGCTGCTTTTCGACGTCGACACTGTCACCAACCCACTCATCCCGCGCTGCGCATCCCGCTTGGGCACGCGGGATAGCCCGGCATCGATGACGGTGCGCACGCCTGGCACGGTCAGCGAAGATTCCGCGATGGACGTCGCCACCACGATGCGCGGCTCGCGCGTATAAAGCGCAGCATCCTGCTCTTGCGTGGTCTGGCGGCCATGGAGCGGAAAAACGTTATGGCCACTCAGTGCATCACACACCAGGTTGACCTCGCGCACGCCGGGAACAAAGACCAGCGTGGACTCGTGCTGCCGCGCGGCAACCCTCGCCACGCCTTTCCAAAAGTCTCGATCTCCCGCAGCGCGCCCCGGAATCGGTTCATAGGAAATATCGAGTGGGTACGTGACAGCCTCAGTGGAATGGATCGGCGCATTCCCCATAAGCTGGGAGAAGCGGGTGGCGTCGACAGTCGCGGACATGGCAATAACCCGAAAGTCATCGCGGAGCTGCGCCAACTCTAAGCACATACCGAGTACGAGGTCAGTATCGAGCTGGCGTTCGTGGACCTCGTCGATGGCCACGGCGGAAATCCCTTCAAGTTCCGGATCCCGCAACAGTCGGCGTAACAAAACACCTGGGGTAACAAACTCGACGTCCGCGCCTTTGCGGGAATCACCGCGCACCGCATAGCCGATGCGCTGGCCTGACAACTCCTGAAGGCGGTTTGCCGCCGCACGCACCGCCACGCGGCGTGGTGCGGTGACGAGAACCTTGCCCTCTACCTGGTTCGCTAATGCCGGTGGAATAAGCGTGGTCTTACCGGTGCCGGGCGGGGCCTGGACCACGACGTGGCCGTCTGAAGGAAGCGAATCAATGGTCTCTAGGACGGGAAGTCCCTTGCCGATTGCCTTGAGATCAAACATCGAGATCTTGGCGCTCCCACCTATCTTCGTTGTCCTCCAGCTTGCGCACCACGCGCCCCGGCGAGCCCAGGACCAGCGAGTTATCCGGTACGTCGCGGGTCACCAGTGAGCCTGCGCCTACGACGCAGTTCTTGCCCACGGTGACGCCAGGCAGGACCGTGACGTTGGCGCCAAACCACGTGTTATCACCGATGGTGATAGGTTTAGCTATTTCCCAGCCCTCCGCCCGCATCTCATGATCGTTGACGGGGTGGCCCACCGTGATGAGCGAACAGTTCGGCCCCATCATGACGCGGTCTCCGAGGGTTACAGGCGCTTGCGCCAGGATTGTCGCACCAAAGTTGATGAACACCCCTTTGCCAACCGTGACGTTGCGGCCGTATTCCAGGTTAAGCGGCGTGTGGAGGCCGGGTACTTCGGACTCGGGGGAGAGCAGCGCGCGCAGGATGTCGTGCGCGCGGTCGCGATCGGTGTTGTGCAGCTCGTTGAGTTCTTTGACCAACCGGAATCCGCGCTGGTGCTCGGCGTTGACCTCCTCGTTGACACTGGGCATGAACCACTGCCCGCTGGTCATGCGCTCAATGGATCCGTGATTCGCCAAGTTCTCCTGTGACATGGCAAAAGAATAAACATGTTGAGCGGAAATGTCGATCGCGTGAGCATATCGGCGTACGCTCAAACGTTGACACGTTAACAAAATGTGAAAGGCACATTTATGGCAAAAATCGGCATCATTCTTGGCTCTACCCGCGACGACCGCGCCGGGCTGGCCATCGCCCAATGGGTCACTGACCTGGCCCAAGGTCGCGACGTTGACTACGAGCTCATTGACCTCAAGGCCTTCGACGTTCCAATTCTCACTTCTTCCGTCATCCCTATGGCGGCAAACAAAAATTACGAGGACCCGAATGTCCAAGCTTGGTCCGATGCCATTGATGCCTGCGACGGCTATATCTTCGTTACCCCGGAGTACAACCACTCCGTGCCGGGTGCGTTCAAGAACGCCGTCGATTCCTTGGGCGCTGAGTGGGTGGCCAAGCCGATTGCCTATGTGGGCTATAGCTTTAGCGGCGGCATCCGCGCGGTGGAGGCGTGGCGTCTCATCATGGCTAATTTCTCCATGAAGCAGCTGCGCACTCAGCTTGATATCTCGCTCAATACTGACATGAAGGATGGCACCTTTACCCCGGCCGACTTCAAGATCGAGATCGTGGAAAACATCTGCGCCGAGCTGGAAGAAGTCCTATCCTAGGGCGCATGGAAAAGGTAGCAGTTGTCACAGGAGCGTCCTCGGGGATCGGGGAGGCGTCGGCAAGAGCGTTGGCGGCCGACGGTTGGCATGTCGTCGTCGGTGCGCGTCGCGTAGAGCGCCTTGAGGCCCTCGCGAAGGACATCGGTGGCGAGGCCTATGCCCTCGACGTAACCTCGGACGAGTCCGTGGCTGAGTTCGTCTCCCACCTCGACCGCGTGGACCTCTTGGTCAACAACGCCGGTGGCGCGAAGGGCTTGGAACCTCTCGTGGAGACCACCGTAGAGGACTGGCAGTGGATGTACGACGTCAACGTCCTCGGCACTGTCCGTATGATCCAAGCCCTCATGCCGAAGCTGCGGGGTGGGCTCATTATCAACATGGGATCCGTTGCCGGGTGGAACGTCTACGAGGGCGGCTCCGGCTACAACGCCGCCAAGCATGGCGTGCGCGTGATTTCTCGTGCATTACGTATCGAGGAGCACGGTGTCCGCGTCACCGAACTCGACCCAGGCCGTGTGGCCACGGAAGAGTTTTCCCTTAATCGTTTTCGGGGCGACAAAACGCGTGCCGCACAGGTGTATGACGGCGAACTCAACCTCACCGCAGAAGACATCGCTGAGGCCGTGCGTTGGGTGGCCTCGCTGCCGGAGCACGTCAACATTGACACCATGACCATTAAGCCGCGCACGCAAAGCTAAATTACCTGTTTCGCTGCAGGTGAGACGCCTCTTATAGTGGCATGTGTTAGCAATAATGCATGTGAGTATGGGGGTGTTAGATGGCATTCAGCGCCATAGTGTCCTTAATGGGTGTGTGGTTCGCGGCGATGGCCTCGCCGGGACCAGACGTGGTACAGATTATTCGTTTGGGCGCCCGCTCTACGCGCGCGGCGGTGTGGGCCGCAATCGGTAGCACCACCGGCTTGATGATGTGGACCGTTGCTTCGCTAGCGGGGCTCACCGCATTGATTTCGGCGCACCCGGAAATCCTAGTGGCGCTGCAGATTGCAGGCGGCAGCTATCTGCTGTGGATGGCTTTTTCTGCCATCAGCGGTGGCATCAAAGAGCGCCGTGCACCGGCAACTATGAATCCCCAACCGCGCGGGTTCACCCCGGACGGCATCATCAGACTCGGCACGGCGTATCGCATGGGCCTGGTCAGCGACCTTTCCAACCCCAAGGTGCTGATCTTCTTCGGCGCTATCTTTGCCAATTTCATCGACCCCGGCATGGGGTTTGGTGCCAATGCCACGGTGGGCTCAGTGCTCATCCTCGAAAGCCTCATCATCTTCGTTGGCGTCGCGCTGTGCACACGTGCGGTGTCGAAGTGGATGGCGAAGAACTCCGCCAGTGTCGATATCTTTAGTGGTGTCGTGTTTGCCCTGCTTGGCGTCATCATTCTGACGGAGGGACTCCTTGCGCTTTGAGCTGGGTATGCTGGTCAGCATGCTAGAAGTCTCAATTAAGGGAGAATCCATCAAGCTCGGCCAGTTCCTCAAACTGGCCTCCTTGGTCGCAACCGGGGGTGAGGCCAAAGAGCTCATCGAGCAAGGCCAGGTCACCGTCAATGGGGAAGTCACTAAGCAGCGCGGTGCAACGCTGGTGCTTGGCGACGTCATCTGTGTCTCCGACACCTGCGCCCGCGTCGTCGAAGACGACGACGATTATTTCGATGAGGCCACCGCCGATGATGACTTTGACCCGGAGAAGTGGAGGAACCTCTAATGCCCGCTTTTGAAGCAGAAGTAGGAATGCCCTACTGGATTACTCTGGCTAGTTCCGATGTGAAGGCCTCCGAAGAGTTTTACTCGGCCGTGTTGGGTTGGGAATTCGAAGACGGCATTGCCCGCCTGCAGGGCCTTCCCATCGCGGAGATTGTCCCAGGCCAAGACACCTGGGCAACTTATTTCCTTTCCCGCGACTTGGAGGCGGATTGCGCCCGGGTAGAACAACTCGGTGGCAAGATCCTCGCTTTAGGTGCGCCGTTGGCGCTTGTTCTGGACAACAGTGGTGCCATGTTTGGTTTGACGCAGCCGGAGCTCGACCGCTTCGTCGCCGGCGGAGAGCCGGGTACTCCGGTGTGGCATGAGCTGACGGTTTCGGCGAATTTCCACTCAGCGCTGGACTTTTATGGCGAGCTCTTCAACTGGGAAATCCGTGGTGATGAGCATTACGCAGTAGCGGAGGAAGAAGGCGCTGCCTTCGCCGGATTTTGGCACGCGGAGGGCTTGCCGAGTTTCTGGCAAACCTACCTGGGCGTGCGGGACATTGACCAGGCAGCTAAGGCTGTAATTGATAACGGCGGAAAGATCATTCGTGAGCCCCACGATTCCCCATTCGGCCGTCTGTGTCTGATCGAGGATTGCACAGGTGCGGCGCTTACCTTGTGTGAGGTTGAGGATGCCCCCGAAGAACCCATCGAGCTCTAGGGTTACGGAGGTCGTTCTCCGCATTCCAGCTGGCAATGTCTCCACCTACGGAGAGATCGCCAAAGTGGTGGGGGTCGGCGCGCGATATGTGGGCTGGGTGATGTCGAAAAGCGCAGATCTGCCCTGGTGGCGGGTGGTCAACAGCACTGGCCGCGCCCACACCTCGGCCGCCCAAGCCCATTGGGATGAAGAAGGCATCCCGCACCGCGGCGACCGCGTGGTCCTTTCTGAGTGTGGGCTGGATGCAACGGATCTGGGAGGGTGAAAATGCGCGCTTGGCTCTTTTTGAGCATTGCCATCTTCAGTGAGGTCGTGGCGACCCTATGCCTCAAGGCGGCGCTAGAGCACCCCGCGGTCTATGTCGTGGTGGTGGCGGGCTACGTCGTCGCTTTTTCCGCCCTGCACCAAGTGTTGCGCTGTGGCATGCACGTGGGTGCGGCCTATGGCATCTGGGGCGCAACCGGTGTGGTGCTTACCGCGGGGCTGTCCGCATACCTCTTTGGCGAACAGCTCACGCCGCTCATGATGGTGGGCATGGGCTGCATCATCGCCGGCGTAGTTTGCGTAGAGATGGGCGGCCGGGCGCCGAAAACAACGCTCGTGGAAGTGGAGACATGATCTGGTTATCCCTTGCCATTCTTATCGAAGTCGCCGGCACCTTGGGCCTGCGTATGCTGGCCGTTCACGGCCAGAAGGCATGGGTAGCGTGGGTGGTCGTGGCCTATGTGTCCTCCTATGCTTTCTTGTCATTGGCGCTTCGGCAGGGAATACCGCTAGGCGTGGCCTATGGAATCTGGACTGCCTCAGGCGTGGCGCTTACTGCTCTTTTTTCCTTCATGCTTTTCCGTGAGCCTTTCACCTGGCTTAAGGGCTTAGGGGTCGCACTGATCATTGGTGGAGTTCTTCTAGTCGACATGGGGTAGACGACGATTCCCTTCGTCGTTTTAAACGACGGACCTTTCTTAGAAGGGGATCTCCTCTCCGCCTTCAGGTTCCTTGTTCTCTGCTTTTTCTGTATGCGCGTGGTGTGCGGCCTCTTGTTGTTCTTTGTCTAGCTCAGCTTTAAGTTCTTGAGCCTCACGGTGTTTCCGGGCGCGGAAGCCCTCAATATCTTGTGCCACACTTCGCGCCCAGCGCTTGTTCTTAGGGGCTAGTGGTCCGGAAGGTTCGGTGATTGCCCACGTTCCATCCTCAAAAAGCCAGACCACATCCCCGGTATCCGGGTCCAAAATATAAAAGGCCCGTCCGTCGGTCTTCATGTTGTGGTGATGCTGGCATAACGCGACCATGTTGTCCGGGTGCGTTGGTCCGCCATCGGCGTAGTTAATACGGTGGTCCAACTGGCATAGCCACGCAGGCATTCCGCAGCCAGCTGCACGACAGGTGCCATCGCGGCCCTCAACATACTTGCGCACCATCGTGTTTGGCCCGTAGCTTTTGGAAGCCTCCGGCTTTGTTCTCAAATCCCTTTTCGTTACCGCCTGTGCGGGGATATTGCCTACCTGCCAGCCGTGACCTTCTACATATACTGGTGCATCCTCGACGTCATTAGCTTGATAAGTGTGGAGTACTACTCGGGCAGCTTCTGGCTCTACCTTCCCAGTGATGAGGAGGATGAGTGCCTCGGCCATAGAAACCTCATGCTTTTCCGCTGCTGCCTTAATAGCCTCATGAATAATGACCCCGATGCTGCTGTCAACCTCTAGTTCGATGGTGGCGCGCTGGGCGCGGGTGAGTATCGAATACCGGTTCTTCGGGCGCGTATCTTCCACCGCGATGGAGTCATCATGAACCTTGACGAGATCACGCATGCGGCGGCGAATCTGCGAAGTGCTGGGAAACGCCTGATTGGGCTTCGTAGGAGTAAACCAACGGGCCAATGAAGTATCGATGGCAGCCACTACCTCTGGGGAAGGCTGGCCCAGCTTAGCCATGACCTGGTCAATGGCAATCAAGGCAGGTAGGTCCAGCAAAAAATAAGCATCTTGCAGGGCTTTGAGCTGGGGGAGTTCTCTGAGGCGGTAAATCCCCATGACTATGCGAGCAACTGCCCCGGCCGTTTTGCCGGTCTTTAGTCCAAGGCGCATACACGCTGTGTCTGAGTCTTCGTCCAAGGCGGGAAGGACGCTAGACCAGAACTCGTAGTCTGCTTGGCGTATGTCCTTGCCTTTCATACATACTGGGTCGTTCGGATTGGAATGAGAAAAATAGGAAACAACAACGTCTGAAGTGGAAGACACTTCAACCCCCTACTGTTGGTCGAGCTACTGCGAAGGAACGAACCCCCACCGTTCGAAATCCCTTTCGAAATAAGAGCTTATTCGTTATCCCTGGAGAAGTCCATACCGCGGAAAGAAGTTGTGATTAAAGGGGCAAATGGGAACACTGATACTCCACACTCTCCGCGGGGTGGACGATGGGTAAAACGAACATTCGAAACTTCCAGTGGCGTCTTAGGGCGCCAAATCTCCAATCAGAGCTGCAAAACTGTGACTTGAGTTAATCTATACAAGTGTTTAAGTCTCGTTCCATCATTGTCGGTCTTGCCCTGGCGGCCGTCACCACGCCTTCTGCCCAGGCTCTGACTTTCGATCCTGGAAAAGTCCCACCACGCACCCAGATGACCGTGCGCTATGCCGATGGAAATTCAGTTTCCACTGGGAATAGCCACGAGTCCCGCCCCGCGCTTTCCCTGGCGAAGCTGTATCTCGGTATGTGGGTGCTGAAATATGGTGCGCCGGAGGATAAGGCGCGGGTGGAGAACATGATTCGTTTTTCTGAGGACGGCACCGCCAGCGACTTGGAGCGGAAGTATCCACAGGCCATTCCCTCTATTATCGGGGAGTACCGGCTAGGGGACACTCATCACAATGGCTACTGGGGAAATACCACGACGTCGACGGAGGATCTCACTCGCTTCATAGGGGCGATATCTGGCGACCCGTCTGCCGCGCCGCTCATGAAGGGTATGGCGACGGTAGCGCCTGTGGCATCCGACGGCTACCGCCAGGACTTTGGCACCGTACACATCCCGGGCATTATTGGAACGAAATTTGGATGGTCGGATAACCGTCAGATTCACGCTAGTGCCTCTTTCGGTCCTGGGTATAGCGTGGCGGCTAATACTTATGGATCCCCCGCGGATCTCACGGGGGATGTGCTGGGAGCGGTGGAGGTTGCACCGCAGGCGCCAGGCTTGCCGACGCCTCTACAGGACGCGCGCGATAGGGCATGTGCGGAGCTGAAGCGTGCTGTGCCTAGCTCATCGCAGGCATGCTAAGCCGTAGCCGTTGTCGGAAGTAAAGAAAGTATCCTTGGGGCGCGACATCAGAGCTGCAGGGGCAGTTCGACTAGTTCACCGCAGGCTGGCGAGGCCGGGCGAGTGCGAGTAGGTATCGTCCGACTTGGCCAGACGGTGGGCCCGAATCCCTAGGGTGATGACGGTGGGGTAGAGGATAAGTGCGACGACGATATACTGCGTGACCAGCTGCCATGTCTCATCCCACATGTAGTTCCACGCGAAGTGGAGACAGAAGGAAACAAAGAGGGCGCCCACTCCTACGCCGAGACGCCACCACCAGGTTTTATGGGCAGCGTAAATGGCCCAGCCGATGCCGAAGCCCGCGATGGCCGTCAGTGACATGTGCAGGCCTGGTCCCGCCACGAGGCGGAGCCCCCACATCTGCAGCATGCCAATCCAGTCAGAGGTCGGGTGCATCACGGCACCGAGGGAGGCGTAGAGGATATTCTCAAAAACCTCGAAACCCCAGCCTATGAGTGCACCAACGAGAAAACCGTGCCAGGGTCGGTTGAGTTGGCGGAAGCTAAGCAATACGAAGACCACGCCCAGCGCCTTGGCGAATTCCTCCGGATAAGCACCGGACCAGGACATCATGGATTCTTCCCAGCCCACGCCTTTGGTGAGGGAGGTGAATGGCAGCGCGGAGAGGAGCGCTAAAGATACTGCGGTACCGCCTCCCCACAGCACGCTGGCAGTGGCCCAGCCTTTGGCTGGCCGTGCCCACATTGGGCTAAGGCGCCACAGGTATAGGCCTAGTGCTAGGAAGGCTAATCCAATCAGCAGGCTTATCAGGCCTGGAAGCGGGGCAACGAGAAAGGAGCCCAACAGATTGATAAGAGCGGCGGGTAGGCAGACGCCAATGAAGACCCACAGGGTTACGCGAAAGATTTTGCTCACTTGAAGGCCTCCATAAACTGATCGGCGAGTTCCTCTGGATTTCCGTCCGAGAAGACGAGTTTGTAATTGAGGTTGCCTTTGGCCACGCTGACGGCAACGACCGGCATGTACGTATACGTTCGTAGTACGAGCATGCCGTCGTTGTTTTCTACTTTTTCCTTCGGCATCGACCCAAAGGTCGTGGCTCGCACAGCGCGGCGTAGGGCCAGCTCATCATCGTCGACATCAGAGGTGAGGTAGGCCTCGACCAAGGTATCACCGCAATCCCACGCCTGGTTGGCCACGGATTCGTAGTTGACGCTGCATTCCAGTCCGTCGATGGGCTGGCGCCACTCCGGATCATCGAGGACGACTGGCTCTGTTTCAGGATCGTGCTCCGGTAGCGCCAAGCTGAGGACAGCGGGCGTGCCCAGCACGAGAAGGGTTACTCCAAGTACCGCGAAAAACGGTCCCGTCATCTTCGCTGGCGGGAAACGATAAGAAGTCATGCACACCACACTAACGCGTGCTTCTGACATAGAGTGAAGTGCATGAAGGATCTGTATCAGTTTGTCAATGGCCCCTGGATTGAGTCCCACGTTATTCCCGATGATCGCGGTGTCGACGGTACTTTTCACGCGCTTCGCGACGAAGCCGAGGAACTCGTCCACGACATCGTTAAGGAAGACACGGGCCGCCCTGGGATCGCGTATTCCGCCCACATGGATGTAGAAGGAGTCAATGCTGCGGGAACGGCGCCACTTGACGAGGACCTCGACAAGCTGGTGGCCGCGGATCCGGAGGAGCTGGCGCACAACTTGGGAGTGCTGGAGCGTGAGGGCGTCGGCGCCCCGGTTACCTTCTGGGTAGAAAAAGACTCCGGTTCCGAAGAAGCAGTGGCTTACATTATTCAGTCTGGTTTGGGTCTGCCGGATGAGGCTTATTATCGCGAGGAAGCTCACGCGCAGACGCTCGCTGACTACGAGAAGCACGTAGCTGCCATGCTTGGATTCCTGGATCCCGCGCGCCTTTTCGGGTTGGGCGCGGAGGTGGCCGCTACGCGCATCGTGAATCTCGAGAAGGAAATTGCCGCTGGTCACTGGGACGTGGTGGCCTCGCGCGATGCGGTGAAGACGTATAACCCGGTGGACGTCGCCAAGCTGCCCAGTATCACCCGCGCCATCCTGCAGGGTGGGGGACTGCCCGAGCACCGTGCGGTAGCTATGATGCCGTCTTATTTCGAGCACCTCGAGGGCCTGTTCACCGCCGGCCGTATGGCGGATTGGCAGCTGTGGGCAACGTGGCACATTCTGCTCTCGCGCGCGCCTTACCTCTCCGAGGAGATCGGTAAGAAGAACTTCGAGTTCTACGGAACCAAGCTTTCCGGTGCCACGGAGCAGCGTGACCGCTGGAAGCGCGCCGTGGGCTTGGCGGAAAACATGGTGGGACAGGAGATTGGCAAGGTCTTCGTGGACAAGCACTTCCCGCCCTCCTCGAAGTCCGAGATGGATGAGCTGGTGGAGTACCTTACCGCCGCTTACCGCGAGAGGATTTCGCAGCTGGAGTGGATGACCCCGGCTACCCGCGAGCGCGCGCTGGAGAAGCTCTCGCAGTTCAAGGCTAAAATCGGTTATCCAGATACCTGGCGTGACTATTCTGACCTGGAGTTTTCTCCGAAGGGAGCGGACTTGGTGGCCAATGTGCGCGCGGGTAACGCGTGGAATCACGATTATGAATTGGCCAAGATTGGCAAGCCGGCGGACCGCGATGAATGGTTCGCAACCCCGCAGACGGTCAATGCTTTTTATAATCCAGTGGTCAATGACATCACCTTCCCGGCAGCGATTCTGCGCCCGCCCTTCTACAACCCTGAGGCGGACGCGGCGGAGAACTTCGGCGCTATCGGTGCGGTGATTGGTCACGAGATCGGCCACGGATTTGATGACCAGGGCTCGCAGTATGACGGCCAGGGCAACCTCAACTCCTGGTGGACGGAGGAGGACCGTGCGGCCTTCGAGAAGCTGACCGCGAAACTGGTGGACCAGTTCCAAGGGCAGGTACCGAAGGTGCTGGAAGGCACCGATTCCGCAGGCGTCAACGGCAGCTTCACCCTGGGTGAGAACATCGGTGACCTGGGCGGATTGGGAATCGCCGTGGTGGCCTACAAGAACTACTGCGCCGACAAGGGCCTGGACATCAATGGCCAGGTCACGCCCTTTGAGGCTGAGGGCGCTGAGCCGGAATTGGCAGAGCACGAGTACACCGGTCTGCAGCGTTTCTTCCTGGCGTGGGCGCGCGTGTGGCGCACTGCCATCCGCCCGGAGATGGCCACGCAGTACCTGGCCATTGATCCGCACTCGCCGGCGGAGTTCCGCTGCAACATCATCGCTGAAAACATCGATGAATTCTACGAGGCCTTTGACGTCGAGGGTGGTCTAGCACCGGAGGAGCGCGTCACCATCTGGTAGTACCCTTGGGGGCCATGAGTGAGTGGAATATCGGTGGTACTGATCGCCAACTAAGTCCGGAACAACAGCTCGAGCAGCTCTCCTCCTACATGGAGGTGCACTACCCGCTGCCGGACTTCCGCCCGCCGTGGGCCGGTGGAGGTTCGCCGGAG
Organism: Corynebacterium sp. HMSC05D03; assembly: GCF_001807205.1. Classification (NCBI taxonomy): domain Bacteria; kingdom Bacillati; phylum Actinomycetota; class Actinomycetes; order Mycobacteriales; family Corynebacteriaceae; genus Corynebacterium; species Corynebacterium sp. HMSC05D03. Next base: position 117,367 of record NZ_KV788168.1, on the reverse strand, counting down.
GCGGACCGCTACTGTGCGTTGCTGCCGGACCGCATCGTGCAGGCCTCCATGATGGTGCTGGGTTCCGCAGTGGATCACTCGCTGCCTGGTACTGCCTTCACGGAGGGGGTACGTGTTGAAGACTCTGAGGTGGGAGCGATCTTTGTTCCTTCAGAGCAGAATGGTCGTTGGGCGGTGTCGTTGCACTCTGGCGGATGGTGGCGTGGTGACGGCAAGGCGCTAGAGATGCAGTGGCGGCCCGAAGTGGCTGCTGCAGCACAGCTGTCCGGAACCACCATCATTGATGTCGACTATCCGTTGGCACCCGAGCACACTGTGGCGGAGATGGTTCAGTCGGTTCAGGCGGCCGTCGATTATGCCCGCGAACACGGTGCCGAGCGCGTGACGGTGTGGGGCTATTCCTCGGGTGGGGCGCTCGCAGCGCTGGTGCCTGCCGACGCCCTCCTCCTCACCTTCCCTGACTTCGGCGCGCTGGCCAAGCTCCCGGAGGACATCCGCGGTGAGTGCGTCCTCGACGAGGCGGCGCTGGCAGCAGCCTATTCTGACATCTTGGTCCAGACCGCAACGCAGGATGAGATTGCGGAACGCGTGGAGATTCCCGGTGCACAGACCGCGGACTACGTGTCTATGCACCGCATTTCCACCCCGGCCGTGGCGCGGCAGCGCATTAAAGATTCGGCCGAGTTCCTGTAGGGCTACTGCTCGCCCTCCGGGCGAATCTTCATCTCGGAGTTCTTCCACAAGCCAGAGCGCTGGATGACTTCCTGGTCGATATCCGCCTTCAGCGGTTCCTCGCCCCGGGAGTTAGTACGCAGCTCGTACTTCTCAATGGCGCCCCAGTCGCGTGCCCAATCGTTGTTGAGGTAGCTCGGGATCTCATAGGAGTAGTTCACTGCCTCTGCGGTTGCCAGCGCACCACCACCGGAGAAGGACTGGAAGTCTGTGAGGGAGGTTTGCGCGGCGGCGTCGGGAAGAATGCGGAACTCCGGAATCTCCGTCACACCGGCGTAGTGGTCGAAGGTGCGCTGGCAGGGGAACTGCAGAGCGACGGACCAGTCAAGGAGTGCCGGGGTGGAGGAATCGAACTGGGAGTTGATGGTGGCCAGCTCCGGTACGCGCGGTGGGGTAAACGCCATCCAATCGTCTTCATCGGTGGAATCATCTACCGCAACGAGGCGTACAACGTTGGCCTCTTCCGGGAGCTCGTCTAGAGCAATGCGGAGGTTGCGCCATTTGGGGGTCGCGCCGACGTCGGAAAGCTCGGCCTCACCCTTGTTGGTGACCTTGCCGTTCTTGAGGGTGCCGTACTCCAAGGTGAGCTCGGTGCCTTCCTGCTCTACACCGTTGACGTCGTGGTGGTAAATCTTGCCGGCAGCAGAGACCGCGAGGACAGGGGTGTTTTCTCCTGGTTCCGGCAAGTTGTACCACTGGGTGGTGATGGTGGCGGTGGAGCGCTGCGACTCATCGTAGGAACCCATGACCGGGACCTTTGTGTAATCCAGGTTGAAGGGCAGGTGCATCTCGGAGCCGTTTACGCCTAGCGTTCCGCGCACGCCACCGGCGGAAGAATCGGTGACTTCGGTTGTTTCGGTGGTTTCCTCATTGGAAGCAGCCGAGTCATCACCGGTGGTGTTGGCAATGGCGCCTACCGACGCCGAGTTGAGGTTCTCCGGCTCAATATCTTCCTTGATCATGTTGGGGCCGAAACCGAAGTTGTCCTCGTCTTCGTCAACCAGTGAATCCTTGAGGTCGCCGTCGACCGGAGTGAGGAAAGCCTCGTTGGTGTTGGTTTCCACCATGGTGGCATCCGCCAGCGAGCAGACATCGCCGCGCAGGGACGCCAGGTTGCCCTTGCCCACGGAGTAGGAATCCGCCTGGGCCACGTAGCCCTTGGCAAAGGAGGCGCAGGAGAAGGCCACGATGAGGATGCAGGCCACCGCAATCGGTGCGGACATGGCGCCTGCCCAGCGAGAAACCTTGGCGGCGTTGGCGGCCTCGAATTCCTCAAGGGTGCCGGCGGTTTCGGCCTTGTTCTTGCGATAGCTGTGAACCAGGGACTGGTAGAGGCCAATCGCTAGGACCACCATGGCGATCGCGAGCACCACGGTGTTGGCCTCGATGGCCTTGAACTGCACGGTGCGGTCCCACCACGGGATGCCGAAGGAAGACACGTACCACCACGCGTTCCAACCGCCGAGGGAGATGGCGAGGAGGAAAATCACCGCGGCGATGGAGAAGGTCCGGGCGCGCGGGGAGCGCATGGCGATCTGGGACAGGACCACCGAGCCGAGCGCGGCGATGACGCCGGCGATACCGGCGTAGATACCGAAGTGGTGCGTCCACTTCGTCGGCGTGAACATGAGGAAGAAAGCCGAGAGCGCCATGATGGCCAGCAGGCGTTTGGTGGGATCTGCCTCCGCACCGACGACGCGGTGGTTCTTGATGAAGGCGTAGATGATGAGCGCCAGGCAGAAAAGCATGGTGAACATGGCGAAACGGCGCGTCAGGGAGCCATCCACGGAGGGCTCGAAGAGCGTGGAGTAGCGCACGAACTCGGAGTACCACGGCAGGGACGGGCCGACCGCGGAGCGCACGCGCGTCGATTCGATGACTGACGCTAATGTTTGGTCCCCGAAGGCGGCGACCATGACGGCAGTGCCGCAGGCAAGGAACGGGGCGATGAGTGCCGGCCAGGTGACTTCGGGGGCGCGCGTGCCCATGATGCGGAACAGCGCGGGCAGGCAGACCAGGAAGATGCCCACCGCGGTCAGACCGGTGGGGCCAGCGGCTAGGGTGATGGTGGCGATGATGGTGCCCACCGCTGCCGGCAGAAGGCGCTGGGTGGAGATGGCGCGCTCGAAGGAAGCCCACGTCAACATGACACCGAGGGCCACGATGGGCTCTGGGCGTACGCCGTTGTTATAGGGCAGCCAGAAAGCTAGGAACATGAACGCGGCCGTCCAGTGCGCGAGGCGGCGCTCGTTCACGCGGGTACCGAAGCGCGGGAGCATCTCGCGCGACAAAACAAACCAGATGATGAGCGCCGAGATGAGCGAGGGCAGGCGCACGATGATGGAGGCGCTGGAGAACTGTGCCAGCCATGCCACGAGGTCGTAGTACGGCGCGCCGAACGGGGCCTCGGGGACGCCGTACCAGCGGTAGTAGTTCGCCATGTAGGTCGCGTGATCGGAAACGCGGCCCATGGTGAGGATGAAGCCATCATCGGAGGTATTGGCGCCGAAGACGTACCACCAGCCGAGTACAGCTGCCACGACGCCATCGAGCGGGCGGATCTGCTTCCAGGTTTCGGGCATGAAGCCAAGGCGTTTGCCATCGAGGCGGTCAATCCGCCACAGGCAGACCAGGCTGATGACCACCATGGCCAGGCCCAGCCACATGGCGATGAGCTTGAGCGGTGTCGGGGAGGAGGTAAACCGAGAGTTGATCTCTACGTGGATGCGGAGGTCGTCGCCAAGCTCTGCGAGGTTCTCCGGAGTGTCATCAATCTCGGTGTAGACGCCGGTGACCTGCGGGCGCAGATCCTCCTCGGTGGTCTTCTTGTGCTTGCCCACGGAGACGGTGGTCCCGTCCTCCGTGGAGGCGATGCTGAGGGTGGCGTCCTCTGGTAGCTGTGCCACCTGCTCAGCTGTGAGCGAGAAAATGACCTCATCGAGGCTGGTTACCGAGAGGCCACCCTCGCCGGCGCGGACAAACATACCGCGGTTGGAGGCCTTCTTGGACTCCGGGGGCACGGTGCCGTAGAGCAGGTCCTGGCCGTCGCGCAGCTTGTCGACGGCTTCCAGGGGGATCTCTGCATCAATTTCTTCCGGCGCCACCGAGATGAGCGGGGCGTTGATGGACTGCAGGGAGCCCTGCTGGGGCCAATCGAAGGAGGATTGGGTCTGGTTCACCGGCAGTAGCGGCGTCGCCACGAAGCACAGGAAACCAATGAATCCAGCGATGATGGCGGTGAGTCGCAGGGACTGCGGTGCACGTAATGAAGAGGTTTTCCGATCTGACACGGCGATCAGTCTACGTCACCGCCTTGGCTTCTTAAGATCGCGCCGCCACGACGAAGGGGCCGATTTGTTGCGTGTTCCAACCTTCCTCAAAGACCTCTGGGTTGAAGAACACCGCGCGGTAGCGCACGTTGGGCTGGTTGGGGTAGATGTCTTCCGCCAAGTGCGTCTTGTAACCATCGCCGGGTTCTTCTAGGTCGCCGCGGAAGATGAGGACGTCCGGCCCGCGCCACGGTGCGGACTGAAGCGACTTCGCAAACTCTTCCGGAGTCTGCTCCCAGGACTTGGAAGCCCACTCCTCGATCTGCAGGTTGCGGGTGCTGAACTCTCCCAGCGGGTTGGCGTAATTACTGGTGAACGCGTTGAATCCGTAGTAGGGGTTATAGGCCATGAAGAGCTTCTCATCGGTCAGGACAACCGTGTCATTGGCCTCGTAGCCCTGGGCATCGATGAATTCACGGATCTTGCCGTAATTAGCGGAAGAATCGCTGGTGTAGCGGTCCGCGCGCTCCCCGTAGCCGTCGGTATCGGTATAGGCGTGGTCCAAGGCGGTCACGTTCGTTGCCGGGATCTGCTGGGCATAGTAAATACCGCCAAGCCCCATGAGGATGGCAAAGGCTAGGGTCACGCGCTTGCTGGTGACCTCGCTGAAGCCTTCCGGGTAGAGCGTGGGCAGGCCCATGAGGCGGATGTCGGCCAGCGCGAGGATGCCGGCCGTAGCGAAAAGCACCACGACGATCAGCTCTAGGCGGAAGCCCAGCAGCGTGCTGCCGGCGAGGGTCATGACCATGGAGGCCAAGGTCCACAGGTAGGTGCCGACAAGAGCGGTGCTCAGAGCGCGGATTTCGGGCTCGTCGATGCGCATGACGAGGTAAATCAAGCCGATCAGGCTGAGGATGCCAATGACGGACAACGAGAGGAAAGGCGCCGGGATTTGGGTGCCTTCTTCCGGCAGGTAATGCTGCGCGGTGGACTCTAGCGGGGCAGTGGCGTGCAGAACCCCGTAGAGATAGGGGCCCCAGGCGATCGCAGCGATGGCCAAGGAACCGGCCGCGATGGTGACCAAGTGCACGAGGGGTACCCATGTGCGCTCAGCGACGCCGGTGACCAGTGCAATGAGGCTGACGATGGTGAGCGCCACTACACCTGTGTAGAGCGTGTAGAAACAGGCAGAAACTCCCAGGTAGATAGCGATTGCGGCAGTAGAGAACCAGGAAGCCCTGTAGAAAGCGTGAGAGCATAGGACGGCCACTGCCGGGACGCCCATGGCGATGACGGCGGAATAGGGCTCCTCAGCGCCAATGGTCAGGGTCACCGCCATGGTGGTCAAGGCAATGGCGGTGGCAACTGGCAGCGAACCGGTGAGTCGTTGCCACAGTGGAACTAGCACGCACCCGGCCACGGCCAGGGAGATAAGGCTCCACGGTTGATAAACCTCCCAGCCCGGCATGTTGAGAAGGTTCGCGAGCCGCCCGCCCATCCAGAACCAGCCCAACGGGTAGAAGGTAGGCAGGCCCTCGTAGTTCATGTCTGCATAAGAGCTGGCCTCTGTGGCGCGGGTGAGGAATTGGGTACGGAATACCTGGTCGACTTGGACGCCGTCGAGCCACAGGCGGGAAGCCGAAAGAGGCAAGCCGATACTGGTCAGCGTGAGCAGCGCGGGCGACATGTAGCACACAGCGGTGGTGAGCCACGTCCGCCAGCGGGGGCGCGGCCTAATAATCCACCACACGCATAACGCGCCCACCAAGAGAACGGTGAGCGCAGTTCCCGCAGTGCTCAATGCGCGGGTCACCATCGACGTACTGAACGCCGGGAGGGAGACCGTTTTGAAGGCGAAGAAACCAATGAGCGTAACAAGGCCGCCACCTACAGCGGCGGCGGCAATACCCACGAGGCTGGCGCGACGCGTCAAGCGGTCGACGTTATATTCCACGGTGGGGGAGATAGACGACGTGGCGGGAGACTCAGTCATGTAAGTAGTTTCCCACACGCCGTGGACATAGCGGAACTTTAGAAAGGCAGCTTCCGGAAGATCGCCTGTGGGATGAACTTGAATCCCAAGGACACGTACTCAAACAGCGGGTGCACGAAGATGGACTGCTTGCCATCCAGCACCGCCTTGACGGTGGCCTTAGCCACGTCGGAGACGTTGACGGTCAGGGGAGCCTCGCCGGCTTCCGCCGACATCTTGGTGCGCACCTGGCCCGGGCGAACCACGAGCACCTTGGCGCCGGAGCCGCGCAGGGCCTCACCGAGGTTGATGAAGAAGCCGTCGACACCGGCCTTGGAGGCGCCGTAAACAAAGTTGGAGCGGCGTACGCGCATGCCGGCGACGGAAGACAACGCCACGATGGTGCCGTGGCCCTGCTGCTGGAACTTCTGGCCGAGTAAGACACCGAGGGAAACCGGTGCGGTGAAGTTAGTCTGGGCCGAGGCAACTGCCTTGGCCTGGTCCTGCCACAGTTCCTCCTGGTCACCGAGGGTGCCGAAGGCGATGATGGCGACGTCGACATCGCCGCGCTCAAATGCGCGCTTGACGACGTCCCCGTGGCCCTCGAAGTCAGTTGCGTCAAAGTCGATGACCTCGACGTCGCCGCCGCGGGACTCGATGGTCGCGCGGGCATCCGCGATGCGCGGGGAGTCGGCGCGTGCCGCGAGGGTGACCTTGGCCGGGCCGCGCTCGAGGAATTCTTCGACGATGCCCAGGCCGATTTCGGAGGTGCCGCCGAGAAGGAGGATGTGTTGTGCTTGGCCTACTGCATTCAGCATGAGGTGATTCCTTTCTAGTGCAGCTCGAGGCGGCGGGACATATCGGAGGCGAAGACGCCGGTCGGGTCGATGTCGTTGCGAGTCTTGAGCCAGCCCTCGAGGCCCGGGTACATCTTGTGGAAGTTCTCCGCTGAGGTGCGGGACTCCTTGGCCAGGTAGAGGCGGCCACCGAATTCCATGACGCGCTTATCCAGATCATCGAGGAAAGCGCCCAGGCCCGGCTTGATGGGGAAGTCCACGCAGACATTCCAGCCCGGCATCGGGTAGGACAGCGGGGCCTTGTTACCCGGGCCGAAGAGCTTGAACACGTTGAGCGCGGAGTAGTGGCCGGAGCGCTGCATGTCCCGGATGATCTCCTTGAAGGGCTCGACGGCGTCGGTCGGCACCACGAACTGGTACTGCAGGAAGCCATTGGAACCGTAGCCACGGTTCCACTCGCCGATGAGATCCAGCGGCTGGTAGAACTGCGTGAGGTTCTTGACCTGGTTGCGCGCCGGGGCGCCCATGAGGTAGTAGGCCTCACCGATAGCCATGAGGGAAAGCTTGTTCATGGTGAAGTTCGGGAAGATATCCGGAACCGTCATCAGCTGTGGGGCATTGAACTTCAGCGGGTCTTTCGCCAGCTTCGGGGCAAGCTCCTCGAGCTGCTCCAGGGTTGCCAGGGAGCCGCGGGAAATAGTGGAGCGGCCCAGCTTTGGTTCCGGGGAAATGACGTCGAACCACGCGGAGGAGTACGTGTAGTTGTGCTCCGAGCCATCGGAGTGGAAGGCCACGGTTTCATCGAGGTTATCCGTGCGGTCGGTATCCGCGATGAAGTAGGCGGTTTCCGTCTTCGTCATCTTGATCTTGGCACGCAGGATGATGCCGGTTAGGCCCATGCCGCCGACGGTGGCCCAGAAAAGATCACCGCTCGGGTCATCCTCAGAGCCTTCCGGGGTCAGATGGAGGACTCGGCCGTCTGCCACGAGCAGCTCCATGGAGGTGACGTGGTCACCGAAAGAACCGGCGGAGTGGTGGTTCTTGCCGTGGATGTCCGGGCCAATAGCGCCGCCGATGGTGACCTGGCGGGTACCCGGCAGAACAGGAACCCACAGGCCGTATGGTAGGGCGGCCTTCATGAGCTGGTCGAGGGTGACGCCACCGTCGACGTCGACGATGCCCGACTCCGGATCGATGGAGTGGATCTTGTTGAGCGGTTGCATGTCGATGACGAGGCCACCGGCGTTCTGCGCGGGGTCGCCATAGGAGCGGCCCATACCGCGGGCGATGACGCCGCGGCGCAGGTGGGAAGGCTTATCAGCGTTGTCCTCAGCCACCTGGGCGACGGCAGCCTTGATGACGTCGACGTCCGGGGTGGACAAAACGTGGGCGGTTGTTGCCGCCGTGCGGCCCCAACCGTGGAGGGACTTCTCAGTAGTATGCAGTTCCATCTCTTACTCTTTGATTCGATGTGATGGGTCGGTTTCCTACACTACCTAGACGGTCGTGCCTGTGGCGGCAGTGAAAACGTGAGATTAGGTACAAAAGCCAAGCAAACGGAACATTTGTGCTGTCCGGTTGTGTGGGTTTAGTTCGGAATTAGTAAAGATCCATGATCTCGCGGATTTCTTCCGGCAGTTCTTCTTGGGAGCTAATTTCTGGGCCTTCATAGGCGCGCAGGATCTCATAGACGCGGCCGCGCGACGTGGAGTCGAGGATGGGCAGTTCCTCGGCGATGAGCCGCGTCATAAAACCATTGAGCGGTAGTGAGGTGTGTTCCGTCGCCAGAAAGTGACCGTGACGCTTGTCTTCCTCGGCGCGCTCATCTTGCGCTGCTTGCTGTGCCGGGGTGAGGTGCTCTTTTTTAGAGGAGTACATGCACGGTAGCCTACCGCCCGCCTAAAGTGGGGCGGTATGACCTCTCCCAAGCAAGATAATTATGCGCTGGATGACACCCTCGCCGGACGCATCACTCAAGCCGCGGCTGTGGCGATCATGACCTCTTATCCGGATTGGATCAAGAATAGGACTGCGCTCGTTTTCGCCTATGTCCTGTCCTTCTTAGGTTTCGGCGCGCTCGTGGTCATTACTAACGCCGAGAGCCACGAGGGCCAGCCGGAGCCGGAGACTCCCGATGTCCCCGCGTGGGCCATCCCGGTTGCCTTCGGCATTCTGCTGCTTGGCGGATGGCTCACAATAAAGACTGAGCACAGAGTGGTCCGATTTATTCGCCGCCGCGGCGTGGAAAAGCCGTGGACCGTCTGGGGTGGAATCAGTGCTGCCATTGTCTTCATTCTCAGCGAGCTTGAAGCACGCGAGCTCACCGCCCGCAACTAAAAATGCGTATGGTGGGGCACATGAGCTCAAAGGTCACAGATTTGGCGCAGGTCCGTGCCAATCGTGGCGATGCTGCTCGGACCCTGCTGTGCCAGGTATCTAACGTCCGCGCTGAAGCTGAGGTGCACCGTCAGATCGGTTTCTCTGATGCGCTCACGCTGGAAGAACTTCACCATATTCTTGAAATCTGCTTCGGGCTGCCACACGAGGATTCCCCATGGCACTTCTTTGAACACACCGAAGCCCGCGGCCAGCGTATCGATCCAAGCCATACCGTGCGCGAGTTTTTGAGCCGCGAAGGCCAGCAGGTTGATTACGCCTGGGGTCTGTGGGATTTCGAGATCGTTGTGGTGGAGACCTACCCGCGCGATAGCGGGACGCCCGAGGCCCTGTGCGTGGGCGGTTCCGGTTCTTTCCACACACCCTTTGATCTCACCGCCGTGAATGCGGACCTCACCGGCCAGGAAACTATCGATGAGGTTTTGGATCTTGTGGCTAGCCCCGTCCGCGCGCTGATTGAGCGGACTAGGCTCTATGACTTCGTTCCGCTCCTCCAAGCGCTGGATTTGAAGCGTGAGGTAAGCATTGATGTTGAGGCGTTCCAGCAGCTGCGCACCTTGCCGCGAGAAGTAACAAATGAAGGCAAGGACGCCTTTTGGTCCATGGCTCTAGCGCTGTCCTGCATGGGCGGGCGCGAATTGACCGATTCCGTAGCGGAGACGTCCATGGCCGCGCTGGGGTGGGTTGACGATGATGGCGAGGAGCTGCGCGGCCCGGAAATTCGGGAGCTGTGCTCGGCTTCGCTTAAGGTGCTTTCGTCTCTCGGCGCCTATGGTGAAAACGCCGTCGCACCCGTGGACCGTCTGGACATTTACCGCGCCCTTGTCCGCGGGTAGAGTATTTCGCCGTGACTGAACCTACTTCTAGCATGAAGACCCAACTCGTGCGCTTCGTATCCGTCGGTGTTTTCACCGCGGCCATCGACTATGGCCTCACCCTTTTTCTTACGTATCTAGGGCTACACCGTTCCTTGGCGAAGGCGATTGGCTGGGTTTTCGGCACCATCGCCGCCTATGTGGCGAATGCCCGGTGGACCTTCGGCGCCCAAGTTTCTGGTCGCACCGCCGGTGCGGTGGGCTTGTTGTATTTGTCCACCTTCGCCGTGCAAAACTTCCTGTACTGGGTACTTAACGCCCCGCTAATCAGCCTGGGCTTCGACGGCGCGCTCAAAGACACCATCGCCTTCGTCATCGCGCAGGGCGTGGCCACGGTGACTAACTTCGCCATTCAGCGCGCCTTCATCTTCAAAGGAAAGTAACTATGACCGAACGCCTCTCACGGTCGAATTCCCTGCAGGCGCAGGGCACGAAATTTGCGATCACGGGGGCCATTGCCGCGCTTATCGACGTCTCTCTGACCTGGCTTTTTCAAATTGGTTTAGCGTTATTCGGCGAAGTAGCCTCGCGGACCGTCGGTTTTGCCGTCGGTACTTTGGTGGCTTACTTGTTGAATCGACGGTGGACCTTCAACGCGCGGGCCTCGAAGCGCCGCTTTGTTGCGGTCTTTGCCACCTACGCCATGACCTATGCGATCAACATTTTGTTGTATCGCTGGGCCTTTCCCTTCTTTGACCACACGCTGGACTGGCCTTCGTCCTGGGCACTGGCGGTGGCTTTCGTCATTGCCCAGGGCACGGCAACGCTGATTAATTTCTTTGTGCAGCGGTGGCTGATTTTCCGCAGCACGCGCAAGTCCTTTGAGTTTTAGGGCCGGCGGAAGTCTTCTTTGCGTCCGCGGTTGTGCAGGCGCAGCCATTCCATGAATCCCTTGACGTCATGCTGCTGGACTAGGAAGAACCAGCCGAAACGTGCGAATTCCTGTGGTAGCAACTTGCGCATGCCGCGCTGCCACAGAAGGTAGCCGCGGTTGCGGTAGGTAAAGAAGCGCTTGAACTCGCCTTCCGGGTATTGCGTGTGCATTTTTCCGCCGAGGATGGGCTTGAACTCATCGGAGCCATCCGGATGCAGGTAGCTGGTGGTCAGCGCAGTGCCGAAGTTTAAACCCGAGTTGACCAGGCGGCGGTGATATTCCACCTCATCACCACGGATGAACAGGCGGTAGTCTGGGACGCCGATGATCTCCATGGCCTCGGCGGAGATGAGTGCGCCGTTGAAGAGGGAGGCAATGCCGGGCAGAAAGTCACCCTCCAGCTCGCTCATGTAGCGCCGCCACACCAGGCCCTGGCGCAGTGGGAAAGCCAGCTTGGCAGGCTCATCGATATTGCACACGGCGGGGGAGACTTCGTGGAGTGCGTTGTTTTCCGCAACTCGGTAGAGCTCCTCTAGCACGTGGTGGTCGGCGGGGCGGCCATCATCATCCGCGCACCACACCGCGTCCGCGCCGAGGGCCAACGCCGTCAGGAAGCCCAACGCGAAGCCTCCCGCACCGCCAAGGTTGGTTTCAGAAGGCACGTAGACGCCGCGCTCGCCGGCCAGTTCGTGGAGGAGCTCCTCTACTGCTGCCTCCGCACCGTTATCCACCACGATCACCCACTGCACTGGGTGCGTTTGGTTCACCACCTGCTCAAGGGAGGCGCGCAGCAGCTCCACGCGCTGGTGGGTGACGATCACAGCGGCCGTCGTACCGGCCTGGGACAAGGTGGCAGTCATGGGTTCTATTGTGCCACCCGCCTGTGGCGCTCAGGTGCGTGACATGGAGGTGGCAAAGGTTTAGGCGTTGAAGCCCGGAACCTTGATGAATCCGGAGTTCACAGCGTTGACCACTCCAGCAATGAGGCCGAGCACAATCGCGGCGATGGAGGTGCCAACGAGGATCTCAGCGGTGGTGCCCACCGGGTATTCCTTGGCGGTGTCATTTTTCAGGGAAGACATGGCAACATCCTTGGCGGAGCCGGCAGTCTCTAGGCCTTCCTTGATTTCTTCAGGGGTGCTGCTGCCTTCCTTGCTGCTGATAGCCTCAGCGCCCTTCTCGATGCCGTAATCCACGGAGGAGGCGAAGCCATCGCCACCGACGGCTTCCTTGAGTCCTTGCGTAAAGATGTAGCCAAGGACCTCGGCCTCGGAGACCTCAGAAGAACCCTTATCAGCGGCGGTAGCCGGGGCGATGGACAGGGACAGTGCGGTAGCGGCAGCAACGGCAGCGGCGGTGAAACGCTTCATGGAGGTTCTCCTTGGAAGAAAGGTAGAGAAAGTGAAGAGGTAGTGAAAGTGTAGAAAGTGCCCATGCAAAAGTAGGCGATAGCGAAAAGCTCCAGCCCTCAAAGGACTGGAGCTAGAAGTTCAAAGCTAAAAGCTTGATACGTTCAGATTAGAACGGAAGGGAAACGCCCGGGATGAGGCCGTTCTGAACTGCGGTGTAAGCAGCGCCGAGGACGGCAGCGGCGATGCCAACGCCCCAGAGGATGTCAGCGGTGGTGCCCAGAGCGTAGCCGTTCTTGGCGTCGTTCTCCCAAGAAGACTTGTTGAAGTCAACATGAGCCTTAGCAGAGCCGCGAGCTGCGTCAGAGTCCATATCCTTGATGGCATCCGAGCTGATCTTGGCAGATCCCTCGTGGGGTTCGGAGACGCCGTTTACGCCTGCGACGATGCCAGCGCCGACGAGGGTGCCGAGGTCTTCCCAATCGCCTTCGGTCTGTGCAGAGGCAACACCAGTGGACAGGGACAGTGCGGTAGCAGCGGCTACAACGCCAGCGGCGAAACGCTTCATGATAGGGCTCCTTAGGGTTAAGAGAGAACAGTGCCTGTGATTCAGGCTCGCGACGATTTTAACTTGAAAGGATCTGAGAAAAGAAGCAAATAGAAAAAGTTTCTTTCGTGATTCACCCATACAGGGGGTATGCATATTTCCAGTGCATGAGACTAAAGGTGAGTTCTACGCAAAGTACAGTTATCTCATGACCGTGAGAAGCGTTGAAGAAATGTGGGCTCCTTTTCGGGTTTCCATCCACGTGGGTGAGCTGAGTCTGCGGGTGCTGCGCGATAGTGACATCGCCGCCATTCATGGGGTTAGCGCCGCTGAGATTTTCGGCGAGCCGCTTCCGGAGTACACGTTCCCGTGGTTGAAGCAGAAGCCTGATCCGAGTTTCCGGTGGGCGCATCGCGCACAGATGTCCCCGGAAGAATGGTCGCTCGACTTCGGCGTACATCTTGATGGTGAAGTCATTGGCTCAGTGGATCTGCGGGCCAAGAGCTTTGCTGACAATGGTGAGGTGGAAACGGGGTCGTGGATTTACCACCGCCTTCAGGGCCGCGGGATGGGTACGCAGGTTCGTCACGCCGCTGCGGTCTTCTGTTTTGATTACCTGGGCGCACGCCGGTTGCGCTCGGAGTGGGAGCCGGGGAACGCGGCTTCCCAGGCTGTATCGCGCAAGCTGGGCTACACCATCGAAGGCAACAAGGCCGTGTTGCGCAAGGAGGATTACCAGCCGGGGCCTGAAGTAGCTGTGGCCGGGATGAGTGAGGAACTGCGCGCGATGTTGGGAGCCAACTTCGCAGTTTGAGGAATAAATCGTGAAAATGGGAGAGTTTCCACTCAATTTCACGGAAACTTGTAGAATGTTGGCATGCTTAACGCGCGGTCCGCCTCAAAAATCGACGCTCTTCTTGATCAGTATGCGGCGTTGCGGGAGGACGCCCCCGAGGCCGTCGCGGAGATAGCACGCGCAGAAGTGGCGGAGTCGGTGTATAACTCGAACGCCATTGAGAATTCCACGCTGACTTTGGAGGAGACCGAGAACATCTTGGCGGGGTTTACCGCTAGGCCGCACGATTTACGAGAAGTTTTTGAAGCCAAAAACCTGGCGGACGTGACTGAGGAACTTATTCGGGGCGTCGGTAAGCTCGATGCAAACCTCATTCTGCGACTGCATCGTATGTTGCTTCGCGGCATCAATGACGACTGGGCGGGGCGCTTTCGTCGAAGGGGGGAGTGGGTTCGCGTGGGCGCTCATATGGGAGCCAACCCTGAATACGTGGACAGGCTGGTGGACACAGCCATTGCCGAATACTACGAGGACACTAACTTCTTTGTTGACCGAATCGCGCGGTTCCACGCGGAATTTGAAACCATCCATCCTTTTTCAGACGGCAATGGGCGCATCGGGCGCGTCATTATCAATCAACAACTCTTAGAGCTAGGGGCGCCGCCCATCATCATTCCGAACAAGGGAAAAGAGCGCCACTACTACCCAGTGTTCCGTGGCTACCCGGTGAGTGGGGACTTTTCTGCATTGAGCACACTTATCGCGCGGCAACTCGTCGAGTCCTTGCACAAGCGCATCACGCTGCTGACCGCGCCGAGGGTAATTCGCCTGTCGGAATGGGCAAAGGTTAACGGTGTCTCTGGGTCCGTCGCCGCCAATAAGGCGGCGCGGGGTACCATTCCGGCCTTCCGACAGCGTGGAACGTGGATGATTGACGCGCAATATGTCAACGAGGCAGGTAGCAGGGGCTAAACGTTCTCCTCGTTATCGAAGCGCTTACGCAGATCCCGCACGTACTGGCCCACCTCAGGGCCTTCGTACTCGCCGACGACGTCGGAGACCTCGCCCACCGAGCGGATCTGGCCGTGGTCGATCCATAGGGCGGTATCGCACAGCTGGGCCAGGAAGTCATTGGAGTGGGAAGCAAAGACCAGGATGCCGGAGCGCTTCACCAGGTCCTGAAGGCGGACGCGGGCCTTGGCCATGAAAGCAGCGTCGACGGCGCCGATGCCTTCGTCGAGAAGCAGGATCTCTGGCTCAATGGAGGTCACCACGCCCAGCGCTAGGCGCACGCGCATACCAGTGGAGTAGGTGCGCAGCGGCATGGAGAGGTAATCACCCAGCTCAGAGAACTCCGCGATCTCATCCATCTTGGCCTTCATCTGCTTGATGGTCTGGCCCAAGAAGAGGCCGCGGATGATGATGTTGTCGTAGCCGGAGACCTCTGGGTCCATGCCCACGCCGAGGTCGAAGACGGGGGCGACGCGCCCACGGACGTCGGCAGCACCGCGCGTGGGTTCGTAGATGCCGGAGAGCAGGCGCAGCAGAGTGGTTTTGCCCGCGCCGTTGTGGCCGACGAGGCCCACCCGGTCACCTTCGCGCAGGTGGAGGTTGATGTCTTTGAGCGCTTCCACCATGACCACGTTCTGGTCATTCTTGCCAATGGAGCCACCGGCCGTGGAGAGCATCGCCTTCTTGAGAGAACGGGACTTGGCATCAAAGATGGGAAAGTCCACGCAAGCGTTATACGTATCAATGGAAACCATGGACGATCCTTTCTAGACCCAGTAGGAGACGCGGAAGCGCCACTGGCGCATGGCCAGGCCGGCGATGAGCAGGCCGGCGACGGTACAGCCGATGACGATGAGCCAGTGATAACCGGCGACGGGCTCACCAATCATGGGGGCGCGGATGATCTCCATGTAGTGATAGAGCGGGTTGATCTCAGCGATGCGCGCGCGGCTGGCCACGGCACCTCCCTGCTCCTTCAGGGTGTTGGTCATCCACACGATCGGCGTGACGTAGAAAAGCAGCTGGGTCAGAGCCTCCAGCAGCGGGGCAACGTCACGGAAGCGGGTGGCGATGATGCCGAAGAACATGGCTACCCACACGCCGTTAACCAGGAAGAGTCCTAGCGCCGGGATGAACAGGAAGAACTCCCAGCCCAAGTGGCGCGGGAAGATAAGAATGAGCAGCAGCCAGATGATGAGGTTGTGGCCCAAGAAGAGGGTTTGCCGCCAGACTAGGCGGTAGACGTGCACCGACAGTGGTGCGGGCAGCTGTTTGATCAGGCCCTCGTTGTCGATGAAGACCGTCGAGCCTTCCTTAATGGCGCCCGAAATGAAGTTCCACATAATCAAGCCCACGGTCACGTGGGGCAGGAATTCTGCAACCGGGATCTGGAAGAGCATGGAATACAGCAGGCCCAGGGCCGCGGCCATCACGCCGGTTGCGATGGTGATCCAGAAAGGACCCAGCACCGAACGGCGGTAGCGCTGCTTGATGTCTTGGATGCCCAGCTTGAACCACAGCTCGCGCTGGCGCGCGCCTTGCAACAGATCGGCGAAAGCCGCCGACATGGTCATGGAACGCGAGGCCGGCTCCTCGCCGGGTGCAGGCGCGGAGGTCATGCGGGCGACGTCGTCACGCAGGTTTTTCTTGTCTTGCACGTCCTTCACCCTAGCGCGCACCTCCGCCAAACACCTACACACACGCCCTTAACCTGGGAAAACACGAGCGAGCTGGGAAAATCGAGGGTTAGGAAAGATTTACGTGGGGCGTATAGAGTAGGGAGTCGATCGGACGATTCGAGGAAGGGTTGAAGCATGACGGAACAGTATGACGTCGCCAGCGTGCGAGGTCTTTACACTGGTCTGTCCGATGGTTGGACCTACCTGAACGCGCACGCCGCGTCGCAGATTGCAGAACGCGTGGCCTCTGGCGTTGCCCGTTCTTTCCGTATGTCCGCCACGGTGAAACCGCTGGAGGATGCCGTGGGCGCGCACTCGGCGCACCACGACCCCGGAGAGCTCCACGCGGCGGACATGTATGCTTCCGCGCGCCGGGCAGTGGCGGATCTCACGGGGGCGACGGCGGAACGGGTCATCCTGGGCCCGTCGCTGCCGGTGCTGTATCAGGCTTTGGGCGTTGCACTGCGCCCGCTGTTGCGCCGACAGTCTTCGGTGGTGCTCTCCCGTTTTGATTCTCCGGAGTTTACGAGCGCGTTCGCACACCTGGGTACTGATATTCGGTGGGCGCAGCCGGATTTAGGAACTGGCGAGCTTCCGGCATTCCAATACGCTGATCTGGTGGATGGCTCTACGCGTTTTGTCGCCTTTTCTGCCGCCCACGAGCTGCTGGGCACTGTAACACCGGCCGCGGAGATTATTGATTCGGTCCATGAGCGTTCGCGCGCATGGGCGCTTGTCGACGTCTCCTCGATCGCCCCCTACCGTCTCCTCGACTTTGATGCGATTGGGGCGGATATCCTCGGCGTGGATGTGGGTGCTCTCGGTGGTCCGCAGATGGCGGCGCTGGTCTTCCGCGATACTGCGATGTTCCGTCGCCTCGATGAGCTTGTCGTTGGCCCGGTTTCCGCGGGCTTGGCGGGTGGCGTTGGCCCCCTAGTGGATCATGTGGCGGAACTCGCCGGCGGGGAGCGCGGTTCGCGCCGCGTGCGCCTGACGCGTTCGATGCAAGCTCTCTCCGGCTATATGGAGGATCTCACCGGGGATCTCTACAGCCTGTTGGGCACGCTACCGGCCGTTCACATCCTGGGTGTGACGGGTGAGGCGGCTGCCGACGCCTCCGATGACCGCCTCCCGCGCCTCACCTTCGCCGTGCGCGATGTTCCGGCGGATGTGATCCACCGCCGGCTCTTCGACAATGGCCTAGTTACTACCATCGCTCCGCACACCCCGCTGCTCACGGAGATGGGAGTGGAGGAGGTCGGCGGTGCCGTCACGGTTTCGCTGAGTCCGTTTAGCACGTACCACGATGTGGAGCACCTCACCCGCGTGGTCGCGTCTTTGGCTTAGACCTCGAGGACGAGCTTGCCCGTGACCTCGCCGGAGTCGAGGGCTTTGTGGGCTTCGGCGGCGCGGGCAAGCGCATACGTCGCGTGCAGGTGGTGCTTGACGCTGCCGTCTTCCAACCAAGGCCAGACATTTTTGACGGTGTCCGCAACGATGGCGGCCTTGCCCTCCAGCGAGCGGGAGCGCAGCGTGGTGCCCTGCAGGGTCAGGCGCTTGTTGAGAAGAATACCCATGTTGAGCTCGGCCTTCGTGCCACCCTGCATTCCGATGGTGACCATGTGGCCGCCCTTAGCCAGCGCGATGAGGTTCTTCTTGAGGTACTTCGCGCCCATGATGTCGAGGATGACATCGCACTGGTTCTTCAGTTCCTCGGCGAAGTCCTGTTCGTTGTAGTTGATGAGGATGTCCGCGCCGAGTTCCTTGCAGGTCTCGAGTTTTTCGTCCGAGCCAGCCGTCACCGCGACGGTGGCGCCGAGGTTTTTCGCCACCTGGATGGCGAAGGTGCCGATACCGCCCGCGCCGCCGTGGATGAGGATGGTTTGGCCCTTGTTTAGTTTCGCCTCCATAGCGATGTTGGACCATACGGTGCAGGCCACTTCGATAACGGAGGCAGCTTCGGCAAAGGAGTAGCCGCTGGGGATGGGCAGCAGCTGGCCCTTGGGTACGGCGACGTATTCGGCATAGCCGCCGCCGGCGAGCAGCGCGCCGACCTTGGAGCCCAGCTCGACGTCGGTGGTGCCTGCGTCGACGACTTCACCGGCGACTTCGAGGCCGATAATCTCCGAAGCGCCCGGCGGCGGCGGGTAGTGCCCGCGGGCCTGGAGCAGGTCGGCGCGGTTTACGCCGGCGGCTTTGACTTTAACGAGGACTTCTCCGGCAGCTAGTTCTGGTGTGGCGACATCCCCCAACTCCAGCGAGTGCGGGTCGTCCAGATTGGTCTGAATGATGGCTTTCATGCCACACCACCGTACTTAAATCCAATCATCCTCGACGAGGAAGGCGTTGACCGCGATGGCTGCGGCGTTGGCTTCGCCCATCGCTACCGCGACCTGTGCCGGTGGGTTGACTACGTTGCCCACCGCCCAGATACGCGGGTGGCTGGTGGCACCGGCGAGGCCCGTTTTGATCAGGCTGCCGCCCATGCCCGACGGCGGACTGTGGCGCTCAAGGTTGAGGTCAGCGAGAAACTCATCGTGCGGGTGAGGGACAGGCATGTAGAACAGTGCATCGACGGCATGGGTTGTGCTCCCAACCAGGACTTTTCCGTCCTGGAAGGCGGTGACGGGGCCGTCGACAAGCGCAATGCCCCGCCGGGTCAGGTCAGCGCGCTGTTCCTCGGTGAGCTTCATGCCGTTGGTGAAGAAGGTGATGTCCTTGGACCACTGGCGCAGGAGCGCTGCATGGTGCAGGGAGAACTCGCCGATGCAGAGAACACCGAGTTTCTTGTCGGCGACCTCGAACCCGTGGCAGTAAGGGCAGTGGAGGACTGTATCTGCCCAGTTTTCTTCGAGTCCCGGGATGTTTGGATGTACGTCGTCCACACCGCTGGCGACGATGATGGAGCGGGCCGCGACGGTATCTCCATTACTCAATGTGGCGGTGAGTGTTCGGTCATTATCGGTGACGGAATCCACGGTGGTGTTGACGATCTGTACGCCGTAGTTGCGCAGCTGCTCCTTACCGCGCTCCTGGAACTCGAGTGGTGGTGTGCCCTCGAGGGCGATGACACCATGGATTTCGTGGGCGAAGCGATTGCGGGGAGTGGTGGAATCAACAACGAGGACACTGCGGCGGGCGCGGACCATGACCAGTGCTGCCTGAAGGCCGGCCGCGCCACTGCCGATGATGAGGGTATCGACTGTCTGCATAGGCCCGAGTAAACCAGAGCAAGGTATATGCGGCAATGGCTTTCAGTAGGTTGCGCTTTGCACAACGTGATGAGCCGAATTCTTCTCCCGCGGCGGAGTCTAGTACTCTGAATGTGTTGCGCGCGGTGCATGCTGACGCGTGACGAGGAGGCGTGGCAGAGCGGCCGAATGCACTGGTCTTGAAAACCAGCGTGGGGAAACTCACCGCGGGTTCAAATCCCGCCGCCTCCGCCAATTGTTTTGGGGGTCATTTGTAGCGGCTTTGCTTCTGTCCCATGCGGCTGTAACGAAGCTCAGAACGCATCCTGCCAGTAGGAATCCGCTAATTTGCAGGTGGGTGGCCGAGTTTCCGCCGCCGCCAGCCACGACGAGGAAAATCGAAAATGCAATCGCGACAAGGCAGTGGATGACCAACCGGCTATGCGCTCCAAGGTGGCATTGCGGCCAAGCTTTCTCGATAGCCCAGCTCACTGCTGCGAGAATGACATAAAAGACGATTCCCGCTAAGGCTCCTGGAACTAGGTAGAGCATGGATTCATCTCCTCTCGGGGGGAATAATGGTTGTGGTAAGGAAGGCGGTTTCGTGATGTCAGAGGATAACTATTCGGCGTGGGTAGAGAGTGATTATCTTTTCGGCTCCCCAGTCAATGCTCGCCGGCTATTGGAGTCTTACGAGCAAGTGCTAGACGGAAAGGCTAAGGAGCACGACATCGATCTAGCTGTGTAAGAACTATCTTCCGATCGAAGTGGAGTATTCACCTTCTGGCAGGGTGGAACCGGTTTTGTTTATCTGAGAGGAATTTTACCTATTTCCGGTAAACATCTCGTCGGTGAGCAATGCGCAGGACGAGCACCACGAGTTTTCCGTCTAAGATTTCATAAACTACGCGATAGTGTCCGACTCGAATTCTGTACAGGTCGTCTGAGGCTCTTAGCTTCTTTACTCCATCAGGGCGAGGGGTAACGGCCAAGTCTTCGATTGCAGCAAGTAGTCGCCTCTGTGTCGGCCTGTCGAGCTTGCGTAGCTCCTTGGCTGCGGATGCCTTATAGGTGATGTGATAAGTGGAGTCAGCCATAGAAGGCGATTAGGTGAGTCCGAGTTCTTTTTTGAGGTCTTCGTGTGAAATCTCTACGGCTTCTCCTCGGGCAATCTCTGCGGTCTGAACATCCTCACGATCTTCTAGTGCTTCGACTGCGCGGGCGAAAAATGAAGGAGAGACGACAAAAGCGCGAATCCGGCTTCCACGACTAGTGATGGCGACGGGTGTGTGCTGTGCCTCTTCAAGAACTTGGCTTTGGGATTGGCGGAATTGGCTGGATGCCACTGACATCGTTTTCATACTGCAAATGTACATCTTGTACATTTCGGTGGGCAAGGGCCGCGGGGTTTCTGGTTGCTACTCGTCTTTGCCATCGATCCGCCCCGCCAAGATGCGAGGCAGCGCCTCCGCTGCGGTGGCGGTGACCACGACGTCGGCAAGCGGCGAGAGGTCCGTGGGCTGCGGGGTGACTTCCACGATGGGGATGCCGCGCGCGTGGGCAATCTGCGGCAGGCCGGCGGCGGGATAGACCACGCCGGAGGTGCCCACGATGAGTAGCGCGTCCGCGGTGGACATGCGGCGTTCGGCCTCGGCCCATTCGTCGTTGGGCAAAGCCTCACCGAACCACACCACGCCTGGGCGTACGAGCCCGCCGCACACGGGGCACTCGGGTGGAGTGATGCTCTCGACCGGTTCCTTCGGCAGCGCAATGTCCTCGTCGTACGGTGTATCGCAGTCGGTGCAGCGGAAGGCGAATAGGGAGCCGTGTAGGTGGACCACGTCCTGGCTTCCGGCGCGCTCGTGCAGGTTATCGATATTTTGCGTGGTCACCGTCATGCCGCGTGCGGCAGCAATCGCGCGGTGCCCGGCGTTGGGTTCGGCCCGCTGCGCCAGCTGGGCGCGCCACAGGTACCAGGCGAACATGGGCTTTGGTTCATTACGCCATGCGCTTATCGACGCCATCGCGACCGGATCCACGTTCTCCCAGATGCCCGTCTGCGCATCGCGGTATGTGGCGATGCCGCTATCCGCACTCATACCCGCGCCGGTGAACACCTCAACGTGGGTGGCATCAGAAAGAATCGAGTGTGCGCGCTCAAACAGGTGCTCCATGCATCTAGAGTACGTCGATGAGCACGCAGAATGCTATGGATACGAGAAGGGCAATGCCCATGCGCCACAGGTAGCGCCGTCCCGGTTCGTGGGCGGTGTTGATCTGCAGCTTCGAAGGATTCGTGGAAAAGACTGCCATGCACATCGGGTCTTTAGGTTCTTTGTAGACTCCCATGCCACCGGCAAAGCGGAGTGCTTCGTTGCGAACCTGTTCATCATCGTCGGTTGGTATGGCTTTCACGGCCTTCGCAGATGTCAGCGTCAATCGGACGCCTTGAATCATGATGAACAGGGTGAAGGCTATCCACGCGGCCACGAGGAGAAAGCCCGAGAAGGGGATGTCCGGTACAACCGTGCAGACCGCGGTGAGGCTCACGCAGGTCGTCATGGAGAGGACTGTCTGAGCGATGAACGTGGCGGTCTTTTCAGCGAGCAGCTCCGCGCGCTGTGCGGTGACCTCGGAGAAAGGAAGCGCTGACTCCGCCGGAACCCGTGTTGTCTTTCGCGCCAGCGAGACCGGTGGCACGCACAGCGGCAGCGCAATGGCGAATACAACGCCAATCCACACCAAAGCGGTGGCGTTGAAGAAAGACTTGGGTTCGAAGCGGTCCGGGTTGCCCGAGCCATCGAAGTGGACCGGGATGGGATCAGGCACCGAATCCCAGCGCAGCAGCATGTACACCAGCGTGAGAGCACATACGATAGCGGTGGCGACGTAATACTGGCGGCTTCTCATGGCAGTGAGCTTACAAGGTGACCGGCTGTTGACTGCGAAGAAGCAATCACTCCCGTACATGGTTCCAGTCATAAGGTTCGCTTGGGGGCAAGTAAACCATCTGCGACTAGGTAGATGGTTCGCTTGGGTGCAAACAAACCATCTGATTAGAACCATGTGAGGGGAACCCCTTTGTGGGGCAAGTAGTGCTAACTCTTTGGGGGCTGATTGGTTGATGAAGGCGGGACAACGATGGTCCCTTCATATTGGTCTCTTTACTTTGGTCCTTTCACTGAGCAAAAGGACCATCTGGGCCCAGGGAGCTGGCTGTAAAAGGTCCCTTTGCAGTGAGTAGGGACCAGAGTATGAGGACCAAACTACAGGGACCATGTGGCCAGGGTGATGTCGTGAAGGTGGAGCTGCCGGTTACGGGGGTAGAAAACCTCACAGCGAGCGGCGTGAAGCTAGTTGGTCACGCCCTGCTCTGCTTTTAGGTCATCGAGAGAGATGGTCTCCAGATCGCCTCGGTGGGCGGCGTCGGCTTCGGCCTCGAGCTCGGAGATGTGCTCTTGCCAGGCATCGATGCCGCCGCGCAGAGAGTAGACGTTGCTGAAGCCACGGGCGCGCAGGGCCTCGACTGCTTGGGAGGAGCGCAGGCCGCTGGCGCAGTAGAGGACGGCGAGGTCGGCGGGGTCGATGGGCGGGTTGTGTCCGGCGAGGATGTCATCGAGCGGAAGGTGCTGCGAGCCCGGGATAAGGGAGGCGGCGCGCTCGGGGGCGGTGCGGACGTCGATAAGCGTGGCGTCCTCTGGGATCTCGCGGACGTCGGTGGGGTTGTCGGGGCGCGCCGGGGTGGCGCCGTTCGCGCGCACGGGGATGTATTCCCAGGTCCCGACGAGGGAATCGTAGTAGCCAAGCGTACCGATGAGCGGGGTGCCGATGCCGGTGAGGAGCTTAAGCGCCTCCACGGCTAGGGCGGAGCCGGCCACGCCGACGACCGGGCCCATCACGCCGGCCTGTGAGCAGGAGGGTACCTGCGGGTCGGTGGGGAAGAGGTCCTCGTAGACCGGGCCGTGGCCGGAGTGGAAGACGGTGAGCTGCGCGTCGTATCCCAGCAGCGATGCCCACACGTGCGGAATGCCCAGCTCATGGGCGGCCCAGGAGGCCAGGTGGCGGGAGTAGAAGTTATCGGTGCCGTCGATGATGAGGTCAGCGCCGCGCAGTTGCTCCAAGGCGGTATCGGGTGTGAGGCGTGAGAACTGCTCGACGGTGCACTCTGGGTTGAGGGCGTTCAAGGCCGCGGCGGCGGATTCGGTTTTGGGCTGGCCTACGGTTGCTGTGCTGTGGATGACTTGGCGGTGCAGGTTGGAGAGGGAGACGGTGTCGTCGTCGAAAAGCAGGATGCGCCCCACGCCTGCGCCTGCCAGGTAGAGAAGGGCAGGCGAGCCCAAGCCACCGGCGCCGATGACGGCGACGGTTGAAGCGTGAAGCCGTTGCTGAGTGGAGGTTCCCCAGAGGGCTTCCTGACGTGCGTAGCGTGAACTCATTCTGAAGTGCTCCGAGTTTTCCTAGACTTTTGCCTTGATTTCTATTGTTTCCTGCAGTGGATTCTGATTAAAGAATTCGGTTTCAATCCCGGTTGGTGTCGATATTCTAAGCTCTGGCGGAATCGTGCTTCGTCCTACCTCGACGCTCACTCGAACGTCATGCACGCCCTTGATGGCCACCAGTGTGTTGACCTTGATGACGAGTTCATCTTTGTCAGAAATGTCGGCTAGGCGCATCAGCCAGGCAGTGGACTTGCGATTTCCATGCGAGGTAAAGAGCAGAAAATAAAGCTCTTCTAGGCATTATTCCGTCCGTTTATCGAAAGGGTAAATAGACATCGGAATTGTGTATGCACCTTTTGCAGTACCACCTTGCATAAGCTGGCTAAGCTTCGCGATATGCGCGCCATCCTTATCCGCAGCTGGGTCTTTGAATGTAAAAGAATGTACGCGAAGTTCCTCAGCACCTTCAATCGGCTGAGTCACGATATATAGATTTCCGCCGTCGATAGTTGCAGATACAGGACGGCGATCTGCGCCGATTAGCGGTTCAGTTTCTTTAACTTCCTGACGCTCGAGATCAAGTGCCACGATCGTTCCTCGACTCGTAAAGTACGACACGCTTCCTTCTTCGTAGCGAGAGGACCTATTTACGCCTGGTATCGGCAGCCTTTCGATATTTCCTTCGTGTTTTAAAGTTGGTTTTTCATTCGAGGTACCAACCGAGACAACATACGCACCACCAGTATCGTCAGGAAAAGAAATATATGATTTTTCTTTCCCGCACCCAAGAGCAGAGAAGTATTCGGATGCGACTGTTCCGGCAGGTATATCAAGGCGAGATTCAGACAACAACCCGTCGACTCCCATACGCACAAGCGTTAAACCGCTTCCGTCATCTTCATCACGTTCTATCCAGACAGCTTTTTCATCAGTACAAGCCCTTAACGCGACTGGTCTCCTATCGCGAGTTACCGTGCTTGTAGTTTCCTTAGTTGCGAGCACTATGCGGCTCGCATACGGACTATCACTCGTGCTTTCGTTAAAAACAAACACTGCTGCTTTATTGTCCACAGAACCAGCAGAAGCCGTTTGAGTTGGTAGACCTAAACCTGCGAGTGGTTTCTCAGATTGTTTGCGAAAATCTGAATCAAAGACAACCAATTGATCCTTATCTGGAGCCACATATCCTTCACCGAGCCTCTCCATCGAAGGGTTATACACCGATGCAAGTTCAGCGAGAGAGTCCACCTCATCAGTGCTCGTTCCAAAAACATAATTGTGATTATTTACGGAAGGAGTCACAGAGACAGCCCTAGCGATCCCGCCCCATTCCCAAGTGGCAAAAGATTTCGATGTCTGTGAACGCTCTTGCGCGCACGAAGAAACGACAAGTGCACAGACGCCTAGAGCGCAAACCGCTAGGAGTTTTCGAAGTAGTGCTATGAGCATTGCGCTTTCACTTTCTGGATCTAAGCCCATTTCCCGTCCGTACCGAATTCCGACAGTGCATACAACTGTTTATTCCAGGCCTACCCACGTGGTGGTGTCATCGGTATGCAGCTGTTCCTTCCAGATGGGGACCTCCGCCTTGACGCGGTCGGCGCAGATAGAGGCCGCTTCGAAGGCGTCCTTGCGGTGCGCGGAGGCGGCGGCAACGATGAAGGCGGATTCGCCAATTTCTAGTGGGCCAGTACGGTGGGCGCACCAGAGGCGCACGGTGGGGAAGGCAGCAGCGACTTCAGCGGCCACGCGCTCGATTTCCTGCTGGGCTGAGGGATGCGCGGTGTAGGTCAGGAGTTTGACACCCCGGCCGGAGTCGTGGTTGCGCACGATGCCGTCGAATAAAACGACAGCACCCGTTTCAGCGGTGGCGATGTCGGGGGCGGAGATGGGCTCAGCGCTGATGTGGGCGCCGAGTAGGCCGAAGCTAGTGCTCATTGATGCCTTCCAGCTGGTTGATGATGTGGTGAAGAACTGGTTCGAGGACCGCACAGCCGTCTTTGGCAGCGCCCGTCGAGCCGGGCAGGGCCATGGCGAAAGTGGACCCGGTGACTCCGGCAACCGTACGCGAGAGTGCCGCGGTGGGAATGGCGGTCGAGTGCGCGTAGAAGGCGTGGGCCAGGCCGGGTAAGTCCCGCTCAAGGTGTGGGGTGAGCGCCTCGACAGTCTGGTCATCCGGACTGATGCCCGTGCCGCCGGAGGTGAGGATGACGGAGGGGGCATCGGCGAAGGCGGTGGCCAAGGCGGCGTCGATGTCGGCGTCCGCGACAACGAGGGGCTGCGGGGTATCGAAGCCCTGCTCACGCAGGAAGTTCACCAAGATGGGGCCGGAGCGGTCCTCGTACTCGCCGGCGGCGGCGCGGGTTGAGGCAACAATAACGAGTGCGCGGTGGGTCATGAGAGTGGGAATACCTCCACGAGGTCGCCGGCTGAAAGCTGCGTGTTAGCCGGGATACGGATGAGGGCGTTAGCGCCGATGGCCTGGGACATTAGGTGGGAGCTGGTGCCGCCGAGGAAGGAGGCGTGGGCTGTGCCATCGGAAATACTGATAGTTCCACGGCGGAACTGCTCGCGGTTGTTGAGTCCGTCTGCGGATTCAACAAGGTGCGCGCGAACCGGCTCTGAGGCATGGCCAAGGACGGGTGCCAAATAGAGGCGGAAGCTCACCAGCGTGGAGATGGGGTTGCCGGGAAAGCAGACTACGGGGACGTCGCCAAGGCGGGACAGGCCCTGCGGGCCACCCGGCTGTTGCGCCACGTGGCCGAACCAGCCGTCTTCTTCGAAGATTTGGCGGATGACCTCGAATTTTCCATGGGAGATGCCACCGGAGGTGACGATGACATCGGGGCGGTGGGTAATGACTGCTTCGGCGAGGTCCGCGCGCAGGGCAGAAGGATCGTCGTTCGTGCGCACGAAGCCAGCCACGTCGATGCCATACTGCCTGGCCAAAGCTGCGAGCATTGGCGCATTGGAATCGGGGATGGTGGCCTCACCTTCGCCACCTATTTCAGCGCCACCGGTACAGATGAGGATGCGGGCGGGCGCGACGGTGAGGACCTCGGTCAGGCCCTGGGAGGCGAGGGTGGCGATGGAGGGGGCGTCGAGAAGCGCGTGCTCGTTGATGAGCGTTGTGCCTGCCTTGACGTCGGAGCCCGCGCGGCGGATGAACTGCTCAGGGGCTGCCGGCACCGTGACCGTGGCGCCTTCCTCCGGGAAGCGTGGGGGCTCGCAGTGCTCGACGGGGACGATGGTGACGGTGCCCTCGGGGATTTTCGCGCCGGTCATGATGGGCAGGGCGGTGCCTTGCTCGAGCGAGCCCGGGGGATCCCCCGCCGCGATAGTGCGGCCGACGGTGAAGGTGCCGCCGTCACATGTGGGAAGCGCATAGCCGTCCATCTGTGAATTATCGAAAGGCGGCAGGTTGTGTTCGGCGCGGTACGTCGCGGCGGCGCGGCGTCCGAAGGCGCTGTTCAGGGGAGTGGACACCACCCGGGGCTGCGGAAGGGCCGCGCGAACGGCGGCGAGGTGTTCCTCATAGGTGCGCATCAGGTTCCTTCCTGTCACGGAGGCTGGCATAGTGGCAGCCATGGTTGACATACACTACTTTGCCGCAGCTCGCGCCGCCGCGGGGCGCGCGCAGGACACAGCGCAGGCAGCGACGCTGGGGGAGTTGCTGGACGTGTTGCGTGCTCAGCATACCGGCAGCACCGAGGCCGGAATGAGCTTTGCGGAGGTGCTGGAGCGCTGCACCTTCCTGGTGGATGGCGCGAGCGCTACCGAGGACGCCGTGCTTGCCGACGCCTCCCGCGTCGACGTCCTCCCGCCTTTCGCTGGGGGTTAGTGTCGAGTTCGCAGCGGGCTGGTGAAGAAGTTCACCACGCCGGAAACGATCGCGAGAACAATCGCGCCGATGATGGCGGCGCCCCAGCCGTCGATGACGAGTGAATCCATCAGCGCGCTGACGAGGAGCAGGACCGCGCCGTTAATGACGAGCGCGAACAGGCCCAGTGTCAGGCAGGTCAGCGGGGCGCCGAGAAAGCGGAGCACCGGGGTGACGACCTCATTGACGATGATGAAGACCGCCGCGATGAGCAGGAAATTCTGGGTGGTCGCAGGAACGATGTCGATTCCGGGGACAATCGCCACCACGGCCCAGAAGGCCACCGCCACGGCAATGACGTTGAGTGCAAAATTGATAAATGTCTTCACAACTGCACTCTAACGCGGAAACTACTCCTCTGCAGCGAAGGCAGCGTCCCACGCCTTAAGCAGCACGTCGGTTTCCTCAGCTGTGGTCACGGTGACGCGCACGCCCTCGGGAAAGGCGCGGACGAGAACGTCATTGTCGGCAAGCTGTGCCGCGACGTCCTGCGGGGAGCCCAGCTTCGCAATGGAGTCGGCGGCGAACCAGATGTGGTTGGCCTGGGATTCCGGCACGCCAAAGTCCGCGAAGTGCTTGACCAGGCGGTCGCGCTGCTCCACGGTCTCGTCGGTGCGCTCACGCAGTTCCTTCTGGGCGGACAGCGAGGCCACAGCGCCAGCTTGTGCCACCGAGTTCACGGAGAACGGGATGGCCACCTTGCTTAGCGCCTCGATGATCTCGGCGTTGCCGAAGGCATAGCCTAAACGGATGCCGGCCAGGCCATAGGCCTTGGAGAAGGTGCGCAGGCCAATGACGTTGTCGTGAGTGTGGACATAGTCGGTGGCCAGCGGGACGGCGTCGTTGCGGTTGTACTCGATGTAGGCCTCATCGAGCGCCACGATGACGTCCTTCGGGACCTTGGCCAGGAAGGCGTCGAGCTCCTCCTTGGTGATGATGGAGCCGGTGGGGTTATTCGGGTTGCACACGAAGATCAGGCGGGTCTTGTCCGTGATGGCAGCCGCCATGGCCTCCAAGTCCACGCGGTGATCCGCGGTGAGCGGGACCTTGACCGGGGTAGCGCCCACGACCTGCGCGAAGATGGGATAAGCCTCGAAGGAGCGCCAGGGGAAGACAATCTCATCACCGGGCACCGAGGTGATCTGCACCAGCTGCTGGCAGATGGCGGAGGAACCCGCGCCGCAGGTGACCTGCTCCGGGGTGACACCAAGGTTTTCGGCGAGCGCCTTGCGGATTTCCACCGCACCCATATCCGGGTAGCGGTTGACGTGCGCGGCTGCAGTTTCCATGGCCTTGAGCGCGCCGGGCAGCGGCTCTTGAGTTGCCTCATTGGAGGAGAGCTTCAAGGCGTGCTCGGCGTTCTTTCCGGGAACGTAGGCGGGCAGGGAGGAAAGGTCTGGTCGAATCATGTTCTCCACCTTAGGCGTTGCGGGGCCCACGAGGCCCGAAGTCGAAGTCAGCGGTCTGCGGCCCGAAGGCCTGAAGGCCCTTCGGCGCGTCGAAAGCATCAAGACGCACCTCGAGGAAGGCGCCGCGCTCTGGGTGAGCAGCGATGTCGTCTAGGGCCTTCGCCAGCTCGCCTTCGGTTGAGGCCACGTAGGACTCCATCGTGGTGTCCTTCTTGAAGGCCTTCGGCAGAGCCGTGTAATCCCACATCTGGATCTCGTTGTATTCGCGTTCCATGCCCAGGATGTAGCGCTCGATGGTGTAGCCATCGTTGTTCACCAACACGATGATGGGCTTCAAGTCCTGACGCAGGATAGTGGACAGCTCCTGGGCGGTGAGCTGGAAGGAGCCATCACCGATGAAGAGAACATGGCGGCGCTCCGGGTTGGCCAGCTGTGAGCCCAGCACGCAGGGCAGGGTAAAGCCGATGGAGCCCCAAATGGTGGAGTTAATGTACTGCACGCCCTCGGGCATGCGCTGCTGGCCCAAGCCAATGTTGGAGGTGCCGGCTTCGGCGATGACCACGTCATCGTCCTGGATGAAGCCGAGCATCTGCGGCCAGATGCGCTCCTGGGTCAGCGGGGCATCCGGGTTCGGCTCGAAGGGCTCGGGTTCGAAGGCCGCGCTTGGCGACGCCTCGGCTTCCTGGATGCGGTCGAGGAGGACGTCGAGAAGCTCCAGCGTATTGATGCCCACGAAGAACTCGCCGTCGGCGTTGAGGTGCTGGTCGCCGAAGTTATAGACGCGGGCATCGGCCAGGTTGTGGGTGAAGGAGCCGGAGTTGACCTCGATGAAGCGCGGGTTCGTGGTGACCAGGAAGTCGGATTTTTCGATGCGTTCCTGCACGCCTGGTGCGGAGGCCGCACCGTTATAGGTGCCGATGAACAGCGGGTGGCGCTCAGACAGGATGGCCTTGCCGGAGGAAAGCTGGGAGTAAGGCAGCTGGGCCTTGTCGATGATGGCGCGGAGCTTCTCCGTGAAACCGTGGCGGTTGGTGTCCTGATCGATGAGGATGATCGGGTCTTTGGCCTTCGCCAAGTGCTCCAGCACGTAGTCCGCGGCAGCGTTCAGGCGCTCCGGATCGGAGGGGGCGAGTTCGGTGGAGAAAGGCTCGTCGGGGACCTCGATGGTCAGGTGCGTGATATCGGAAGGAATCTGGATGTGCACCGGGCGCTTCTCGCGCAGGCAGGTGTGCAGGGCGCGGTCGAATTCCTCGACCACGTTCATGGGGGACACGCGCGTGGCCACTTCGGTGAAGGGCGCGAAGGAATCGAGCATGTTGGCAAAGTCGCCGTCGGCAAGCGAGTGGTGCAGGTTCCAGCGGAATTCGGTCGCATACTGCGGCGGCGCGCCTGCCAACGACACCAGCGGGACGTGCTCGGCACGTGCGCCCGCAATGCCGTTGAGCGCGGAAAGCTCGCCCACGCCATAGGTGGTGAGCAGGCAGCCCACGCCGCGTTGGCGGGCGTAGCCGTCAGCGGCATAGGCGGCGTTGAGCTCGTTGCAGGCGCCGACGAAGCGGATGCCCTCGGAGGCCTCGATCTGCTCGAGGAAGCTCAGGTTGAAATCACCGGGCACGCCGATGATTTCAGTAATACCGATGGCCTTGAGGCGGTCCAGGATGAAATCACCAATGGTGGTCTGCATGAGAGGGTCCTTTCTATGTGTTTCGTGCGTCGTGGCGCTTCTTCCCCAGCCAGATGAGTGCCAAGGTCACAATCCAACAGGGTAGGACAATGGCACCGGTGCGGTAGTCCGGCAGCATGAACATCAAAGCGATGACGAGGGCGAAGAAGGCCAAGCACAGGTAGTTAGCGATGGGGTAGAGGGGCGCGCGGAAAGCAGCATCCGGGCAGCGTTTGCGGAAGTTCAGGTGTGCTACGGCGATGGCGGACCAGGAGATGAGCTCCGCGCCAACGATGATGGCGAGGAGAACAATCAGGATCTTGCCCTCGAAGAGGAAATTAAGCAGCACGGCAGAACCCATGAGCAGGGAGTTGAAGAGCAGGGCGCGAACCGGCACGCCCTTAGCGCTGACGGAGTTGAAGAAGGGCGGAGCTTGGCCGCCGCGGGAGAGATCCCGCAACATGCGCGCGCCGGAGAAGGTCATGGTGTTGAACACGGAGACGGCGGCGACGAGCACGATGAGGTTGAGGCCCGTGGCGGCAGCCGTGATACCTAGGGTGCTCAGCGCGCGTACGAAGGGTGAGGTGGAAGTATCGAGTTCGTTCCACGGAGCGAGCAGCACGATGATGCCGATGCCGCCGACGTAGAAAATGAGGATGCGCCAGATCACGTTGTTGATGGCCTTGGGCAGGCTTTTAGCGGGATCCTGCGCCTCGCCCGCGGCGGTACCGATGGAGATGATGCCGCCGAAGGAGAAAATAACAGCGACGAGGGAAAAGAGCACACCGGAGGCACCGTTGGGGAAGAAACCGCCGTGCTCGGTGATATTGCTTAAGCCCAGGGCCGGCTCCGGGGTGAGGCCAAAGATGATGGCCGCGCCGACGACGATCATGAGGATGAGCGCGGCAACCTTGATGAGCGAAAGCCAGAATTCTGCCTCGGCGAAGGCGCCGACGTGCACCAGGTTGATGGCGGTGACGATGACGAGAGCGACGAGAGCGGTGAGCCAGTGCGGGATGCCGGGGAACCAGAAATCCATGATGGTGCCAGCGGCGGTAAGCTCCACCATGCCGACAACGATGGTGGTAAACCACCAGTTCCAACCAGTGACAAAGCCGGCGATGGGGCCGATGTATTCGCGGGCGTAGGCGCTAAAAGAGCCGGCGACGGGGTGCTCCACGGCCATCTCACCGAGCATGCGCATGATGAGGAAGATGATGAAACCGCCGATGGCATAGGCGGCGATAACACCTGGACCGGCCTCCTGGATGGAGGCGCCCGAGCCTAAGAAGAGGCCCGTGCCGATGCACGAGCCAAAAGCGATCATCTGCAGATGGCGCGACTTCATGCCGCGCTGCAGGCCGTCGTCTGTACTGGCGTTGTCGCTGGCGACAACGTCCTGTGTTCTGACGGAATTGTTGGTTGTGGTCATGTAGACGCCCTTCATGAACGTATATCTGTGACGTGAGTCATTGAACTGTAGGAGATTATTGCGCACCACAGTTTTGTTTGTCACTAGACAATATTCGGAAGTATCTTTGACATATGTCAAAAGTGACACCCCCGCAGCTGACGAGCATTCAGGATATCGTCGACGAATGCGCCCAGATCCTGCAGCGCTCCGTCGAGGTGACTACCCCCGCCATCGCGGTGATTGCCGCCAGTGCCCAGATTGGTGCCATCGATAAGAACCGTGCGGCCTCTATTCTTAACCGCACCCCGCCCCCAGAGCCGATCCCGTGGATGTTGAGCTTCGGTATTCAAGAGGCTGTGTTGCCGGTGCGCCTGCCCGCCAACCCGCGCTATGACATGCTGCCCCGCGTGGTCATCCCCTTGCGCCACGAGGATCGGCTCGTGGGCTACCTCTGGATTATTGATGAGCCCGCGCTGGGTGATGCCCCCTTGGTCCGCCTGGATTCGTTGCTTGCGCCCCTGGCCAGGCTTATCGACGAACGCGATGCGCCCCTCGCCGCCCGCGCCCAACAGCTCGGTGAGCTGGCCCGCGAGGTGCTTACCGGTGATCCTGCCGCGCTGGCCGGGGCGCGTGAGCGCGATCTTTTGCCCTCTGATGGCGAGCTGACCGTGCATCGCGTGCTGGTGGAAGGCGATCAGCGCGCGGTGGCCGTGGAACTTGCCCGCCCGCTGGTGCGCCGGCCCTTCTTGGTCGCGGACTCTCATGATTCCCTCGTGCTTGTCGAGTGCCGTCGCGATGACAAGGACACCGAGGCCCTTATGGAGGAGCTACAGAGTGCGTCGCTCGTCGCCGGCGCCGAGGTAGTGGCCCGCGGCTCGGCGCCGACGGCCCCGCAGGCGCGACTGATGGCGGACGTGGCCAAACTCTGCGGCCAGGACTCGCTGCGCTGGGAGGAGGCGGGCGCGTGGCGCCTGCTGCGCGGATGGGAGCTGACCTCAGCAACGGTGGCGGAGATGAGCCCGGATGCCGCGGTGCTTCTCGACGACCCCCGCAACTCCTACTGGCACACCCTGCTGACCTATTTTGAGCATTCCCGCAATGTCTCTGCTACCGCTAATGCGCTCTACATCCACCGCGCTACACTGCACTACCGCCTAGACCGCGTGCGTGAGATTCTCGGGCCCGGCGTGCTCGATGATGGCTGGCGTTGCGCGGCTCTTTACGTTGCCCTCAAGCTGCATGCGGCGCTTCAGGGAAAGAATAGGGAAGCCCCATTTTGTCCATAGGGGAAGCGCTCAGGTAGAGTGATGGACGATTCATTGCGAATCGCTGGAGACGTGCCAGAGCGGCCGAATGGGGCTCCCTGCTAAGGAGTTGACTTACTTGCGTAGGTCCGGAGGTTCAAATCCTCTCGTCTCCGCAAACTACAGAACCCGAGTCATCGTTTCACCGGTGGCTCGGGTTCTGCGTTTTGTTGTTGTCATTCTGGAAGCGGGTGCCAGCGCAGATCTCGGTAGCGGGCAAAGCCCTGATCTTGGCTCAGTAGGGTTGCTTCTTCTTCTATTACGGCCGCAGCTATCCAGGCATCGGGGATGTCGCTGGCTTTAAGTTTGTGCAAGCGCGCCAATTCAGTGAAGGTTGTCCAGGTTCCTGGGCTGGAGCTTAAAAGGGTGCCGTTTGGGGCTTCTAAAATGGTATTGAGTGCAGTCAGCGCTTGCTGGGCGGTAAGTGGTTTGTGAAAAAGCTTGTGGTTCGTCATGACTCGAAGAAAGCCCGTTGCCACAACATCCAGGAGTCCAATTGTTTCATGTCGATTTAGAGCACTACTTAACCATTGTTGAGCGGGTTTATGTTGCGGTGCAGCGGAGTGGAAGGCATAAACGAGAATGTTGACATCAGGAATGATCATCGAGCACCGCCCACACAGCTTCTTTGTCGCTGAGATCAACTAGAGCC
Organism: Corynebacterium sp. HMSC05D03; assembly: GCF_001807205.1. Taxonomy (NCBI): domain Bacteria; kingdom Bacillati; phylum Actinomycetota; class Actinomycetes; order Mycobacteriales; family Corynebacteriaceae; genus Corynebacterium; species Corynebacterium sp. HMSC05D03. The sequence continues at coordinate 83,117 of NZ_KV788168.1, read as the reverse complement.
GGTCCGCCGCAATCGAAGGAGGGCAGGTTAACGGGGGTGTCTTCGGTACTGATGTGGGATTCCTTCTTGAGGGCAGCGCGGACCGCCTCTTCGACGTATGAGCTCAAAGTGACATTGTTGGCTTTGGCTTGGACCTTCGTTTCTTCAAGGAGTTTCGGGGGGAGGTTTATAGTGGTACGCATACCTTTAGGGTAGAAAGCATCAAGTCATCAATCAAGAGGTGAAATGATGTATCTGCCTTCAGGAAGCCGTGAAGGGTTGACTGGTGTCTTAATTCAGTGCGAGCGTCAGGGTGAGCACGCCGATTGAGAGCGCGAGCATGCCTAAGCAGTTAATCCAGAATGCGCTACCGAGGAAGTGGGCGTGGGCATGGGCTGCTGCGGCCGCGCAGAAATAGGCGATGACGCCAACCATGGCTGCGATTCCTACGCCGGGGAACCAGAGGCCGGCAATGAGTCCTGCGGCGGCGAGGCACTTGATGACAATGAGCGCCCACCACCAGTCCTTGGGGAGTTTGACGCCGCTGAGGCAGGCTTCGATGAAGGGGACTGGTTTGAGGGAGAGGGCGGCGTCGCCAAGCAGAATGGCTGCTAGTAGTAGGGAGGGCCAAGCGGGGGAGGATTCTAGGATCATTGGGTTACTCCGAATGCGGTGTTGAGGCGTTCGATCGATGAGGCGGCTTGGGATGTGAGGTGCTCGGTGTCGTAGATTCCGGCGGCCCAGCCAATGAGTAAGCCGAGGTAGACGTTGTACAGCAGGTTGGAGTACTCGGCCGCATCGTCGCTGTTGAGTCTGGAGCCAAGGCGCAGGGCGATTTCATCGGTTAGGAGCGCTTTGAGCGCGGTGAGTGCCTTACCTTGGTTGCCTTGTTGGATGAGCGCCGCGCCGAACGCGCGGGAGAGTTCATCGTGGCCGGTGAACATCTGCAGGAATGGTTCGAGGACGTCGAGGAGGCTATCGGATTGTCCCCGGATGTCGTCGTGGAGTTCTGAAATGCGTTGGCCAATGGTGTGGATGAGCAGCGTTTGTTTGTCGCCGACTCCCATGACGGTTCCCACGCTGACGCCAGCTTCGGATGCGATAGTCCGGATGCTGGTGGTGGCGTAGCCCTGAGTGAGGAAGAGGTCATAGGCGGTGGCTAGGACCTTGCTGTCGGTGCCAGCTTTGGCGGCCGAGCGTGATGAGTGAACGTGTTCAGTGAACATGTTCAAAGAGTAGCGCTTGACAGTTTCAGGGTCAATGGCGTCAGAGTGTTGGTGATTGCAACTAGGTCAGCGCGGGGAAGACGCGGTCACGCAACAGGTGCGCAAGCTCGCGGTCGGGGGCCGCTGGGTTGACCCAGGCGGTGTCGCCGATTTCGGCGGCCGCATGGGGTTCGTCGGCGGTGACCGTGCGGGTGCAGGTGAAGATGGTGCCGACGACGACCTCGCCTGGTTCGTTGGCGGCGGGGGCGTCGAAGGTGCCGAGTTCGTTGAGGCTCTCGGCGTCGAGGGTGAGGCCTACTTCTTCGGCGACCTCGCGCAGGGCGGCGTCGACAAGCGCTTCGCCCGCCTCAGGCTTGCCGCCGGGCAGCTGGTATTTGCTGGAGGACTTCTTGCGCACGGTAAGCACGTGGCCTTGCGGGTCGCGGATGACGACGGCTGCGACTTCAATCATGGCCGCCGATTGTAGTGGGTAGTGAAAGTGCTAGAAAAATTTGTTTATCAATACAAGTTGGCGGGGTGTGGGCAAGGGTTTTGTTTTAGCAAACCATATCAACCTTTAATTGTTAATCATGGAAATTACGTTATGGGTTTCGGCAGGTTAGAGACTCGAAGCTTCAACGGGTACACTGCCTTCAGTGCGCCAAAGTTGGAAGATTTTTATCAGAGATGTAGCCAGGCTTGGCCGCGTCCCCAGGGCGTGGATCATCCTCATCGGACTCATCATCACCCCCGCGTTGTATTCATGGGTGAACATCGCGGCTTTTCGTGACCCTTATGGCCATACCAACAACATTAAGGTGGCCGTGGTCAACGAGGACAAGGGTGCTAACAATGAGCTCACTGGGGACATTGATGTCGGCAGCGAGGTCATTGAGAAACTGAAAAAGAATGACCAGATAGGCTGGCAATTCCTTGAGCGCGACGAAGCCGAGAAAGCCCTTTTAGAGGGAGACGTGTATGCCTCGGTGACGATTCCGGAGGACTTCAGTGAGAACCTCGTGAGCATGCTCGACGGGAAGTTCACGCAGCCGCAGCTGGTCTACCGCGTCAACGAGAAGAACAACGCCATCGCCGTCAAGATCACGGATACCGGTGCCAATGGTCTGGACAAGCAGATCACGGCGGCCTTTAAGGAGCAGGTGGCCACCGTCGCTGCGGAGAACGTCAAGGACACCGGTACCGACTTTGAGCGAAAAGTCACGCGCGCGATGAACAACACCAGCTCCTCTTTTGGGGAGACCGCGCAGGAGATTGACGGCAACCGCGAGAACCTCGCGCGGATCCAGGGAAAGCTTGACGCCGCTGCTGACTCCACGTTGGGAGCTAAGTCTACGGTGGCCAATGTGAGTGCTGCGCTGGGCGACGCCCAAACCGCCCTCGCCGAGGTCTCCTCCCTGGTCGAGCAGGCCCAAGGTGGTATTGGGGACTTCACCGACCAGACCACCGGCGCCTTCGTCAACGGTGCGACTGCGGTGGCGGACGGCACCGCCCAGGCGCAGGAATCCATCGCTGATGTCACCGCTGGCCTGAACCAGGCCGGTGACCGCTTCGATTACGCCACGCAGCGGGCTAATACCGCCATTGATGCGAGCGCAGAATCGATTGCGCAGCTTAAAGCCCTGCGCGATTCCGCAACGCTGTCACCACAGGTGGCTAAGGAAATTGATGACGCCATCCAGCGCCTTGATGAGGGTAATGAATCCAACCGCCAGTTGGTGGGAAACCTCAGTGCGCTGAGCAAGGATACGCAGGCCGCGGCGGATAATGTGCAGGCTAGCGCGGAGGCCATTAATCAGGCGGCGGCCGATACCAAGGCCACCTCGCAGACGCTGCGCGATACCGTGACGTCCGCCGTGCCCGAAATCAACCGTGCCATGAGCAACCTGAGCTCCATGGCGAGCGCTTTGAGCTCCACCCTGGAAGCCCAGAAGGGCACCATGCAGGAGGCAGACGGTCTCCTAGATGGTGTGGCCCAGCAGCTGCGTGCCACGAAGGACACCTTGTCCGATTTCGATGCCAACCTCCTTGCCCTGCAGGACAGTTTGCGCGCGATGCAGGGTGATGTGGGCTCGCTGCGAGCCGCAATGAACTCCAAGGTCGTTCAAGATGTCACCGGGCTGGATGCGGAAGAAATCGGTAGGTTCTTTGCCGAACCCATCGAGCTGAAGACCGAAACCGTGTACCCGGTGGACAGCTACGGCTCCGCCATGGCGGCGCTGTTTACCAACCTCTCCCTGTGGATTGGTGCCTTCGTCCTCATGGTGATCTTCCGGGTCGAGGTGGATAAGGAAGGCTTCGACCGCGTCACAGTGGGCCAGGCCTACTTGGGCCGCTTCCTCCTCATGGCCTTGATGGTCATCGTCCAGGCCATCACGGTGACCGTCGGTGACCTGCTCATTGGCGTGCAGACCGTGAATGCGCCGGCTTTCGTCCTGACAGGCATACTCGTGGGACTGGCCTACTTGAGCATTATTTACGCACTGTCCTCATCCCTGGGACACCTGGGGCGTGGCCTCTGCGTGGTCTTTGTCATTATCCAGATTCCGGGTGCTTCGGGCCTGTACCCGATTGAGCTTTTGCCCAACTTCTTCCACACCATCTACCCACTACTGCCATTCACGTACGGCATCGATGCCATGCGCGAAACCATCGGTGGGTTCTACGGCAACCACTATTTCAAGAACATGGCCGTGCTCGCCTTCATGTTCATTCTGTTCTTCGTCTTCGGCCTGCTGCTGCGTAAGGCGTTGGCGCACTTCAATGTCATCTTCAACCGCGAGCTGCGGGACACTGAGCTCTTTGACTATGAAAACGTGCAGGTTGTGGGCTCCGGCTACCGCATCGCGGACGTCATCCAGGCGCTGGATAGCCGCAGTGGCCTGAAGAAGGATCTGGACCGCCGCGCGCACAACTGGGGCTATTGGCTCAAGCTGGTGGGCATCGCCGGTGTTATCGGAGTGGTGATCCTCATCGTCGTCTCGGGTCTCTTGCCCGACCAGAAGCCGCTGCTTCTGGCTATTTGGACGGCATGGTGCTTCCTCATCATTATCGCCGCGGTCACCCTGGAGTACCTGCGCATTAGCCTGAAGCAGTCCGCAGAGCTGGTGACGTTGGATGAGGATGACATCAAACATCCAGCGCGCATTGGCGCGGAGTCCACGGAGGGGGATAACTAATGCGTGGAACACTCGATCTTTTTCTGAATGACATGCGCACCGCATGCCGCAACGTGATGAGCGCGGTGATGCTCGTGGGCCTCGTCGTTATCCCGATGCTGTTCACCTGGTTTAACGTTCTGGCCAGCTGGAATCCCTTCGATAACACCAGCCAGCTCAAGGTGGCGGTGGCCAGCAAGGACACCGGCTACAAAAGCGATCTGTTGCCGGTGCCCATCAACGTCGGCGACCAGGTGCTCAATGAGCTACGTGCAAACGAGCAGCTGGATTGGGTTGTGACCACCTCCGATGAGGCGATAGAAGGTACCAAGTCCGGTGAGTATTACGCAGCCATCGTGCTTCCGGAAGATTTCAGTACCGACATGATGAACTTCTACACGGATGGTTCCCAGCCTGCGGATTTGTCCTTCTATATGAATGAAAAGAAGAATGCGCTGGCGCCGAAGATTACAGGTCAGGGTGCAGAGGGCGTGTCGGCGCAGGTGGCCGAGGCCTTCACCACGACGGTCGGCGATGTTTCCTTCGACCTGGTTACCTCACTCTCCGACTTCTTGAGCCAGGGCGATACCAAGGCCGTGTTGGACCGGATGCAGGCGCGCGCGGATGGTGTGCAGACCCAGCTGGATATGGCGGCACGTACCGCGCGTTCCTTGGCTGGACTTGTGGATACCGCGGTTCCGCTCATGGAAAGCGCCCAGCGCATTGCGGACTCGGCGGACCTGGAGCTGCCGGAGGTCCAGTCCTCCTCACTCAATGTTTCGACGGATGCGCTGCAACAATCCCTCGATGCCACCAGCGCCAGTTATGATGTGATGCGCCAACGCATTGATGCGCTTTTCGACGATGCCTCCGTCTCCCGCGCCGACCGCGTCGCCGCGCTCAACACCTTGGCCGGCCAGGTAGAAGGCACCATTGCGCAGTACCAGAACCTGCATGGCCACATTGAGGCCCTCCCGATTCCCGTAGGGGATAAGGAGAAAGCGCTCAGCCGGATCGAGGACGCTATCGACGCCGAGCGTGCCCTTCACGCGCGCCTTACGGCCGCCGCCAACGCACCCGAACCTACGAAGCCGGATCTCTCCAGCCTCGATGATGCCAAGAAGGCAGTGGAGGGAATCTCCACCTCCGGTCTGCGTGAATCCTTGCGCGCGCTGCAGGATTCCCTGGGCCAGGTAAGCGCGGATCTGGATACCGCGAAGACTCCCGTCACCATTGATTCCTCTTCCTTGACGGATGCCCGGGATGCGGTACAGAAGCTGGCCTCTGGCTTGCAGGACAAGGCCAATAAGTTTGGTGATCTAAAGAAGGACATCGATTCCGCTGCGGAATCCGGGGATCTGAAGAAACTCGCGGACCTTATTGGTTCAGATCCGGACGCCTTGGCGCGTGCGATTGCGGCCCCAGTGGACGTCGACAGGCAAGCGGTCTACCCGGTCAAGAGCTTCGGCGCCGGCATGACGCCCATGTACACCGCCCTGGCGCTGTGGGTGGGTGCGCTGCTGACCGCAGTGAGCGTGCGCACGGATGTTGTGGATAAGGACAAGTATTCGCCGATGCAGCGCTTCTTCGGGCGCTTCGGTATTTTCGCGGCGGTCGGCCTCGTGCAGTCGACGATGCTCATCCTGGGCCTCATCTTCTTCGTAGGCATCGAGCCCGCGCACCCGATCCTCATGCTGCTGGCAGGCTGGGTAAGCTCGCTCATCTTTATGCTGATTTGCTACACCTTTGTGGTGTCGTTTGCCAACGCGGGCAAGGCGCTAGCGGTGCTCATGCTGGTCATCCAGGTCTCTTCTTCGGGCGGTGCTTACCCATTGCCGGTGCTTCCGGAGTGGTTCCAGAACATTAGCCCCTGGTTGCCAGCGACCTACACCATCCGCGCCTTCCGCGCGGCCATCGCCGGAACCTACCACGGTGACTTCTGGCTGTCGCTGCTTGCCCTCTTGCTCTTTGCCGTACCGATGCTCGTGTTGGGCGTGGTCTTCCACAAGCCGCTGGAGAAGTTCACCAATGGCTGGGTGGAGACCTTGGAGAAGACCAAGCTGATGTAGTGCTTACCGCACGGTGCAGCCGATGCTATTTACATAAAACTCTGGAGATACTCACAGGTTAGTGGGGTCCCGTGAAACGGCACCCAGCGGTAAGCTGAAGCGCTGTGAAACGCGGTCATTTCCTGGGCCCAGCTCGGCTCACCGCCGCGGGCTTTATTCTGCTTATCCTCGTGGGAACGGTGCTTCTTATGCTGCCGATTTCCGCCAACGTTCCACAGTGGACTCCGTTCTTGCCGGCACTTTTTACGGCTACCTCGGCAGTCTCTTTGACGGGTCTCGTGGTGGAGGACACCGGAACTTACTGGACGCCCTTCGGCCAAGTGGTCATTATTACGCTCATCCAGCTGGGCGGCCTCGGCATCATGAGTTTGGCGTCGTTATCGGGCATGCTTCTGACCGGACGCATCAGCTTCAAAGCTCGCAGAACTAGTGCTGCGGAGGGCCGCGCCGTGGTCTCTGGCGGAATTCGCCGCGCCTTGCTGCTTACCTTGGTGATGACTCTGATCTGCGAGGCCATCGTTGCCGTATTTATCGGCGTGCGTTTAGCCACCGAACACGGAGTAGCACCAGGACGCGCGGTGTGGGAAGGCATCTTCCACGCTATTTCGGCCTTCAACAACGCCGGGTTCAGTACCTATTCCGATAGCGTCGTTTCCTTTGCCGCCGATGCTTGGATCCTGTTGCCCCTCGCCTGCGCCCTGATTACGGGTGGCTTGGGCTATCCCATGCTGGCGGAGTTCGTGCGACGGGCCCGCGCACGGCTAACACGCTGGCGTGGTGGCACGCCACGCATTCACCGCATGTCCATGACCGCCCGGATGACGCTGGGTGCCACAGCGTTTTTGTTGCTTAGCGGCACCGTTGTTTTCTTCCTCGCAGAAAACTCTGGGGTACTACACGGGATGCCGCTGGGACAGAAGCTCACTAACGCTTTTTTCATGAGTGCGTCGCCCCGCACGGCCGGTTTCAACGCCATTGACTACGGGGAAGCGCATCCGTTGACGCTGATGGTCACGGATATCCTGATGTTCATCGGCGGCGGCTCCGCCGGTACGGCGGGTGGCATCAAGGTGACGACCGCATGCGTTCTGGGCGCGGCGATGATCTCTGAATTCTTGGGCCGGGAAGACACCTCCATCGGGCACCGTCGCCTGCCGCTGTCCACCTTCCGCCAGGCCCTCGCGCTGACCGCCGCCGGAATGATCGTTGTTGCTGTAGGCGTGGCAACGCTGCGCATCTGGGACCCCGAGTTCACCGCGGACCAGGTCACTTTCGAAGTCATGTCCGCCTTCGCCACCGTGGGTTTGTCCACGGGTATTACCGCAAGTTTGTCCGCACCATCACAGCTCATGCTGTGTCTCATCATGTACGTTGGCCGCGTAGGCCCCACCACCTTCGTGGCGGCACTGGCCGCCCGGACTATTAGCCTGCGCTACCGCTACCCAGAAGAAAGGCCGTTCATTGGCTAACATGTTCAGCGCCCTGCGGCGTGAGAAGTCTTCCATCAATATTCCGCCGGTCGTCGTCATTGGCATGGGGCGGTTCGGTTCTTCCCTGGCCCGTGAATTGATGGAGCATGGCGTGGAGGTTCTTGGCATCGATGCCGAGGAGAAGCACGTGCGCGAGCACGCCGCGTACCTCACCGAGGCCGTGACCGCGGATACGACCGACGCCGAGGCCCTCCGCCAGCTGGGCGTTGATGAAGTGGAACGCGTGGTCGTGGCCATCGGCTCCGATTTGGAAGATTCCATCCTCACCGCCTCGAACTTGGTGGAACTGGGGGTAGGCGATATCTGGGCCAAGGCAGATTCGGATGCGCACGCCCGTATCCTGCGCCAATTGGGAGTGCACCACGTGATCCGCCCAGAGCGCGATACGGGCCGCCGCGTGGCGCACCTGTTGGGCGGGCGCTTCGAGGACTTTGCGGAGATCGCCACCGACTATGGTGTGACGGCGATGACCCCGCCGGCGTCGATAAGCAAGCGTCCGCTCAACCTGCACCAGGTGTGGGAAGAGCACAACGTTCAGCTCATCTCACGCTGTGAGGGGCCTGGCCAGTGGCGCCCGCTTGTCGACGGCACCGAGCTCACCCACCGCGACCTCATCGTCGTCGCCGGTAGCCCAGCGGATCTTGAGGCCTTCTCGCAGTCCTAAGCGCGGTGCTTGGGGTGCCTCGCACTGTGGAGCGAGGAGCGGGGCGCTACAGTGGCGCGTATGACGAAGGCACGTTTTCCGGGCTCGGTGTATGGAACAGGGGAGGAACCCGACCCGCGCTTCAGCATGGCTAATGAGCGCACCTTTTTGGCGTGGATCCGCACGTCCTTAGCCTTTATCGCCGGTGGTGTGGCTCTGGAGACCTTCGAGCTGCCGCTGAACACCACGCTGACTCGCGTCGTTTCCGTCATCATGCTGATCGTGGCCATCATCCTGCCGGCGGTGGCATGGTTTCACTGGGGTGCTTCGGAACGAGCGATGCGCCATGGGCGTCCGCTCCCGGCTAGCCCAGCGTTGGCGTTGATTGTTGGTGTGGTGATCATCATCGGCCTGATGATTCTGGTGGGCGAGCTGCTAGCGTGAGCGAGCTTTTTGATCCCGGCCTCCAACCCGAGCGCACCCGCTTAGCCTGGCAGCGCACGGGTCTAGCCGGCCTCATCGCGGGTTTGCTGGTCGTTCGTTCCGTTGCGCCATGGGCCGCCCTGATTGTAGGGGTAGTGGTGGCCGTGGTGCTGTGGTTGGCCACCGCCAAGCTCCGCCATGTTGACGAGATCCTGGCTCGGGCCCAATCGCCCGCCCTGCCCGGTGCCCCGGCTCTTGCCGCCGTGACACTTGGAACGATGATTCTCGGGGCAGTTGCCTTTTTTGCGCTGTGGTAGCTCGGTTTGGACTTCCACAACCGCAAACCCCCAGACCTCGAACCCGCAACCTGCAGGTGGGCGTCGCCAAGCGCTTGCCGACGCCCCACCGCCGACCAGGGAGTTGCGGGATCGAGGTCTGGGGATCTAGCGGAAGTTTCGCGGGCCTGCGGCTAAGTGCCGCGCGATGGTGGCGATAAAGTCTTTTGGAGCTTCGCGCAATTCTTGGGGTGAGAAGCGTAAGACGACAAAGCCTTGGTTGAGGAGTGCCTTTTGGCGTTGGTGTTCGGCTCGAATTACCTCTTCCAGCTCGTTCTCGTATTTCACATTGCCGTCGATTTCAATGAGCAGCCAGCCATTAATCGCGAGGTCGGCGTAGTACTGATTGACCCGGTATTGGGCGCGCAGGCTGCGAACCGCGGGAAGGCCCGCGTCAAGAATAAGCGCCCGCGCATAAGACTCCCAGGGAGATTCGGAGCTGTTGACGCTGTGCTCCACGGCCCGCCGGGCATCCGCGACTCCTTTCACGCGACCCATGTTGCCAAGAACCCAGTTGAGGGTGTCCTTTGATACCCGGCGTGACCGTACGTAGTCTGCGGCGACGAGACCTTCGACGAAGCCATCGAAACGCGCGATGTCGATCGCTGTGCGTGCCAGGGACGTAACCCGGATCCCGTGGACTTCTGTGACTTGATTGTTGAGCTTTGTCTGCTTGTAACGGAAGTATTGGCGCTTGGACCTTTGGGGAACGGAGTTGGAGGGGACTGTCGCGAAATACTCGCTCGGCGTTGTGAGCGTAGGGATGCCATGGATGCGAGCAGCCGCTTTGCCCAGGAGAGTTGCCCGCGGTGCGGCACGCGCATGGGCATAAACCTCTGCGGTTTCTCGCTCCCAGGGTTTCAAGTGCAGCCATCGGTGCAGGGGAATGACATAGCGCCACGCGAGCTTATGGAATTTCCTTGCGTGAATTTTTCCCCATCGGGGGTCGTCGTTGGTGAGCGTGCGCAGATCGACCATGTGGGTGTCTATGTAGTGAAAGATGCCTAGGTTGTTCATGGCTTACTTTTAGCGCATTCGAGCAGCTCGCGCGCGCTGAGCAGCATTCAGGGCCAAACCCCCAGACCTCGATCCCGCAACCCCCTGGTGGGTGGTTGGGCGTCGGCAAGCGCTTGGCGACGCCCACCTGCAGGTTGCGGGATCGAGGTCTGGGGATCTGGGGGAGGGGAATTGGCTGCGGACTGCCCACACATTGGTGAGCATTCTTTGCAGCTAGTCTGCGAAAGATTTTGCTAACAGGGGTGAATCTGTGGCCTTAGTGGGGGTAATGGGGCGAAAGTGTTTGTTGGCTGTCTGTGGTCTCGATAGCCTGAACGTGTAGGCCCATTCAGTGATCTTAATAACTCTCTCAACTGAATGGGGGCTGGTTAACCAGGAAAAGGAGGGGCACATGACTACCCCACAAACGCACGTCTCAACCGCACACACGGAGGGTGAAGACGACCGCGGCGTCGATACACGCGAATGGCGGCGCATGGCCATTGGCCTTATCGTCGGACTCGTCCTCGCCGCACTTGTGTGGTTTCTCTTCCCTAGTAACGCCGTCGACACGGTGTTGCAATCACCCGGCGCCAAGGATGATGTTGAATACACCCAGAGTGCGCTGCGTGCCGTGGCGGCCGTGACCATTCTCATGGGCGTGTGGTGGATGACGGAGGCCATCCCGCTGGCCGCTACCGCGCTCTTGCCCTTGGTCATCTTCCCGCTGGCGGGCGTAGGGGCCATCAAGGAAGTCGGCGCGCCGTATGCGTCCGCGACCATCTTCCTGTTCATGGGTGGCTTCCTCATCGCACTGTCCCTGCAGCGTTGGAACCTTCACCGCCGCCTCGCGCTGTATGTGGTGAAGTTGATCGGTACCTCGCCGAAGCGCCTGATTTTGGGCTTCATGCTCGCTACTGGCTTTTTGTCGATGTGGGTGTCTAACACCGCAACCGCTGTGGTCATGCTGCCGATTGGTACCTCGGTGCTGGCGCTGACCGCGGAGACCGTCGGCGGCTGGGATAAGCAGAAGAAGTTCGCCACCGCTCTCATGCTGGGTATCGCATACTCTGCATCTATCGGTTCGCTGGGAACCCTTATTGGTACTCCGCCGAATGCCTTCCTCAATGCTTACATGGCGGACACCTGGGACGTGACCCTGGGCTTTGGTCGCTGGATGGCCGTTGGTGTGCCGCTGGCTGCAATCTTCTTGATCATCGCATGGCTTTTGCTCATCACCGTCTTCAAGCCGGAGATGACCGAAATTCCGGGCGGTCGCGAGCTTATCGACGATGAAATTAAGGCCCTCGGCCCCTGGACCCGTCCCCAGATCATGACGGGCATTATCTTCTTGTTCGCTGCGGCGGCGTGGGTGACCCTGCCGCTCGTGCTCAAGGAATTCGAGAACTACGACGATGCCATCGTGGGCATCGCGGCCGGCATCCTGCTGTTCATCCTGCCTGCGGATAACCAGCGCCGCATTCGCCTTCTAGACTGGGAGACCGCCAACGAGATGCCGTGGGACGTGCTCCTTCTTTTCGGCGGTGGCCTGTCGCTGTCGGCCATGTTCAACAAGTCCGGTCTGTCCCTGTGGATTGGTGAGATGGCCAAGGGACTCAGTGTCCTACCAACTGTTCTCATCGTTGCCGCAGTGGCCGCTCTCGTGCTCTTCCTGACGGAGATCACCTCCAACACTGCGACCGCCGCGACCTTCATCCCGATCATGGGCGGTGTTGCCGTGGGTGTTGGCCTGACTGCGGAGGGTGACATCAACGTTCTGCTGCTCACCATCCCGGTGGCGCTGGCTGCGACCTGTGCGTTCATGCTCCCGGTTGCTACTCCGCCGAACGCCATCGCGTACGGCTCCGGCTACGTCAAGATTGGTGAGATGATCAAGGGTGGTCTGGGCCTCAACATCCTGGGCATCTTCCTCATCACCCTGACTGTCTATCTGTTGGCTGTGCCCATCTTCGGCCTGGCGGTCTAGTTTCTGGTAGTTCTGTCCCTGGCGCCGAAGCGATGACTCGGTGCCGGGGACAGAGTGCGTTTTAAGCTCAAGGCTCCTACCGGTTAGGTGAACAGTGGGTAAAGTGGAAGCTCGAAACTCAAGGTGAAAAATGGTCGTGAACTGCTGATTTGTTAGTTTTTCAGACCGTAGGTATAGTTATTCCTCGTTGCACGGCAGAGCACACGCACTGCTTACCAACGGACTGCGCCCGTAGCTCAACGGATAGAGCATCTGACTACGGATCAGAAGGTTGGGGGTTCGAATCCCTCCGGGCGCACCACCTAAACCCCCAGGTCAAACGGTATAAACGCCGGATAGCCTGGGGGGTTTATTTGCGTTTTGGTCGCCTAAAAGTAGGCCCGAGTAATCCCAGGTAAACCGAAGTGGGTGCAAACACGGTGCAAACAGATTGCAAACACCGGTCCTTCACCTGGGGCTATACTTTGGCCCATGATTCAAGCGATTCTCTCCGCTATCCTGCTTTTCATTTCCTCCCTCTTCTCTTTTGTTGGCTCCTCGGAACTGCCGGGGAGCTCGGACATAGCGGAAGCTGGATCCTCACAGCGCAACATTATTACTAGCACGCCCGCAGGCTTGGTCACCGCCAATGCGCAGCAGTTGGAGTTTGTGGTGAATGCCGAGTGGAAGTCCGCACAGCAGCCGGAGTCCTTCTACGTGGACTTTTGGGGCCAGTACTTGGAGTTCTCCTGCGATAATGCCGGTTTCCATTTTGAGAGTAACGAGGCTAGTGAGATAGATATGACGTGGGATTTGATGTCGGACAATATCTGCTTTGGCCCGCAATCGGACGGGGTTCTCATTGGCTTTCTTCAAAGACCAGTAACGGTGATGGTGGACCCCGATGCCTCCGCAACCCCTGAGCGCATTTACCTTGTGCGCGGTGAGAAATCCATCGCCCTTAGCCGCTGAGACGCATATCACGCAGAGCTGAGTGAAACGCAGAGCTGAAAACGAACACAAATTAGAAGACCGGCCAGAGCCACTGGGAGGTCTTTCAACGTTTTCAACTGCAAGGAGATGAATAGGTGTCAGCGCGCGCCCGAATAGTGGGCCTTGATATTGCTCGTTCCTTGGCCATCATCGGGATGATTATTCTGCACATGGCCAACCTGGTGTGGAGCACCAAAGTGGTGCTCTCTGGGTTGCCGGCGGCGGGCTTTGCCATCATTGCAGGTACCACGATGATGATTCTTGCCCGCGACTACTCGCTGCGGGTCTTCCTCAAGCTGGTCGCTCGCGGCCTGATAGTCATGCTCATCGGCGTGGCCTTGCTGCCCGTGGGCGGTGAGATTCAGGTCGTTCTCGTGGTGATGGGCGCGGCAATGGCTCTTACCGCTTGGGTCCCACCGCTGGCTACCGTGTGGAAGGTTCTGCTCTTCGCGCTGGCCACCGCGGGCGCCACGGTGCTCTACGCGCCGTACACCCTCCCGCAGGTCTACCCCCTCGTGGCTTTCCTGGCGTACATGGTGGCAGGCATGCTGCTTTACGACGTCTACCTCACCCGCCCCACCCGCACCCAGATCGTCACGACCGCGGTGGCTGCCGTTGTCACCGGTATTGGCCTGTGGCAGCGCTTCAACCCGGATATCCCCGGCTGGCTGCGCTTTACCGGGCATACGGGTGTGCTCGGTGAAATCCTTCTCTCCGTGGCAGTCACCGCGGTGGTGCTGCACCTGTGTTTGATCATCGGCCGTCAGCTACCACGCTTGGCTTTCCCCTTCGCAGCATTGGGCTCGATGTCGTTGACCATCTATATCCTGCACATTCTCACAGCTCGCTACTGGCAAGCACACGTCTCGCTGCACAACACCACGGCGGCACTGGGCTTTGTGCTCGCGTTCCTTCTGTTGAGCGCGCTGTGGAAGAAGTTCTGTGGAAAGGGTCCGGCCGAGAGGGTCGTGGCTTGGGCAATCAAGGAGGTGGCCGCGTAATGGCGGCACGAAAGATAACTGCTGTTCTGGCCAGCTCTGTGGTCGTGGGGCTGGGCGCTGCACCGGCCATGGCCTTGGAATTTGCACAGACCGCACCTCACTCGGAGGAAAGCGCTGCCGTAGCTGCGCTGCGTATGGGCAAGATTGGTAACTTCGGCGATTGCACCGGCACGCTGGTGGCTGAGCAGTGGGTGCTGACCGCCCGCCACTGCTTGGAGTCCGTCAACAACGAGGGCTCGCAGGCACGCTTTGGCCAGGGCAAGGACACCCGTGTCTATGACGTGGATTCATGGGCTGTTTCGCCGACTATCGACGCCGGCCTCATGCACCTGACCGAGCCCGTCAAGGGCGTTAAGCCCGCCAAGCTCGCGGATGCTGTCCCCACCGCCGGTGAGAAAGGCCACTTCTACGGCTGGAGCAGCAGCTCCCGCATGGCCCGCAAAGGCCAGCTGCCGATGGCTGAGATGGAAGTAGGCGAACTCCTGTCGGGTGGCACCCCACCGGCAAGCCCAGACGAGTCCGGTGAGAAGATGACACCGGTGGCGCCGGGCGATTCCGGCGCCGCGGCACCTGGCGACATGGCTGTGCCTGCCCCCGGCGGAATGGTCGCTCCCGCCCCCGACGCATCCGACGCGCCCCAGGTGATGGAAGGCGGCGACATGCCAGAGATCGCCGTTGGACCCGACGGCGCGGAAAGTATCCCGGCCGGTGAACTCGGGGGAGTAGGCCCGATGATTGCCGCTGCCATCATGGACGTGAAGTCCCTTAATGGTGAGGGCATGCAAGGCGGCGACTCAGGTGGTCCGTTCTTTGTCAACGGTCGCCTCGTCGGCGTGGCCACGGCTGGAACGTCGAACGCGGATCCGGATCTGCCTTCCCCGACCGCGGCGATTACGTCCGTGGTCGAAGTCCGCGATTGGATCGAAGACGTTACCAGCGGCCGCGATACCGACGGTGTCCTCAACGCCGACAATTCCCCGAAACCGCCGGCAACGATGCAGGTCAGCGCGCCCGTCGCGTGGCCAGCAGGCATTGCTGCGGTAGTTGGCCTCATTGCGATTGCCATCTTCTCGCGTTTGATTAGTCGCAAGTCTGGTGCTGGGAAGCGGACCAACTAGGCTGTTTCTCCATGAAGGAGAAACTCGTTCCGTGTCTGATTGCCGGTGCCATCCTCGGCGTGGTCTTGTGGTTGGCCTCCGGCATGCTGTGGTTGTTGCCGGTGGGCCTAGCGGCAGGCCTGGCCGGCTATCCGCTGCTCGGCATCACCCGCGATGAGTCCCAAGCTCGCAAACGTCGCGACGACACCTTCCGCGACTAAGCGTCCCACGCCGCCACCGCACTTCGCCGCCCGACGCCCCATGCCACCTCACTACGCCGCTTCACAGCCCGCCGCCACCGCGCACACTCCTCCACGGTCGGTCGCTAGATGGCACCCCACAAACCGTCGCCAAATGGCACCCCACAAAAGGCATCCGCTAGAAGGCATCTTTGGGGCTGAAAACGCCATCTGCACGCCCCAAAAGGCGTTTTCAGGCGAGAAAACGCCTTTTGACAGACGCCATCTGCAAGATGCCTTTTGCTATCTGCCCCATGCCCAGCAGCACGCAAAAGGCTTCACTCAGAAGTCTCCAGTCAAAAGGTTCCCTTGGGGGCAAGTAAACCATCTTTAACCCGGTAGAAGGTTCGTTTGGGGGCAAACAAACCTTGTGACGAGAACCATGTGTGGGAGCCCGTTGAAAACCGCCTGCCTAGGGTAAAGGTCAGGCCTAGAAGGCCACCGCCGGTTAGAAAATCTCGATGCGCCCGCCCAAAGACTCGGTCTGGCGCAGCTGCGCCACCCAGTTCGGCGCACCCGGATGCAGCCGCAAGACCGGGCGAGAAGAGATCTTTACCGGGGAGACCGATTCCTTCCGGGCACCGGATCGAGCTTCGATGCGGGTACGGGCGCGGAAGCCAGCGTCGGCAAGCGCGGCGATGGAAGGCTGCTCCGAGGCCAGCGAGTCGCGCGCATCCTGCAGCAACTCGAGGGCCTCGTCGAGGGCCTGGATCAGCGCCGTCGAGTTGGTCTCGCACATCTGGCGCACCAGGTCCGGGCGTGTTCCTGCCACGCGGGTTCCGTCCTTGAAGGAGCCAGCCGCCAGGGACTGTGCCAGAATGCCGCCATTATCGCCGACCACCGCGAGGGTCTCCGCCAGCACGTGTGGCAGGTGTGAAATGCGGGCGACCGCGGCATCGTGATTTGCCACGCGTACCGGAACCGCTTCCGCGTGAACCATCTGGGTCATGCGGACAACGTCGGCAAAGATGTTCTCCCACTCGGCGGGGATGCGCTCGCCGCGTGCGTCGCACTCGGCGGCGTAGTCGTAGGTGATAACCCAAGCAGCGCGGTTGAATAGCCCGGTGTGGGAGTTCTCCCAACCGGACTTGGAGGTGCCGGCCATGGGGTGGCCGCCCACGTAGCGTGACTCCATGTTGCGCTCCACGATGAGCTGGCGAACCTCGGCCTTGACCGAGACGACATCCGTCAGCCCGCAGCTCGGGGCGTGTTCCTGAATGGCGTCGAGGACCGAGGCAACCGCATCCATGGGCACCGCGATGACGATGAGCGCATTGTCCTCCTCGGCGCGGCGCAGGATAGCCGGCAGATCATCGGTGACGTCATAGCCCTGCTTAATGGCCGTTCGCGCACCAGAAGTCGAGTGGTTATAGCCGTACACGGAATGGCGTGCAGCAGCTAGGTCTCGCAGGAGGGAACCTCCAATGAGACCGAGGCCGATAATGCAGACGGGGCGTTGAACATCTTGAGAACTCACGGTGACAATTGTCGCACAATCCGACTAATCTGACGAGGTATGAGCCACGACGATCTGTCCTTTGCTATCACCGTCACCAGCGCCGAAGGCGCGTGGGTGATTCGCCCCTTCAAGGATGACTTCACCGACGTCAACACCTCCATCAAGGCGGTGCGCAACCTGCGTTCGGAGGGAGCGGCATTTGCGCTGTTGTGCGTGGAGGATGATTATTTCGTCGTCGTGCGCCCGGTGCCGGGGGATGTGCGCATGCTGCTTTCCGACGCCACCTATGCCTCCGAAGACGATTTCGCCGCGGATTTCCTGGACCTGCGCGATATCGATATCCCGGATTTGGACGAAGACGAGTGGGAGGACGCCGACCCGTACGGTGACGGTGACTTCGACATCTTCGCGGACCTCGGCCTCGATGAGGACCAGGTGGGCTACATCATCGATAACGATGAGGACTGGCCTTCCGATATGCTCCTGCGCATCGCCGGCGAGCTGGGCTTTGGTGATGAGCTGGAGGATTTCATCGACGGCCTCGACTCGGATGATTCTTAAACCAGCGGCGGGGCTGGTCCGCGCGGAGTCTCGCATGCGTCGCGCCCTGGAGGTCGCACGCACCACGCCGGCGGGGGATATCCCGGTAGGAGCCGTGCTGTACGACGCCTCCGGTAAAGAACTCGCCACCGGCGTTAACCGCCGCGAACAGCTGAATGACCCCACCGCGCACGCAGAGGTGGAAGCCATCCGTCAGGCGGTGCGCGTGCATGGCGATGGCTGGCGGCTGGAAGGCTGCGAGCTGGTCGTCACCTTGGAGCCCTGCGCGATGTGCGCTGGTGCGATTCAGGCTTCCCGGGTGTCCTCGGTGGTCTTTGGTGCCTTTGAGCCGAAGATGGGGGCGTGCGGTTCGCTGGTGGAGGTATTGCGCGCCCCTGGCGCCCTGCACGTACCGGAGGTACGCGGTGGAGTACTGGAGGAAGAGTGCGCGGAGCTGCTCACAGGCTTCTTCGGGGGTCTGCGCGGAAGCAGCGAGTAGCCCTGAGTTGGGACGTGGTCTCGGATCCACCTTCCGATTCGCGTGTAGGCTGGGTGTCCCACGTGAGAGACGTAGAGAGTAAGGAGAAAACCATGGGTGATTTCGAGAACAAGAAGGACGAGTTTGTTGGCAAGGCTAAGGAAGCCGCTGGCAACGTAAGCGACAACGAGAAGCTGGAGAACGAGGGCAAGGCCGACCAGGTCACCTCTGAGGCCAAGCAGAAGGCTTCCGACGCCGTTGAGGGCGTCAAGGACAAGGCCAACGAGGTCATCGGAAACCTCAAGGACTAATTCCTAGCCTTAAGTAGCTGAATCGCTGTCCCGCCGCCTGGCGTGGGCAGCGATTTTGTCGCTCGGGGTTACTCGACGTAATCTGGAACGCGGTGGCGTGTCCGAGCGGCCGAAGGTGATCGCCTCGAAAGCGATTGTTGGGTAACCCCCAACCGCGGGTTCAAATCCCGCCGCCACCGCCACATCCGGCACTCCAGTTTTAGCTCTGGGGTGCCGGTCTTTTGTGTTTTAAAAGCCAGCCCGCCCTCTATCAACATCTCTTTGGAAATCCAGCGCGGCTTGGCGTGCCTCGGGGTCGTGGTCTTCAGTGCGCTTGTGAATCCGCCGGCTCATCATGCCTGCTGGGATGGCAATGAGGAGGATGGCCGCGACGGCGACAATGACGAAAGTAGACATGGTGGTGCTCCTAGAGTATTTCAGTAATTCCGCATTGTAGCGCTGGCCACGCTCTGGAGGGGTCGTTGAACTCTTACGAGACCGTTAGGGCTTCACAGCCCAACTGGTTAAACTGGTGCACATTCGTGTCCACCACCAAAGCTTCCGCGAGCAATAATCGCGCATGTGAAGGGGAATTTCCGTGGCAAAGCTGCTCTACCACCTAGGCCGCTGGTCTTACATCAATCGATGGAAGGTCATCATCGCCTGGATCTTCATCGTAGCGGCCGCGGGCGGAGCGACCTTGAGCTTGATGAAGCCGATGACCACGGAGTACTCCATCAGCGGCACGCCAGCAATTGATGCCACCCGCCGCGCGGTGGAGCTCTTCCCGGAGAACGGTAACCCGGCCAATGCGCCGTCGGTCAACCTCGTCTTCAAGGCCCCGGAAGGGCAGAAGCTCAGCGATCCGCAGAATAAAGAAGCGGTCGAGGACGTGGTGCACCACATCGCAGAGGGCCTAGACATACCGGAGGGTAGCCAACAGCGTTGGGGCAATCCGCTTGAGGTATCGCCAGCACTGCAGCAGCAGGTCATCGAGCAGTTCACCTCCATGGGCTTGCCGGAGGAGACCGCACGGGCGGATGCCGACAACCTGGCCATGGTCAATGCCGATGAGACCATTGCTTATACCACCTTCGATTTTGACGCGGAGAGCCCCTATTCGGTGGACCCCGCGGATAAAGACGTGGTCCATGAGGCCATGGATATCGGCCGTGCGGCGGGCTTGGAGGTAGAGGCCGGCGGCGCAGGCTTCGGTGATGAAATCCAGGTCAACTCGATTTCTGAGGTTATCGGCCTCGCCGTGGCGTTTATCGTCCTCATCATTACCTTCGGTTCCTTGGCTTCCGCGGGTATGCCGCTTATCTCCGCGGTCGTGGGTGTGGGCCTGGGCGCGATGGGCGTCATGATCGCTACCCACTGGATTGAGCTCAACAACCTCACCCCGGTGCTGGCCGTCATGATTGGCCTGGCCGTGGGCATCGACTATGCGCTGTTCATCATGTCGCGTTACCGGCAGGAGCGCTCCCGCATGGACGGGCCGGATGCCGCCGGCATGGCCGTTGGTACGGCGGGTTCCTCGGTGGTCTTTGCCGGTGCGACGGTCTTCATCGCGCTCTTCGCCCTACTGGTGGCACGCATTAGTTTCTTGACGGCGATGGGCCTGGCGGCTGCGGGCACGGTCTTCATGGCCGTGCTTGTGGCGCTGACCTTGGTGCCCGCGATGCTGGGCCTGCTCGGTGATAAGGCCTTCGCCGGGCGCATCCCCGGCGTGGCCGGCAACCCCACGAAGCGCCGACCGCGCCGCACGAAACCAACGATGGGCAACCGTTGGGTGCGCACGGTGCAGCGTGTCCCCGGTGTCGTCATGGCCTTGGTGGTGCTCGGCCTCGGTGCTTTGACCGCTCCGGTTCTGCACATGGAGCTGGCGCTTCCGGCGGATACCACGTCTAATCCGGATACCACCCAGCGCAAGGCGGCGGACCTGCTGTCCGAGGGCTTCGGCCCCGGCATCAACGGCCCCTTCTTAGTGATCGTGGATGGCGCTAACGCCAACCCGGATTCCGCGGCTTTGCAGCCCTATATCCAGGGCCAGGAGGGCGAAGAGGATGAGCAGAAGAAGGCCGCTCTTTCTTCCTTTATGTATTCCGTGCAGCGCCTGAACCAGGTCGGCGGGGTCAAGCACGCCCAGTTGGTGGGCGTGAGCAAGGATATGAAGGCAGCGCAGATCATGGTCAGTCCCACTACCGCGCCGACGGATGAGGCCACGGTTGGCACCGCCTCCGCTTTGCGCACCGCCAGCGCGGAGCTGGAGGATGCCACCGGTGCCGAGATCGGCATGACAGGCCTGACTGCGGTGCAGCTCGATATCACCGAGCGCCTTGAAGGGGCCATGGGGCCATACCTCGCCATCGTGGTGGGCCTGGCTATCTTCCTGCTCTTGGCGGTATTCCGCTCCATCTTGGTCCCGCTGGTGGCGGGCTTAGGCTTCCTGCTCTCCGTCGGTGGCGCCTTTGGCCTGACCGTGCTTGTGTGGCAGGACGGCCTCACCGGACTGGTGCCCGCGCCGGGCCCGCTGATTTCCTTCATGCCCATCTTCCTCATTGGCGTGACCTTCGGCCTAGCCATGGACTATCAGGTCTTCCTGGTCACCCGCATGCGCGAGCACTTCTCCCGCTACCCGCAGGGCAGCGGTGGCAAGTACAGCAAGTACAACGCCAATGATGAGGCCACCATCGCCGGCTTTACCGCCGGTGCCCGCGTGGTCACCGCCGCGGCCATCATCATGATTTCCGTCTTCGTGGCCTTTATCAGCCAGCCGCTGCCCTTCATCCAGATCTTCGGCTTCGCGCTGGCGGCGGGCGTGCTTTTCGACGCCTTCCTAGTCCGCATGTCGCTTGTCCCCGCCACCATGTTCCTCATGGGGCACACCACCTGGTGGATGCCGAAGTGGCTGGACAAGCTGATCCCGCAGCTGGATATCGAGGGCACGGCACTCGAGGAAGAATGGGAGCGCAAACACGCAGCAGCATCCCGTGAAGCAGAAGATAAAGCAGCGCAGCCCGTAGAATAGTTCCCTATGACTCACCCTAAGCCGCAGCTTGAGACCGACCTTTCCTTCGACGTGAAGAAGGAGCTGGATTTAAGCGGTCCAGCGCAACCGGGAAAGCACGGCCGCACCGGTGTTATCCATACCCCGCACGGTGATATCCAGACCCCGGCCTTCATCCCGGTGGCCACCAAGGCCACGGTGAAGACGCTGACCCCGGAGCAGATTCGCCTGACCGGAGCCCAGGCCATCCTGTCCAACGCCTACCACCTCTACCTGCAGCCGGGCCACGACATCGTGGACGAGGCCGGTGGCGTGGCTGCCTTCGAGAATTGGCATGGGCCGACGTATACCGACTCAGGCGGATTCCAGGTCATGTCCCTCGGCGTGGGTTTCAAAAAGGTCCTCGCCATGGACGTGGCGGACCTAACGGACTCCGATATCCGTGCGGCCAAGAAGGAGCGTATGGCGCAGGTCGATGAGGATGGCGTGGATTTTAAATCCATCATCGACGGCTCCACACACCGCTTCACCCCAGAGGTCTCCATGCAGATCCAGCATGGTCTGGGCGCGGACATCATGTTCGCCTTCGACGAGCTCACCACGCTCGTTGATACCCGCACTTACCAGGAGGAATCTGTCGAGCGCACGCGCCGCTGGGCGCAGCGCTGCCTGGATGAGCACGACCGCTTGACGCTTGCCCGCGGCCCGCAGAAGCCGCGCCAGTCCCTGTGGGGAGTGGTGCAGGGCGCGCAGTATGAGGACCTGCGCCGCCAAGCTGCCCGCGGACTGGTGGAGCTCTCCGATCGCGCCGAAGCGAATGGCCGGCGCGGCTTCGGAGGCTTCGGCATCGGTGGCGCTTTAGAGAAGGAGAACCTGGGAACGATTGTGGGCTGGGTATGCGATGAGTTGCCCGTCGATAAGCCCCGGCACCTGCTGGGTATCTCTGAACCGGATGACATCTTTACCGCCGTTGAGGCTGGTGCCGATACTTTCGACTGCGTGGCGCCGACCCGCCTGGCGCGCCGCGGTGGCGTCTACACCCTTGATGGCCGCATGAACCTCACTAATGCGCGCTTCAAGCGCGACTTTTCTGGTGTGGACGAGGAATTCGGCGGCTATGTGTCGGAGAATTACTCCCGCGCCTACCTCCACCACCTGCTCAAAGCCAAGGAATTCTTGGCTGGCACGCTGTGCACTATCCACAACCTGGAGTTCATGATCCGCCTGGTAGATAACATTCGGGAGTCCATCGATGGCGGCTATTACGAGGCTTATCGCGATGAATTCCTGGGGCGCTATTACGCCAAGTGACCGGTGACGATGACGTTGTACTCCAAGTCTGATGTGCCGTCCACCGCACACGCAATGAGCACGATACGCCCGGGGACCTCGGTATTCATCAGGTCGGCGTCGCTGCCTAGTTGTTCCTTGTCAACTAGGAAGGCGTTATCCACGATCCACTCGCGCCCGGCACCGCCCTCGGAGGTCATGCGGATGTGGGAGCCGTTGAGGATGGGCGTCGTAAAGCGCTGCACCTGCGCCCCGTCGAGGCCCTCCACGGTGGTGGGGTTGCTCAGATCAACGTTGGCAGTGACCACCTCGGAGAAAGGGTTGAACACCAGTTGCTGTTGGCCCCAGGCATGGCCCAAGACGTAGGTGGTGCCCTGTTCTGCCGTGGCGGGTGACTCACCCCAGTCTTGCACCCAGCGCACCATGGTTTCTTGCGGTCCGGCGGGGTTGAGGGGCACGACGAAGGGCATTGAATCATAGGTCGCGCCCGTGATGGTGGCTGGGCCGTCCATCTCAAACGTTCCGGTCAGTGCGGGTGCCGGGCCCTCATTGAGCGGCGGCGGGGTAGGGGTGGTGCTGGGTGCTGTGCTTGGCGACGCCTCACTGCTCACCGCCGTCGTTTCCGGTGCCGCGTGGTTCGTCGTTTCAGGCGACGGGTCTTCTTCCGTACCCGAGCATGCAGCAATACTCAGAGCCGTGGCCAGGCCAAGGATAGGGAGGAGTGAAGTTCGTCGATGCTTATGCATCGTAGATGTCCTTCCGGTGGCCAATAGCGAATACCTCAATCGTTACTTTCTGGTCGTGGATGTACGCCAGAATGCGGTAAGAACCGACCCGATAGCGCCATTCGCCTGAACGGTTTGAAGTCAATCCTTTTCCGAGAGCTCGAGGGTCTTCGCAGCCTTCGAGGTTCTTTTGGATCCACGTCACGATGATTCGCGCATCGAATCGGTCAAACTTCTTTAGCTGTTTGCGGGCTTTCGACGTGAATTCGACGTGATATGAAGTAATTCTCTCCGGCATCTTTAGAGATCCTCGAGGACCTCATTAAGGCTAAACCGTTCGCCAGAATCCTCTGCCATTGCTGCGCGCAGTTCCTGAAGGTCGTAGTAGTCTTCGACCCGTTCTAAAAGCGCTGCTCGGGCAAAATCAGATATTGTACGGCCTTCAAATGTGGCTAGATTTCGAACGAGTTCAGCGTCGTTATCATCCATGCGAATTGTCAAAGTAGCCATATTTCCTCCTTAACCATCGTGAATACATTGTATTCAATGGGGAGAGTAAAGGGAAGAGAGAAATAGTCCCCCTCAGCACAGTGTGTGCCAAGGGGGTGAAAATTCGGGACGGGTAGCTGTTGCTGTTACTGAGGCTGTGTTGCCGTAGAGGTTTCGGCCTCGTCGATAGGTGCGTAATCCTCGCGGCGCTTGACCCAGGAGATAACCAGCGTGGTTAGCGGAAGCATGATGACCTCGCAGGCGGTCTTCCAGAGGAAGCCCACGATGACGTAGTTCAGGAAGCCACTGAAGGAATCGATGCCGATGACCGGTGCTGCGATGGCGCAGAACAGCAGGGTATCGCCGAATTCGCCGACGACGGTGGAAGCAACAAGGCGGGCGATGAGACCCTTCTCGCCTGAGCGGGCCTTCATCTTGACCAAGGTGAAGGAGTTGAGCAGCTGGCCCACGACGTAGCCGACGAGGGAAGCCAGCAGGATTTGCGGGACGAGGCCCAGCGTGGCGGCGAAGGCTTCCTGACCTTCGTAGAAATCAGCCGCGGGCAGCCAAATTGCAATATAAAAGGAAACTGCGGCCAGAAGCGCCATGGCGAAACCGATATAAACGGCGCGGCGGGTGGACTTGAAGCCATAGCACTCAGAGAGAACATCGCCCACGATATAGGCGATGGGGAAGAGGAAGAAGGCGCCATCGGTGATGAGTGGGCCGAGCTGGACGCCCTTCGTGGCGTTGATGTTCGAGATGAGGAAGGTAACGACGAACACCGCGACCAGCCACGGGTACAAGGTGGAATGTACCGGGATGAATCGGATGCTCTCGCCACCGTTTGTGGTGGTTGCGGTTGCCGATTGAGTTGTCATGGAACAGCATTTTTCCACGAAACTGGGGGAAGCAGAAATGGGGAGTGCTCCCTCACCCGGCTGTTTCCTGAGAACCTGCAGCGGAACTGGCTGTTTCGGGGGTGCGCTCTTGGTGCTGTGCCCATAAAGATCTATGAACTGGGCAGAAATAATGCACGCAGTATGGCATTCTTTTGCTTGCAACGTTTTCGTATTCCCTGAACGTTTCCTGTCTATTGTGTGCATGGCGCGCGCTCGAAGAGATTCGGGCGCGTTCGAATTTCGAGGCCAGAGAAAGACACGTCATGTCAGGGGGTGCGGCTACCTTGGTTTCTGGTCCTTAGAGCTTTCCGGCGGATCTTCTACCTTCTGCGTCGCTAGATGGGGAAGGTACCAGGTTCGCCGGTGGCCCAACTTCGTTTAAGGGAAGGTCATCGATATGACGTTTGGTTCCCCAGGCTCGTCGCCACAGTTTGGCGGGCGCCCGCCGCAAGGGGCTGATCAGCCAGGTGCAGGTTCCGGGTTCGGCGCGCCCGGTGGGGCTGGGGGTCCCGGTGGTTTTGGTGCCCCGAATCCAGCACAGAATTCTGCCCAGACCCCAGCGCAGAAGCCTTCCTCCGGTACTGATTTTGGTCGGGGCTCCGGTTTCGGCTCTGCCCCGGGAAGCCCTGCGGGGGCTAACCCTAGTTCAGGGGCAGGTGGCTCTTTTGGTGCGCCGGGCTCGTCTGATGGTTTTGGTGAGTCCTCGCCTGCACCGGATTATCGCCGTCAGGTGGCAGCACCGACGAGTCCGACGAAGGGGCCGTGGCCGCTGCTCATTGCTGCTGGCGTTTCCGCAGTTATCGCACTGATCCTCTTGGTCATTGCGCCGCTTATTGCTTCGCCGACGCAGACTCTGTTCTTTGTCCTGGCTATCGGTGGATGGCTGCTGGCCGGAATCGTGTCCTTTATCCTCTTGGGCCTGTACACGCTGAAGAACACGCAGCGCCAAGCCGAGACGTTTTATGTTGAGGACACCACGCAAACTTTGCTTTACCGCATCATCATGGGCGGAAGTTTTGTCCTTGTCATTGTCGCTGCGGTGGAAATCGCCTTCTACGTAGGAAAGGCGGTTGGCGCCTAATGAAGAAGTTCACACGAGTACTTGCTTTATCCGCTGCGATGGCCATCACTGGGTTCGGTGGCAGCCTGGGAGCGGTGGCGCAGGATGCTCCGCCGCCTCCGGAAGAGCGCCCTGAGGGAATCGGCTCCGAATCTGCGCTCTCAGAAGTCTCACAAAAGAACCTCTCCGATTTTGGCTCCTGTATTGCCAGCGAGAAGTCTGCGGACCTGCTCTTTGTTCTTGACCAATCAGCGTCCTTGGTGGGCTATGAGGGCTCGCAGCCGACGGATGCCGATGCCTTCCGCGTTGATGCCACGGCGGACATCGTGAAGCAGTTGGCCCACCTCGGGGAAGACAACGGCGCAGACATTAACGTGAAACTCGCTGGCTTCGGATCCGACTATTACAGCGATCCTGCCGAGTATGGCGGGTGGACCAATGTCTCCGGTAACGCTGATGCCCTGCAGGGCGAACTGGATAAGTTCCGCAAGGAGGATCGCGTTGCGGATCTAGAGACCAACTATGGCGCGGCCTACAAAGGCGCGTTGAAGGAACTCGCTTCTCATCAAGGTAGTAGCTGCCGCGGCATCGTGTTCTTTACCGATGGTAAGTACTACACCGACGCCGAGGCCAACGATCTTCAGGGCGCGCAGGACAAGCTGTGTGAGGTCAATTCCTCTGTCACCGCGTTCCGTAACTCCAATATCCGCCTCTTTAACGTGGGCCTCGTGCCAGCTGCGGAAGCCCAGGATCAAGTCCGCCAGCTCACCCGCATGGCGGAGGGTGAAGACTGTGGCCAGGGTGCCCCAAACGGTGCATTCTTTGATGCAGGTGAGGACCCAGCAGCGCTGTTCGCGGCCTTCCGTAACCTCATCCCTACCTCGGGTGGTGTAACCAAGGAAGGTAACTTCAAGGACCAGTTTGATTTCGTCCTTGATAACTCCGTGTCCCCTGTGCGTTTGTCCGCGGTGCCGAAGAATTCGGTGGGTGAAGGCGACCTCATTCCGACCCTGACTGGTCCCGATGGCGAAACGGTGGAGCTTAAACCCGATACCACGAGCGTTGCCGGCGCGAAGGTCTCCGTGACGGAGAACAACAAGCTGCCGGGCATGGTTGATATCGCTATGGAAAAGGATGGCGATTCCTGGGCCGGAGCATGGACTTTTGGTTACAAGGCGGCTGAGGGTACGGACGGCGAATACCTCGCTTCCGTCGTTATGGTGCCGGGCCTTAACCTGGACCTCAAGACCGAAGACGGGGCCAAGGTAGAAGGCGGCATTAACTCGGACCAGATCCTGAAGGGACAGTTGGTCGATGGCAAGGGCGAGCCACGTGCGCTGGAGGGTGAGGGAACCCTCTATGCGGAGTTCGTACCAGAGGACGGCGCCCCGGTCGCCCTTGTAGAGAATGCGCCGATCACCGATGGACAGCAGGTAGATATTCCGCTGGACAAGGTGGAAAACGCGGCATCCGGTCAGTTGCGAACCCGCGTGGAGATCACCACCAAAGAAACGGGTGAGCGCCCGGGCTCGAAGCTGGATCCCATCAACGCGGAAACGCCGCTGACGGTTACCCCGGTCAATATGCCGACGGTGGGCTCGGCACAGACAATTACCATGACGGAGAAAGAGATTACCGTCGACGTTCCCGTGACCGGCCCCGGCAAGGTGTGGGTGGCAGACCAGACCATGGATTCTGATGGTGGAATGCTTCCCGCGGGAGTTCCTTCCGTTGCAGTGAGTTCTCAGCACAACTCGGAAGATTCCGCACTCGAGCTCTCCAAGGATGAGAAGGCAACCATCCCGGTGACTCTCAGCGTGGAAGAGATGGCGGATGGACCACTGCGCGTGGAGCCGGTCATTAACCTGCAGTCTGCTGAAGACAACCATCAGATGGAGCTGCCGCTGACGTTGCAGGGCTCCATGACCGCACCACTGAGCAAGTCTGCTTTCGGCCTCTCCTTTGTCTTGGCGGTACTGCTGGCACTGCTGATTCCGCTGGCCATTCTGTACTTCATGAAGTGGTTTAGCGGCCGCATTCCGGAAAAGCCCCGCATGTTTACGAAGACCATCCCGGTACGCCGTGATGGTGCGAACCTCGTGCGTACCGACACCGGCCGCCCGTTTGCGGTGTCCAAGGATGAGTTCCAGGGTGCCGTTCCGGTGGAAGCCTCTGCACGTTCTGCCCGCTTGGGCAGCAATGATGCCAAGGTAAAGATGGGACTGAGCCCCTTCACTGCCGCCCACGTGGAGGTCCAGCGCGATGGCACTATCTCCGGCAAGGGTAAGAAGTCCGGTTACCGGGCAGTGTTGCCGCTTGCGGTGCAGAACACGTGGTTCTTCATCGGTAACAAGAAGGACCGCGATTCTGGCGAGATTGTCATGACCATCGATACGTTGGCACAGGCCAGCGCATACGACGAGATGTCGAAGGAGATCAGCCGCCAGGCCCTGCAACTCTTTGACCAAGTCGAATTCCCAGCCGAAAAGGCTGAGAAGGCACAGACGCCGCCGCAGGCAGGCCAACCGGGGCAGCCGGTTCAGCAGAACCAGCCCGGCTCCCAGCCGCCGAGCGGTCCGCCGCCGCAACGTGGACCGCAGCAGGGCGCTCCCCACCCGGGTGGGCGCCAGCAGGCGCCGCAACCTGGCGGTTTCGGCCAGTCCCAGCCTTCCGGACCGTCACCTCAGAACCAGCCAGGTCGCGCTGAAGAGCCGGGACGCCCCGGCTTCGGCGGAGCACCACACTTTGGTGGTGGATCTGGTTTCGGCGGCGGCCCGAGCTTTGGCCAACCGGGCCAGCAGCGCCCAGACAATCCTGGTAACCCTGGTAATAACGGCGGCTGGCCCCCAGCCCCGGGATTTGGCTCCCAGGGTTAAGCCGGCAGAGCAGCACACAACAGACATAAACAGCACAGAAGCGAACCTCCCCTTCGAAAGGTAGTTAAAGATGAAGAAGTTCCTCGTCGTCGGTTGCGGTGGCTCCGGCGCCAAGACACTGGCGTTCATGATGGACCAGCTCAAGGCCGAGCTGCGAAGCATCGACCCGGACATGACCGAGTTGCCCAAGGCCTGGCAGTTCGTCAACATCGATGTGCCGCTCGAGGAGGAGGCAGGCCCGCAGAAGCTGCCGAATGTTACCCAGAATGGCGGCCACTACGTGGGCATTGGTGCTCGCCAGAACTACAACACCTTCGATGAGGGCGTGTCCAGCATCCTGGGCCGTGCCGGCAAGCTCGGTGAGATCGCAACGTGGGCCACCCGCAACCCCTCTACCAATGACGTGAAGCTGGCTGATGGCGCCGGCCAGTACCGCGCGATTGGCCGTATGCTGACCCTGCCGAATCTCAAGAAGATCCGCCAGTCGCTCAAGGAAGCGGTGGATGAGATGTTCACGCAGGAGGCAATCCAGGAGCTCAACCGCCTCAACTACAAGCAGACCAAGCTGGACACCGATACCGGTGATTCCCAGCCGGTTGTCCTCGTTGTCTCCTCCATGGCAGGTGGCGCGGGCGCCTCGATGTTCTTGGATGTGTGCCGTGTACTCACCACTATTCCGAACGTGAACCCGCAGGGCACCCTCATCTTCATGTACACCCCGGAAATCTTCGCCGATAACAAGGCGGATGACATGGCCGGCGCGTGGCCGAACTCGCTGGCTATGTTCGGTGAGGTTGTCGCCGCACAGATGGGTAATGCGTATGATCACGACCGCGCTATCTTTGAGGCCTTCGACATGGGAACCCCGCCGGAGGGGCAGACCTTCGGCCGTATTTTCCCCATTGGTTCCAAGATGGGCACCACCAGCGCTCGCTTCGGCGATGGTTCCGCCATGTCCATCTACCGCGGCTTGGGCCGCGCGTTGGCGGGGCTGATGGCTTCCACCAAGGCCAGCGATAACCTCGTGTCCTACGCGCTGACTAACACCCCGGCCGGTGATGGCGGCCGCCGTTTCTTCGGTTGGGATCGCCCGGACGGCACGCCGTGGGGGCGCCTGCCCTGGGGTTCGCTGGGTTATGCCCAGGTTTCGATGGGCCGTGACCGCTTTGCCGAATACTCTTCCCAGCGCCTTGCCCGCAGCGCCTTCGAGCGCCTCTTCAACGGCCACCTCGATCCGCAGAACCCCGAGGCCGGCGAGATGCAGATTGCGAAGAAGTTGGAGGAGCGCCTGCCTAGCGCCTTTAGCTCTATGACGCTTGATCCTTCCTGGGCACAGGGCGGACAGATCGATAGCGGTAGCGTCTGGAACTGGCTCAACAGTGTGTTCGGTGGCCAAGCCCAGCAAGCCGCGGACAGCGCCGCGAAGCACCTGCAGAACTTCATTCCGGTGGGCCAGGGCCGCAACGTCAACGAATGGCGCGAAGAGTTTGAGGGCAACATGGCCGATCCCCGCAATGAGCAGGCCATCGCATCGGTTCTGAACAATGCTGCGTATGACATTGTTTACCGCTACGCCAACTTCTTCAGCGATGGTGTCCTCGCCACCGTGGAGTCGGAGCTGGCTGCGGTGGGCGTGCCCTATGTGCGCGAGATGCTCTCCAAGATCACGGATGTGCTCACCAACTCTGACCGTCTCCTGCCGTGCCTGTCTGAGTACTCTGGCTACTACCAGAACACCCGCGTGTTGGCGAAGCCGGAAGGCGCGGATCCAATCCTCAGCCCGCTGACTGGCAAGGGCCAGATGACGGACCCGACTCCTACGGTTAATGCTCTGATGGGTCTGTACTTCAACCAGTTCTACAGCTACGCCCTTATGGCCATTGCGCACCTGCTCAAGGATGTCCTGCAGGACTATGCCGATGAGAACCTCTTCCACCTTAAGCGCGAGCTGGGGGATGCCCACGCGGTGTTGGAGAAGGCCGTGTCAAAGCGCCCGGAGACCAACAAGTTGGCCGACGTCCGCACAGACGAGGTCAACTCGTGGCCAACAGAGCTCGATGAGGTCGTGGAAACCCGCTTCAAGGGTGCCGAGAACGAGATCATGCTGACTGATGTCAACACCTTCATCTCAGACTACCGGGACCAGATGCTGCGTACCATCCAGGGCCAGCAGTCCACCTCGGATGTCACCAACTACGAGCAGGCTTATCCCTTTGCGGTGCGTGCGGTCATCCGCGGTGAATGGGAGTCGCTCGATGCGGCCCAGGCGCCGAATGACACCCTGGCCCCGCAGAAGCGTACCAACGATGCCTACTCCAACCGTGCTGGTTGGGTGTCCAAGTACCTCTCGCGCCATCCGCAAAGTGGTGAGTCCCGCGAATCGCAGCGCGCGCACTACCACGCTAAGATCCGCCCGACTGATCTGCTGGAGCGCTCGCGCCAGTGGATTAACCGCCGTGATTATGAGTTCCAGAAGTTCAACTCGGTGGATCTGCGCCGCTACCTCACTCTTACCCCGGACATCAACGAGGTCGAGCACGCTGAGCGCCAGCGCCGCTTCATCGAGGCTTTCCAGCTGGCCCTGAGCTATGCCCGCCCGTTGGCTGCTGTTAACGACGACATGGTTCAGCGCATCCACGGCAAGTCCGTGCAGTACACCTACTCCTTCTCCGATATCCCATTTGCGGAGCTTGGCTCCGCAGAAACTGGCATTGCCTCCCAGCTGGAGTCGGTGCTCAGCCGCCCGGAGATTGACGGGCCTTCCACGGTGGCTCTGCGCAACTCGCTAAACATGTCGGATCACGTTCAGCACATCGAGATCTTCGGTTCCTACCCCAACTACTCGCCGATCGTCTTCTCTTCGATGTTCAACTACATCGCCAAGGACATCGAGAAGCAGGACAATTTCGATGGTTCCTGGTGGTCGGAGCGCCGCACCCGTCCGCTGCCGGCAGCCCTGCCGCTGACGAAGACGGAGCGTCAGGCCATGGTGGCGGGCTGGATCATCGGACGCATTACCGGCCGCGTTTACATTTCCAACGCCGATGCAGCCAATGCGGCAGCCCACATCTTCGATGACACGGATGGTGGCGTGAATGGCTGGGTTGATTTCCCGGATCCGCTGCTTATCTCGCCGCGCCGCATGATCAAGAAATCCGACTGGATGCCTTCGGTTCTGGAGTCCATCTTCATCGCCTACGCGAAGGTGCAGGAAACCGGGCGCTACGGATTCGCTTCCTCGCTCTACCCATACCAGCTGTTGCGCGGGCTTTTCGACGACGGCCTGGACTTCGCCCATTCCGGTGCATCCACGCACCCGGTGGTTCACCGCCTCGCGCAGTTCTTGGCATCCGGTGAAGCTCCGAACCGCGGAGTCATGGGTACCTCCATCCAGGACCGCTACGAATCCTTCGTGGAGGAGCTGGATAAGTTCACCCGCGGCGCAGATCACTTTGTGCCGGGCCACACCAATTCCTTGCCGGGACAGGGACGGAAGGAAAAGCCCTTTGCGGAGGTACGCTCCCGCGAGGTCGCATCGCATACGCCGTACTACCGTGACTTGGCGCTGGACGTCATCGAGGTAGTTCCGGTTATCCGCAACTACCTGAACCAGGCCAAGACTGTGGCGGAGAATCCCGTCGCCCAGCCTGCCCCGCAGGTGCGTAGCTCCGATTCCGGCTTTGGCCAGGACGTCGCACCGGAATTCAACCTCAACGACCTGGATGACACCTTCTAATGACGAACGTAATCTTTTTCGGACACGGCGCCACGGCGGATGATATCCGTTCGCGTCTTAGTGATTTGCGTGCGGTTGGCCTTCTGCAGGACTTCCTTTGGATTGACTATGCCCACCCCATCAACGGGGCCGTTGTGCGCTCCTTTACGGAGGAGGGCACGGCGCGCTTGTCGACGCTCGACGATGCCCTCCGCAGCTTCAGCGGGGACGTCCTCCTCGCCACCATTGACCCGATGGATGCGGCACAGCCGCAGGACGTCGCCAAGCTCACGGAGTGGGTCGGGGCCGTCGATCAGCGCCTGATTCAAGCCTCCAACCTGCGCGTGCGTTTGCTGCTCTCCGCCCTGCCGCGTGAGAGCGTGGACATCGCTCCGCTGCAGGGCTGGAGTAACCTCGTGCTCTCCCCAGAGGAGGGTGGAACCCCGGCCTCCTCGCGTATTCGCCCCATCAAGCGCACTGCCAACGGTTTCGAGCTTGCACAGTTTGCAGCCCCAGCCGTAGCCAGCATCTTCGGTTTGTGGCGCGGCATGCCCGAGCCGGCAGTGCTGGACCCGGATACGCATCGCGTCATCGAGACCGGTGACCGGCAGCGCTTCCGTTTGGTGCGTGCCTTCCACCGCACCATCGATGCCGGTGATATTGAGGACAAGGTCAGGAAGGCCGTCTTCGATCCCGGCCAGCGCCTACCGCAGCCGCAGGTCAATAACATTTCTCGCGCCGTGCACTACGCCAATCCGGAGCAGCTGACGGATCAGTGCGCCCAGATGTTCATCAACCAGGAGATTTCCCCGTTGGTGAGCGCTCCGACCGCTTATGAGGAGCTGCAGTCCCACAAAGTCAGCGGCTGGGCGGCGTTGAAGGATAACCTGCGTTTGTACTGGTCCACCGTGGTGGGCAAGCCGCAGGATTGGGTCGAGGGCCAGCGCGGTGCAATGAACAAGAACGCGGCTACCTTCCTGCAGAAGATGCTCTACGGTGCGGACTCCAGCGTGGAGGTCGTCTTGGCCGGGCACTCCGGTAAGGGCAGCGGTGCGACGAGCGTCGACGAGCTGCGCCAAGCCAGTGAGCACACCATGCGAGTTGCCCGCGAGCAGCAGTTCTCCTTGGGCCAGGAGCCGCAACTCTCGCGCACGTGGGAGGCCTATCACGATTATGCGCTGGGGCTTGTCGATGGATCCTGGCGCGACAGCATCGACACCAAGGGGCTGCGCAATAACCAGGGCAACATGTACATCGTGCAATACGGTGGCCAGTCCGTGCAGGATGTCAGCGCTTCTTTCGAGGGCTTCCATCCGCTCATGACCAGCACTCTGGGCTATACGCACGAGTCCCAAGCAACCGTCGCGCCTTTCGATCCGGTGGGTGCCGAGCGCTTCGCCGCCGATATTGAGTACACCAGCCAGCAGACCCGCAATGAAGCTGTCAGCCGCAAGAAGCACGAGTTTGCTTCGTGGCGAGCAAAGAACAGCACCACCTTCGCGTGGAAGGTGGGCCAGGGCCTGTGGGAGAAGCTGGGGCACGCCCAGCAGAAGTACCGCGACGCACACGCCAAGGCACGTGAACTGCAAGAGTTGGCCAACAGCTTCCAAGCGCGTGACTTCAACGCGGAGAACAAAGCGCTGACCCGAAAGCTGCGCACGATGTGGATTGTGTTCTTCGTAGTGCTTGCTCTGATGACCTACATGGTGGCCGGCCGCTACAACCCGGACTTGCCGTTGGGTGAGTACCTGCAGTGGTTCGACTGGCCGTGGTACGTCGTGGGCATCATCCTGGCTGTTCTTCTTTTCCTTGTGTGTTCTTGGGCGGTCTTTACCAAGGCTCAGCGTGAGATCTTTGACTACGTGCAGCGCCGCAAGCTGTTGAACCGCAACCAAGAGATCGCCGCGCAGAATCTGGCGACGGCCTCGGCCGAGATCTCGCGTATCTCTAATGCCTATAACCAGTTCCTGAGCTGGTCGGCATTGCTGGGCCGCGCTATCTACGCGCCCTTTGGGCGCAAGGAGACGTCGAGCGATCACCTGCGGACGCCGCAGTCGGGCCTTCCGGAGAACGCTCGCATTGCTCAGGCCGTGCTCAACCGCGATGATGCCGTGCGCATGACGGATGAAATCCGCTCCCACATTTTCCAGACGGAGTGGGCACACCGCTCGCTCAAGTCCCTCCTCGATGACATGAATGACACCTTTGAGCGCAACCGCACTGGCCACTCGGCCGTGGCGCTCAATGAGATGTGGGGCATGGCTGGCCTCGGCTCCAGCACTGCGTTAGATAACCTATCGCGCAGCCTTGACCACCCTTATATGCAGGACCGCGACCTCAAGCAACAGGAATGGCAGAAGGTCATTACGGATCCACGCATGGCCCGCAGCTTGCAGCAATACCTCAGTCGCGTGACCTTCCGCGAGGAAGGCGGCAGCCGCGTTCAGAGCACCGCCGAGTTCCTCGACGGCATGAACCAGGAAAAGGGTGCTCTTCAGGCCTTTAGCCCCAATGCGCTGACCAATGCGGGCGGCGCTGAAGGATATACCGAAATCGACGGCTCGCGCACCCGCATCGTGGAGGTGGACAGCCAGACCGCACTGACCAGTCAGCTCTCACGTTCTGTGACCGTGGTGCAGTACGGAAGGATCACTGATTTCAAGTACCTGATCCCGGATGCGGCGTCTGGTGCTCCGTCCTTTAAGGATTCCTCGGACTTCTCCTTGGATGATCTGGATGACATGGACCACATGGGCTTCAAGTCGCCGGGGCAGAGCAATAGCGAAAGCCCGACTGCGCAGCCGTCGTTTGGCCGGCCGGAAGCGCCGGACCTCTCAGACCTCGACGAAACTTTCTGACGAGACCTTCTTAAGGAACGTTGATGACACACAATCAGAAACCTTCGATTGCGGATGTGCCGCTGAGTGAGCTTAAGTCCCTGCACCAGCTCAAGCGCGTAAACGCCGATGATGTGCGTGCAGCTGTATCAGCGCCGTTTAGGCAGTTCGCCGAGCAGATTGCCGCCGCGTATAACGGCGAAGCGGTCGAGCACCCGGAGCTGAGCGCGCAGGCGCGCAATGCTGCGGTGGACCAGGAACGTGCTGCGCAGGAGCGCGCGGCACAAGAGAGGGCAGCGCAAGAACGTGCCGCGCACGAACGCGCGGCACAGGAGCGCGCAGAACGCGAGCGCGCCGCACAGGCTGAAGCGCAGGCCCGCCAACGCGAGCAAGCACAGCGTGCCGCTGCAGCCGCCGGTGTAGCGCAGACAGGTTCCGCGGCTCAACCCCAACCGGCGCAAGCAGCGGCACAGCCGCACGATTTCTTCGCCGAGTGGGAGGCACTGCAGGCAGAGGAAGAGCAAAAGACTCAGGTTAACGAAGAGGACTACATCACCATCCCTGGTTTCGGGATTAAGGCGGAGTACCAGTTTCGCCAGGACCCGAACTGGGAAACCCCCGGCATCGAGTTTGAAGTCGAGGTGCCGCAAGAGGCGGCGCTGGAGCAGGAATCTCAAGAAGAGCCTGGCTACGGCATAGAGCCAGAACCGGAGCCGGAGGATTCCGATCAGCGCCATCCGGTGCGCCTGTGGTGGCCGGAGCTCGAGCACGCGCCGGATGAGGTGGTGTTCTACCGAGTCGTCGCCGATGACGCAGAGATGGTGGCGTCCCCGGATGCCGGTGACACCCTCGTCTACACGAAGGGAACCGCCTACCGTGAACACGAGCCGGGCGAGACAGGCTTGCGCCACTACGCGGTATGGGCTTATAAGGGCCGCGACCTTCGTGAGCTTGTCAACAGCCAGCCGGTATTCATGGGAGACACGGGCGTGGTCTTCCCGCCGGTGAACGTTCAGGTGTCCACCATCAAGGGCGCCATTCAGGTGTCTTGGGACCTGCTGCCGGGGCACTCGAGCGCCATGGTTTATGCCTGCCGCGATAGCGAGAAGGAAAAGCTGTCCCCGCGCTTCGAACAAGACGTGGACAGCAGCGGGCGCAAGGCGACTATTCCGGTGCAAGAGACCGGACAGACCGTCGTCATCTCCTTGCTGGGCCAGGCGGAGTTCCACGGCGCTACTGAGCAAAGCCAAGACGAAGTCGCAGTCCAGCGCTCCGTGAAGCTCGCCAGCGAGCTGGAGAAGCTGGAGCTCTCCCGTTGCGAGCGCCGCAGCGAATACGGACAGGACACCATCGAGGTGGATTGGTACTCGCCCAAGACCGGCGAGGTAAAGATTTATCTCACGCCCACCGCCCCGCAGGCGGACCTGCGCACGTCCGCAGTGCCGAAGACCTACGTCGAAAGCGCACTGTCGAGTGCTATCAGTGAGACCCGCGGTGTGTCCGAACCGGGCTCCTTCCAAACCACCACGGTGCCGTGGCCGCCAGATTGGTACGAGGTTTACATCACCCCAGTGAACTTCAACGATGCTGATGCCTGGGTAGGTGAATCCAAGGTGCTGCAGCGCGTGCAGTCCATTGAGGATGACCAGTTCCGGCTCATTGAGCGCGTGGACAGCCAGCTCATTACCTTCGATTGGCCGAAGGGTGCAACGGCGGTGGAGTACTCCACCAACCGCGAGCACGATCAGATCCGCGAAGAGGACTACGACCTCCAGGGAGGCATCCGCCTGCACCTCGATCAGCACGGTGATACCGTGCGGCTGAAGCCTTATGCGGTCTTCGCAGGCAAGCGCACCGAGGGCAATGAGCGCGTGATCCAGTACGAAGGTCTGCGCCCAGTGACCTATGACTTTGAGGTCGATTCCTCCCAAGGCCAAGCCAGGGTGTTCCTCTGGAGCTTGGGCAACGGCGATAAGCGCCAGTTCTCCTGCCAGGTGGTCTACCGAGCTGACCGCCTGCCGCTTTTCCCCGAAGACGGCGAGGCGCTCGGCATTGTGGAGACCAATCTGCAGAGCACCACGCACGTGGCTCATGGCTTGGGCCCGATGCGCGGGCAGCACCCAGATTTCACGGTGGCATTAGGCGAGCGCATTCAGCGCGGCGGCTTCATCCGCCTGTTCGCCGTCGAGGGCTTTGATAGCCAGGTTGATACCTCGTTCGACAGCTTCGGTGGTGATGATGCCTTCAGTGGTTTCTCGGAAAGCTACAGCGATGCTTCCTCGACGCTGAGCGCATCAGATAAAGCTGTGGTGGTAGAAGGCGATGTGTCCTACCGACTGGGGCTGTACCCACCCGTGCAGAATCAGGCTCCGAACTATGAGGCGCAGTATGAGCAGCAGAACTACGACCAGCAGAACTACGGGCAGGATTATTCGCAGGATCAGTACTTTCAAGGAGGCCAGTAGTTATGGGCGGCGCCTTTAGCTATGCATCATTTTCCCGTGCCAATGGCCGCGCCGGTGGCTGGGGTGTAGGCCAGAAGGCCGGTGATATCACCCAAGAAGAGTTGGCTGAGCTCGTGTCCTTCGTGCCGACCTCTCTCAACAACGGCACGACGATCCCGGATTTCCCCTCTGCCCAGCAGCGCGCGGAACTGGTTCGCCGTACTGCGGTCTTTGCGCTCACCCCTGAGGCGGAAAAGTGGGTCACCATGGTATCCGTCCCCGCGGGCCTGGATGCGACCGGCCGCGGCGGCAACGTCTTTACCTACACCTCGATTTCGCGCACGGGAACCCCGCCGGCACCGGCGACGGTCCTGTTTTCTCCTGACATCCCAGCACCTTTTTCCATCTACGAGGTGGATAAGGTACAGATTCCGGAAAAGATCTCAGCGCGCGGACCGTTGCACTCGGACGTGTTGTTGGAAGAGTTTTTGGATGGCGAATTCCGCTACCCAGAGAAGCTTCCCGCACCGTTCAAGGCGGTAGCCCCGAACCCGAATCCGAGCTTCAACCGTGCGCTGGTTTCTGCCATGGCCACAGTGTTGAATTCCCGCAACGGCCTGGTCATCCTCGTGGCCCCTGATAACCAGGCAGCGCTGTGGATTGCTGCCACCGCCCGCGAGGTGGGGGAGGATGGTTTCGGCTTCTCCACTTTTGAAAAAGCCGCCGCCATCAATGAGTTCCCGCTGAGCACCTCCACCATGCTCGTGGTGCCGCCGAGCGAGAAGCAGCGTCTCGCGGAGACGGCGATCCCCGGCAATCCGGTCGTGTTCGCCCTCGATGAGGCCCTGCCAGACGTCAGCTCCTATGCAGAAAATGCCGCGGAAGAAGCTGAGTCTGCGGCTCCGGAGCCACAGCAAGAGCAGGCCGAGCAGCGCACTGTTTCGACACCCATAGCAGAGGAGAACGCTGCAACGGGTAGCGAACCTGCACAGCGGGACGCGCAGAGCTTTGACGATTCTTGGGGTCAGGACCCAGCTGATTTCGGAGCACCTATCGCAGACTCCTCACCTTTTGCGCTCCCGGGCCATGGACCCGCGGGTACTCCGCCAAATCCCCTCGATGCGCCTGAGCCGAACACGGCGCAGGAGAACCCTTTTGCCACGAAGGCGGAGGCAGCGCCGTCAGCTGGTGCAGACACCGCGCCGGCAACGGCGTCGGGCGGCAACGCCAACGTTCCTGGGCTCAGCGCCGAGGAGTGGCATAGGCTCAAGGAATTCGATCCGCGCTGGTGGATCGAGCACCTTGATACCCACCGTGGTCGCTCCATCCAGCTGGCCTACCTCGATAAAAACTCGTTGGGTGAGGGGTTGGACAAGCTGTTGATGTCCGCGATTGTTGCCTCCTGGGTTTTCTACTTCCCGCGGGATTTCAACCTCCTAGCAGAGGATGCCCTGCAGCCCTGGGAGGACCGCGAGCTCGAGCACATCGGACACCTCACCGCTACGCACTTCGCCGGAATCATCGCACTGGATCATTGCGAGCGCTATGCCACGGGGCGCGTCGCCATGTTGCTAGATGGCACGACACAGTTGCTGGCGGAGCGCTCAGCTCCCATGCAGCAACGACCGGGCCCATCGCATTTTGAACCGAACACAGCATGGCAACACCGGGGAGCAGCTCTCGGTGAGCACGGTCGAAACATGGGATTCCACGGAAGGTAAGAGAAGGAAATAAGCGTCATGGCTAAATACACACTGCGGGACGGAGAGTCCCGCCGCATCGGCTCAGACGGCATCCTGCGCGTCGAAGCCTTCGAGATGGGAACCGGCGGCGCCTCCATGGAGCTGGCGATTTTGGGAGAAGGCGTTGATGCCGTGCGCGTCCACGACCTCTCCATCATGGTGCACTCCCTGCCCGAGCGCGCCACCATCGTCGTGCGCCCGAAGCGGAATGGGACCTTCGGCCTGCGCAGCGAGGTCCGCCTGACGGTGAGCAACTCGAGTGATTCGGTGACGTTCCCGCGCGTGCTTATCGACGCCGCCGAGGACTCCGCCGAACGCCTCGCCGAGGTCACCCCGGAATCCGGCAGCTACCACTTAGAAGCATTCGGCACGACCGAAGGCGCCGGAATCACCGATTCCGCCCGCGAGGTGCGCTCCAAGATGCGTCGCGCGGAGCTGGATGTCGCAGGCCTTGATAATGTCACCGTGGTCGTCGATGGTTCCGCCTCCATGCAGATCAATGTCACACCGAAGATCGTCGAGGCGACCGCCAAATATATCGATGCGCTCTCGGATGCCTTCCGGCACTTCCGCGCCACTGATGGGCAGGACAGCATCGAGACCCATAAGGTGGATGAGCTGACCCGTTTCATCGCGGACGTCATTGATAGTGGAGCGGAGCGTGTAGGTCAGCGGCCGTGGCGCTTGCCGACTTTCACCTCCACGTCCTCGCTGGTCATCTACGTCACCGATTCTCCCGTGACTTCCATGCTGGAAACCCAGGTGCCCACCGTCGTGCTCATCACGAGCGCTATCGGACGCCAGGAGCTGGAGCTCGCGCGAATCAACGGAACCCCGGCTCATGTGGCGTACGCGGTGATCGACGGGGACGTCGTCAAGCAGCTCGAATCCGGCGCGAACACGGAGCTTTCGGAATTGACTGACCGCGTCACTGCCATGCTGAAAGAGAGGAACTAATGAGCCAGGCACGTTGCCCGTGGACCTTTAAACCGCTCGAGGATGGTGTGACGGTAAGCCCATACACCAACCGGGAGCTGCCGCAGGGATGGACCGACGCCGTGACACATTGCGTGGCCATGGCCGGCGCGCGTAACTCCGGTAAGTCGCTCTACACCGCGGTGATGATCAAGCAGCTCAAGCAGCTGGCGCACAAGCACAACCGCTCCGTCCAAGCGGCGGATGAATCCACGCGCGAGCGCTACGCCGAGGTTTATGAGAAGCCGCTCTTTGAGGAGATGCGTGCCATGGACCCCACGCCAAGTGCGGTGGCTACCGACGCCTACCAGCGCGACCCACTGATTTTTGAGCTCGGTAAGTGGCCTGATGAACAGGGACACGAGCGCATGAATTACTTGGTCTTCCGCGACGTGGCGGGCGAAGACTTGGAGAACCCGCCAGAGAACGAAGCCGACCGCGAGAACCTCGCTTTCTTCTCCCACGCGGATTTAGTGATTTTCCTCTTTGACCCGCTGCGTGTGCAGCAAATTCAGGACTTTATCCACGGTCTGATTCCCAATATTGGTGAGCTCGGTGCGGATTCCCTGCGGGTTCTGGACAACCTGCTGGCGCTGCTCGATACGGATACCCCGCCGCCACTGGCCGTGACCATCTCGAAGTTCGACACGGTGCAGAAACTTGAGCAGGTGGATGACGTGCGTTGGAAGAAACTCATGGCCAACCGCGGCTCCGCTTTCCGCCGGGATACCGGGTGGAACTTCCGCGATTCGGACCGCTGGATGGTCCACCTTGAAGCCGAATCGCTGTTGCGCTTCTTGGGTGCTAATGACCTCATCAACAAGATCTATTCGGCAGCTCCGCGCGGCGGTAGCTTCTTCGTGGTCTCCGCGTTGGGTGAGGCCCCGACGGGCCGCCAGCTAGCCCGCAGCGGCATTGCGCCCTACCGCGTTCTGGATCCCATTCGTTGGTTGCTGAGCCAACGCGGCGTCTTTGCGCAGGATGTGTCATGACTTTCGGTAGCCCACAACCCCCAGGAACCCCGCCGACAGGCTCGCCTGCCGCGCCCGCACCGGACTATCGCTACGGTGCAGTCACCGATTCTGTCCGTCAGACCCGCCGTGCCGCCGATATGAAGGCGCAATGGGCACCGTGGCCGTTGAAGATTGCAGCGGTACTGGAGGTCTTCATCACGAGCTACGCGGTATACAACATCTGCCGGCTCATCGCCTTTGAAAACAGCCCGGCGGCGGTAAGCCGCACGGACCAGCTCTCCACTGAGCTCGGCGTGTTACTTGCCGTACTGGTTCTCTTGGTGTGTGCCCTCACCACCTATGTGCTGCACGCGCAGCAGTCCGCGCGGATTGCGCTGACCGTTATCAGCGCCATCGTGGTGCTGCTCATTCCGGCGAGTTCGGTCATGCCCGCGTCCATCGCATCGGCGGTGGTCATTGTGCTGCTGTGGCTGCCTGCGAACCGGCAGTGGTTCGGCGGCCAAGCGTGACAAGCCTAGGCCCCGTGCACCGCGGGGCTTAGGCCTTCTTGCGCAGCTCCTCGAGAGCGCGCACATTATTGGCCTTGGCAAAGAGGTTGAACGCAAGGTGGTACATCTTGCGCGCGCGGTCTGTTGCGTCGGCGGAAGAGTAGCGATCACCTAAAAGTTCGGCGACCTCCGCCATGGCGTTTTGCTCCGACGGCGTCGTGGCTTCGGCGACAGAATGCCGGTCCAAGAAATCGAGCAAAACCTGGGTGGATTTAAACATGTCCTGCGCCTGCAAGCGGAGGCTTTCGGAATACAGGACGGTCCACTTGGCGGATACGGGAAGGCTCTGGAGCTTGAGCGAATCCACGTAGCGCGAGGCCAAGATGTCATAGGCCTCCTCTGGATCGCTGTGGCGAACATCGAGGGCCACGGTCTTGAGCAAAGCATGGAGCTCGCCATCGAGGTCTCCGCAGCGTTGGAACTCGCGGGCAGCAGCGGCAAAGCAGGCCACGCGCTGCTCTAAGTCTGAAGAAG
The DNA here is from genome assembly GCF_001807205.1 of Corynebacterium sp. HMSC05D03. Lineage (NCBI taxonomy): Bacteria > Bacillati > Actinomycetota > Actinomycetes > Mycobacteriales > Corynebacteriaceae > Corynebacterium > Corynebacterium sp. HMSC05D03. The sequence goes on along the minus strand of NZ_KV788168.1, from coordinate 40,677 downwards.
AGTGCTGTGCAGCATCGCTATAGAAGCGGGCTAGCATCACTGCGGGAAGCTGCTGGTACTCCTCGTCCGCCCGTGCGTTGGAGAGGATGGTGAAAGATTGCGTAGCCACGCGCTCGCAGTCGGCGGCAGAATTAGATGCCCACAGCGCGCCCACGGCGGACTCGAGGATGGTGCGGAGGATGTCACCCATCGTGGCCCCTGCGCCGTCGAAATCTCCTCCAGTGACGGCGTCGTTGATAGCCACGAATTCAGCAGCGTGTCCTTTCACTGCACTCGCTTCACCGCTCTTGGCAGATTCTAGGCGCTCTTGGAGCACGGCCAGTGATACATTGCTGTCGGTGCTTGAGGTGTTGCTGGCGGAGCCGGAGGACACCTCCGCGCTGGTGGGGGCGGATTCAGAGAAGTCTTTTTGGCTGGCCACGGTGCGCGCTGCGGCAATTTCATTCAACGCCGTGTCGTCGCCAGCTGCAGCGGCCTTGGCTGCGAATTTCTCTGCCGCTTCAGTGTTGTTGTTATCCAGCCATGCGCGGGCCACGCGGGTATAGCCGGTAGCCACGAGCGCAGGCTGTCCGGTCAGCGCGCCCAGTGAGGCAATGGTGAGAGAATCGTCGATGTTCTCGATGGTGCCGGCAGCCACGTGAAGGGTTTCGCGGGCTTCTAGGTACTGGGCGGCGGGGACGGCGTCCTCCACGCTGCCCAAGAACCTGTCATCTGCGAGTACTCGGTTGATCTGCTCATCAATGTGGGCGGATTCATCGGTGGGGAGAGAAACCCCCGGCGCCTGGGCCCGCGCGAAGGCGAGCATCTTCTCGGCGTCGGCAGAATCAAGCAGGGGATACGTCGCATCAGAAGCCATGGGGGAGATTCTAGTAGAGGACCCCGACGCGCGCGGGACTCCTCGTAGACTGGTTGCCATGGATTTTCTCAGCCCCGCTGGGCGCTATGCCCCGAGCCCGTCCGGAGATCTGCATCTGGGTAACCTGCGCACGGCGTTGCTGGCTTGGCTCTACGCCCGAAGCAGTGGGCGCCGCTTCCTTGTTCGCGTAGAAGACATTGACACGCAGCGCTCCTCCCGGGAGTCGGCACAACGCCAGTTGGAGGACCTTGCCGCGCTCGGCCTGGACTGGGACGGAGAAGTCATCTACCAGCAGGATCGCTATGCGGCTTATGAGGCGGCGCTGGCGCAGCTTCCTACCTTTGAGTGTTACTGCTCGCGCAAAGATATCCAGGAAGCTTCCCGTGCGCCGCATACTATTCCTGGGCAGTATCCGGGAACGTGCCGCGATCTCAGTGACGCCGAGCGCAAGGCCAAACGCGCCGAGCTCGCCGCCCAGAACCGCGTGCCCGCCATACGCTTGCGTGCTGACGTCTCCTCCTTCACCATCCATGACGCCTTCGCCGGCGAGTACACCGGGGAGGTGGATGACTTCATCTTGCGCCGTGGCGGCCAGCCCCCGGCGGATCCGAGCCAGGGTATGGACTGGGCCTATAACTTGGCGGTTGTCGTTGACGATGCCTTCCAAGGTGTCGATCAGATCGTGCGCGGCGATGACTTGCTGTCTTCCGCCCCGCGTCAGGCCTACCTGGCGCACAAGCTGGGCTATCCGGAGCCGGAGTTCGTTCATGTCCCGCTCGTGCTGAATTCGGACAACGTCCGCCTGTCCAAGCGCGATGGGGCAGTAACTCTCCGCCAGTTACTCGCGGAGCCAGGGCGGGAGATGGGCGATGTGCTTCGCCTACTCGCCCGCTCGCTGGGATATGACACCGAAGGGATTAACACCGCCGCGGACCTCCTCGAACGCTTTATCCCCGATAAGCTTTCACGGGAGCCCTTTGTCTGGGATGGAACGGTGTAGAACGGAGCAGCATGGAAGCCTTTGAGTACGCCCATCTGGAAGACGGTCTGGACTACCTCTATGACTTCTTCGAAGAGGACTTGGAGGAGCGCGTGCGCGCCGGGCGTGAGCTGCTGCCGGCGGGCATGGAAGACATCCTGGGGGATAGCACACTGGATGACTACGTGTGGCTCTGGATCAAAGAACCGGGGCCCAACGGTTTCCGCCAGTACCTGCGCGATGGCGGCTATGGCGAGGCCGAGGTGAAAGAGGCCTTCCTGCTTGCCCGCACCGAGTGGGGCATGAACACCCCGCCACACGTGGAGTGGCTCAAGGAAGACGGCTACGAGGCTCCCGAGTTCGATTAACAGCGTTTGGGTTGGATTGCACGGCTGGCAGACGGGCTGCAAAGAAACCAAAGTACTGACACCTTATGCGAAGAATCACATGTAATCACCTGGGGTTTTCCGTTTGGGGTCCCGCAAATGGTTCCCCTACTTTGGTTCCTTTGCCCGGGCGGCTTAAGGGTTAAGGGTCTGCAGTGCTAAATGCGAGAAATCCCGGACCTCTTAGCGTGATGCTGTGAAGCCCGGGATTTCCCAGTGGCGGAGGATAGGGGATTTGAACCCCTGAGGGATGTGACTCCCGCACGCGTTCCAGGCGTGTGACATAGGCCGCTAGTCGAATCCTCCGCTGAGAAACATTACATGAGCCCCCTAATGAAGCAAAATCGCCAGGTCAGCGCGAAGAACTTGAGGGTTTAGGGGCGCGAGGTAAGAAGTGCGCTTGGAAGCGGAGCGGGAGCCGGGCGGTGGGGGAGCGGTTTGGCGTCGACAAGCAAGGCACGCTAGGCTAGACCGCAGGATTCCGCGTGGCGTCCATCCTCTGAACTCCCCCAGGGCAGGAATGCAGCAAGGGTCAGGAGGCTCTGGCGGGTGCGCGGGGTCCCCTTTTATTTTGTGTGCTTTAACACGGGGGATGTAACGGGGCGTTAGTATGGTTGCCATATGTCCGCACTACGTCCCGGAAGGAAGACGGATGTCTCTTCTTAATCTTGAAAAGTCCGAGCTTACTGAGCTTGCCGCGCAGGTACGCAAGGACTACGAGGCCCTCAAGGCTGAGGGTTTGGAACTTGACTTGACCCGAGGAAAGCCGTCTAAGGCTCAGCTTGATCTGTCCAATGATCTGCTCGTCCTGCCGGGCCGCGGCCACTACACCGATGCCGCAGGCAATGACCTGCGCAACTACGGTAACCAGAAGGGCATCAAGGAGCTGCGTGAACTGTGGGGCAAGCTCACCAACATGGATCCGGAGCTCCTCATCGCGGCGGATTCTTCCTCCCTGAACATCATGTATGACCTCATCCTGTGGGCCTACACCTTCGGCACCAACAGCTCTGAGAAGCCGTGGTCTAAAGAAGAGACCATCAAGTGGATCTGCCCCACCCCGGGATATGACCGCCACTTCGCCATCACGGAATCCTTCGGCTTCGAGCTGATTTCGGTGCCGATGGAAGAAGACGGCCCGGACATCGAAGCGGTAGAAGAGCTGGCCAAGGACCCGCAGGTCAAGGGCATGTGGGTAGTGCCGATGTTCTCCAACCCTTCGGGCGCTGTCATCTCTGAAGAGAAGACTCGCCGCCTTGCAGCGATGGAGACCGGTGCACCGGACTTCCGCATCGTGTGGGATAACGCTTATGCCGTGCACACGCTGACCGAGGACTTCCCGGAGGTTCTGCCGATTCTGGAGATTGCAGAGCAGGAAGGTAACCCGGACCGCTTCTGGGCTATGTCCTCGTCGTCGAAGATCACCTTCGCTGGCTCCGGCGTGAGCTTCTTCGGATCCTCCGCGGACAACCTGAAGTGGTACCTGGAACATGCCGGAATCCGCGGCATTGGCCCGAACAAGATTAACCAGCTGGCACACTACGAGTTCTTTGGGTCCGCCGAGGGCGTGCGTGCGGTTATGCGCCGCCACGCTGCGCTGCTGGCGCCGAAGTTCGAAGCGGTTCTGCGCATCCTGGATAAGAACCTCACCCATCACGAAATCGCTGATTGGACCCACCCGGAGGGTGGCTACTTCATCTCCCTGAACGTGCTGGAGGGCACCGCGACCCGCGTGTGGGAGCTGGCCCGCGATGCCGGCATTCTCCTGACCAAGGCTGGCTCGGCCTTCCCCTACGGCAAGGACGAGAAGGACCACAACATTCGCTTGGCCCCGTCCCTGCCGCCGCAGGAAGAGGTTGAGGCAGCAATGGATGGCGTGGCCACCTGTGTGCTGCTCGCCGCACTGGAGAAGCTGGGGGCATAAGGCAATCAACTCTGACGAGACGGCCTACTGGCTCGACCAGATTATTCCCGCTGAACTGGCGTTTAAGAATGTCGAGGGGCAGCGCTTGGGCTTAGCTTCGCTGGAGGGTGAGCAGTCCCTTGCGGTCACTTGTGGCTTCGCCGACGTCGATACCGGCTTGGCGCACGCCGAGCAGGGGATCGATGTGCGCTGCGAGCTCCTCACCGTCGCCCGCACCAACCAGGCTGAAGCGGCTGCTGCAGTGAGTGCGGCAGCGGCATTGCTCACAGAGTCAGCAGGCTTGCTGCCCGCGCAGCCGGGTTTGCTCCTGCCCAAACTTTTTGCTGAAGGGGACGAGCGCTTCGCCCACGTGAGCGTGCGTCATGGCATGCTCATCGCTCCGTACCTGTGGGGTGGCCAGACCCCGCAGGTGGCGGAGGAGGACCGCCTGACACTGGTCTGCCAACTGCTGATGCTGAGCGACGCCGAGTACGCCTACGCCGTCGAGGAAGGCGTGCCGGCGCTGCAGCAGGCGGTGGCGGAGCAAGGCATCGATCTACTGGATTGGCAGCGCTCGGAGTGACGTGTCGGGGCGAGACGCTAGACTGACTAACCGTGGCTCTTTACCGGAAATATCGTCCAGCAACGTTCGCGGAAGTGGTAGGCCAAGAGCAGGTCACCACGCCGTTGTCCGCCGCCCTTGATGCGGGGCGCATTAACCATGCCTACCTCTTTTCCGGCCCGCGTGGCTGCGGAAAGACGTCGTCTGCGCGCATCATGGCCCGCTCGCTGAACTGCGAACAGGGCCCCACCTCTACGCCGTGCGGGGTGTGCGATTCCTGCGTCTCGCTGGCCCCTGGCGGCCCGGGCAACCTCGATGTCACGGAGCTCGACGCCGCCTCCCACAACGGTGTGGAGGATATGCGCGAGTTGCGTGATCGCGCCTACTACGCGCCGGCAGAGTCGCGCTACCGCATCTTCATCATCGATGAGGCTCACATGATTTCTGCCTCCGGTGCGAATGCCTTGCTCAAGGTTGTCGAGGAACCACCGGAGCACGTCATCTTCATCTTCGCCACGACGGAGCCGGAGAAGATCATCGGCACCATCCGTTCGCGTACCCACCACTACCCCTTCCGCCTGCTGACCCCGCCGGCGATGAAGGGGCTGCTGGAGCGCACCGTGGCCTCGGAGAACGTCCACGTGGATGACACCGTGTACCCCATGGTCATCCAGGCCGGCGGCGGGTCACCGCGTGACACGTTATCCATCTTGGACCAGCTGTTGGCGGGCGCGGGGCCCGATGGCTTGACCTACGATGTGGCCCGTCCGCTTCTGGGTGTCACGGACGAGGGCTTGCTGGATAACACGATTGAGGCTCTGGCTAGCCAGGATAAAGCGGGGCTTTTCCGGCTTGTCGACGATGTCATTGAAGCCGGCCACGATCCCCGTCGTTTTGCTATTGACCTCTTGGATCGTTTGCGGGATTTGATGATCTTGCAGGCCGTGCCATCCGCGTTGGAGGAAGGTTTGGTCTCGGCTCCGACTGACCGCGGGGAAGTACTGACTGCCCAGGCGCAGCGCTTCTCTGGCCCGCAGCTGGCCTACCTGGCGGAAACCGTCAACGAGCGCGTGTCCTCCCTGCGGGGAGCGACGTCCCCACGGCTACTTCTAGAAATTTTGTGTGCGCACCTCATCGTTGGTGCCGCCCCCGCAGCGGCAGCGGCCGGTCAGCTACCCACCGCTGCCCCGCAAGGTGCGGGAGCGCAGCCTTCGGCACCCGCAGGGCAGCCCACCGCGCCTGCACAGCGCCAGCAATCTGTGGTCGCCAGCGCCCAGGATCCCGCGGCCGCCGCTGCGGCGATCATCGCGCAGCGCCGCAGCCGTCAAGCAGCAAAGCAAGAGGCCCAGCAACAGCAACCACTGCAGCAACCGCAGCAGGCCGACAAGGCTCAGGAAGCAGTCCAGCAGGTGCAGCAGACCCCTGCCCCCGAGGACTCGCAGCCCCAAGTACCAGAGCGTCCTGCACAGCCGGAGGCGCAGCCTGAGCCTCAGCCAGAGCAGCCAGAGCAGCCTAAACAGCGCCAAGAGCCGCCGGAGCGCCAGCAACAGGAACAGCACGAACAGCAGCAACAGGAGCAGACGGAACGACAAGAACAGGCTCAAGAACAGCATCCTGAGCCTGAGCAGCCGCACGACCCAGCCGCGGAGATTCGCGGGCGGTGGTCGGACCTGCGCGCCACCATTGGCCGTCGCAACAAGGTCGCTGAAATCATGCTTGCCGAAGCCCGTGTCCTCGGCGTGCGTGATGACACCCTGGTTCTTGGGCACACCACCGGTGCGCTGGCGGAACGCATCAATTCTCCAGGCACCAACGAGGTCATCGTGACCGTCCTTCAGGAGGAGCTCAACCGCACCCTGAAGGTCACGTGTGTCATCGGCACCGACCCGAAGGCCCACGGGTTCACGGTGACTGAGCCAGTTCAACGTACCCAGTGGAACCCCAACCAACCGCCACGTGAGGCCGCCGAGCCCGACGAGGAGGCAGAGAGTCCGGAGACTCAGGACAACGCTACTGATTCGCACTCTTCCGAAACTGCGCCAGCTTCCGCAGCCGCAACAGAATCTGATGAGGTCGACAAGACCAGCGAGCCCGAGGCGAAGGAACGCGGCGACGCTAGCGATGACCCGTGGGGCGCGCCGCGTCGGATCGGGCAGCAGGGGCCGTCGTCTGAAATGACGGCGGATCAGCCCCAGCCTCAGCACGGTGCGCGCGAGGAGGCAGGCACGCGACCGGAGACTGCCCCGCGCGGGGCAGCAGTGCCCCCAAAGAGGGAGGCCCGTGGCAGCCAATGGCGATCACGCATCGCGCAAGCGAGCCAAGTAGCAGCCCAGCGGGATGAAGAGTTTTCCAAGGTTCCCAAGTTCGGCAACGGCGTTCCGCTGCCGCCGGAGCCGGGCCCGGACGAGGGTGAGTTCGAAGCACCACCGGAGAACTACGGTCCGCCGACAGGGATGGGTGGGGCGCCGGAAAGCGCAGGCCAAGCACCTGTCCCGCCGCAACAGTCTGCGCCTCAACAAGCTCCCGCCCCGCAGCCGGAATACACCCGCGCGGATGAGGAACGCGAGATGATGGAGGCCGCGCAGAACGCCGGCGAGATGGACCACCGCAATGCCACGGAAGTCGCGATGGAGCTCCTCGCACAGGAGTTGGGAGCGCGGCGGCTCTAGCGTGGCATCTGTACACTTGGCCCGTAGTGAAAATAACCGTGTGAAAGGATTTTTAGCATGACTGAGAACGACCCGATGCAGCAGGCAAATGACATGAACGAGATCCTGGCGCAGGCCGCCCGCGTCCAGGCTGAGCTGGAGAAGGCTCAGAAGGAAATCCTGGCCGCCACCGTTGAGGGTAGCGCTGGCAATGGCCTGGTGAAGGTCACCATGACCGGTGGCGCTGAGCTGCAGAGCGTTTCCATTGATAAGTCCGTGGTCGACCCGGAGGATATCGATACCCTGCAGGACCTCATCGTTGGCGCCTTCAAGGAGGCTCACGCTGCTGCTGGCCGCCTGGCCCAGGAGAAGATTGGCCCGCTGTCCCAGGGCATGGGGCAGTCCCAGCAGAACTACGATGGTCCGTCCATCCAGGATGTCTTCGGCGGCAACCAGTAAGTCGCGCGTTAGACTTAAAGGCCGTGATTGCTCTCTTTGTGGAGAGCAGTGCGGCCTTTTGTTGTGTCTCCAGCCGCTAGGGCTTAGGGGATTGTTGAGTGAGGGGAGCATTGCGTGTTTGAAGGACCTCTGCAGGATCTCATCGATGAGTTCTCGCGCCTGCCGGGTATTGGCCCGAAGTCAGCGCAACGCATCGCCTTCCACGTGTTGCATCAGGATCCAGAGGAGATTGATCGCCTCCAGAAGGCGCTGGGGGCAGTGCGTGATGGTGTGACTTTCTGCCGCATCTGCTGCAATATTTCGCGCGAGGAAGTCTGCCGCATCTGTATCAATTCGCAGCGCGATGCTTCCACCATCTGCGTGGTGGAAGAGCCCAAGGACATTCAGGTTATCGAGCGCACCGGCGAATATGACGGCCGCTATCACGTGCTCGGCGGCGCACTCGATCCGTTGGCGAACGTGGGCCCGAAGGACCTCAACATCTCGCAACTACTCCAGCGCCTCGGCGGCGTGCTACCGGACCGAGAGCTGGCGGACTCCACCCCGGAGGAGCCGCTTTACGACGACTCCCCGGACATCACCGAGGTCATCCTCGCCACCGATCCCAACACCGAGGGCGAGGCCACCGCAGCTTATCTTGTGCGTCTGCTACGAGACTTCCCGGGACTGAAAATCACGCGCCTAGCTTCCGGCATGCCGCTGGGCGGCGACCTTGAGTTCGTCGATGAGCTGACGCTTTCGCGTGCGTTGAGCGGCCGCCTAACGGTTTAAACCGGCGCTTCAGAAAATAGAGAATTAACCGTTGAACTTTTTCGCCAGAGCTTCCATATCGGTAGGACTCATGGGGATTTCGGGTTTGGAAAAACAACTGCGGTAGCTGCCAAGATGATTCGCATAAACGTCCCGACCTGTTCCTGCGGCACGAATCTTGCTGTGGGGACTACTCGCATGGGCTAGTCGGTTTCCGAAATACTTGATTGCCCAGTCGAAATCCTTGAAATCTGGGTCATATTTGTAGGCTGAAATCCTTCCAAGTAGGGCAAAGATCCAATCTGCGCACTGAACTGTTTGGTAAAGATGGCTTTCTACTTCGAGCCGACCCGTACGGTTACTTCGCATCCCTGTCAGCTAATGAACAACGCGCAATCATTGCTGCAGTTGAACGTGCCAGGGTCACTGACATCAATCCTCAGGTAGCGCCTTTTGCGACCGCCCAGTCGGACCCCTACCGGATATATATCCAGGGCCTTGAAATGCTGTCCTGCATCGCGCTGGTCGATGTAGTATCATGCGGCATCGCCAATCAGGCAGCCACAACCGCGAGTATGGAAGCGCAGAACCGGTTTCCTGGCGCCACATCACTCCACAATGGAAAGGGCGATGTTTTTCGGCACTGCTCGTGGAATGCCCTGATGACGATGAGAATCGGTGCAGATGCAGCTGAACGCATTGCTACTAACCACGAAACTGTCGCTCAGGGGCCAGCGGATGAGACCAGCATGGACCTGTATAACAATGCCCAAGGTCGATTTCTTGGATTTGCTTTCGCAAGTAGTGGCGACGAAGCTTCTGCTCTGAACCAGTGCGCCCTCTGGGCTAGCATTGGACTGCTATCTCCACTTTCCTAGGATAGGCACGAGAAGGGGTTTATGTTAATGAGACGCATGATGGCGCGGATAGGGTTCACTAGTATTGTCTCCCTATTACTCTCCTCTTGTAGTTTTGATGACCCATTGGCTTCTCATCTCGCGTCCCTAGGACGATCGGGACATGCAATGCCCGTTACTGAGTCCATCACACTGGAGGAACTCTACGGACCAGAGTGGACTGAGTTTTCGCTCGTGTGCCCATACACTCCGTATCAAACAGTCAAAGAAACACTTATGGCTGATGATCCCCCTGTTCCAGAACACGGCTTCTCCGATCACGAAAACTTCCTCTTTCTTAGAGGAAAGGGCGACAGCGAACAATGGGTGAGGTTCTCTCGACAGGCTCTCGATCTGTGTTCTCCATCAAGTCCGTCTTCTTTTAATCATGGAGTCAACGACAGTTGCTCTCACTTTTTCTCTGGATAATCCGGGTAGTGCTTGGATTCTAACCGGCTTGAACAAGTAGTCATATGGGCTCGCTGCTCCTGGGCAGTATCGGGAATACTCAGATTGGGGTCAGCGTGCACGCCCAGGCGATCATCGTCGCGGCCTTGAACGAGCAGTAGGATCGTCTTGATGGTGGCCAGCAACGGAGCATCGTGAACGCTCTGGACGCGTCTACCGCTGCGACTGAAGAGGCCGAAAAGTGGGCGAGGGATCGCCTTCGCCCTGCCGAATAACCCCGGCTAATCCACCCGCGAGGTTGACAAACTATATAGGAACACCCCCTGGATACGCGAAAGCTCGTGTGAACAACACGAGCTTCGGAAGTGGAGCACCTTAGTGCGTCCGTTGCCTACGGTACCGTGTGCCGAAGGTTGTGGTCAATCGGTTCAGTTAGTTACTTCTATTGATATCTAGCGCTGCGAGCGCGGCGGCTCCGAGGCGTTAAAACGCTCGGTGCGCAGCTGGTCAATGGCGGGGATGTTCAAGGGCTCAAGTTCGCTGAGCGCGACTCCCATGGCCTTGGCCAGCAGCAGATCCGCCAGCTGCGGGTTGCGCGCCAAGACGGGGCCGTGCATGTAGGTGGCGATAACGCTGCCCTGTACCGCGCCCTCGGCACCGCGCTGGACGGCCCTGTCGGAGAGGTCCAGAATGGCGGCGGTATCCGCATTGCCGGTTCCGCGCGTGAGCGTTCCCAGCGGTTGGGCGGCAGGCCCCAGGATGGTTGCACCCATGTGGTTCTCAAAACCGGTGAGCGGCTCGGTGAGCTCAGCGGTGATTCCGGCCTTGGTCGGTTCCGTGGCTACCTCACCGATAGCGCGCTCGGTCATGGAGGCGGTGGTGGCGTCGATGAGCCCCACACCATCCACCACGCGGCCGGACGCACGGAAGGACTCGCCGAGTACCTGTAGGCCTGCGCAAATCGCCAGAATCGGGCGCTTCGCGGCCGCCGCGCGGGTCAGGCCGCCATCGGCGATGAGGTGCTCCGCGGCGAGAATCTGCGCGGTGTCCTCGCCGCCGCCAAGGGTGTAGACGTCGAGAGAATCCGGCACCGGCTCACCTAGCTTGATGGGCACGATCTCAGCCTCGTGGCCGCGCATGCGGGCGCGCTGGCGCAGGACCAAGGCGTTGCCGTCATCGCCGTAGGTACCCAGGATGTCAGGGAGGATGAGGCCAATCTGCAGGCTAGTCATTCGAGTGCTCCTTTGCTGCTGCGGCGGTAAGTGCCTTCTTCAGATCACGGAAGGCGGTGTAGTTGGCCAAGACCTCGATGCGGCCCTCCGGGCAGGATTGAATAGCGGCGAGTGGGTCTGCGATGAGCTCGTGCGAGATATCCGCATAGACCAAACGCACTGCGAGGTCGGTGCCGCGCTCACCCGCTGCCTTGACGGGAATACCTTCGAAGTCCTCAAAGCGAACGTCCCATAGCCAGGACATATCAATACCGTCGGCGACGTGGCCATTGGCGGCGATGACCAAGCCATCTGCCTCTCGGTCCACCATGGACAGCGCTTCTTGCCAGCCGGCCGGGTTCTTGGCCAGGAGGAGGCGAATCGTGCGCTTGCCCAGCGTGATGGTGGAGTAGCGTCCGGCCACATCATCGACGCCTTCCGCAGCGGCAATGGCCTTGTGGCGGTCCACGCCGAAAGTTTCGACCGCGGCGGCGACGGCTTGGGCAGCATTGCCGCGGTTCGCGCGGCCTGGGAGGGAAAGGCGCAGCTTATCGACGCCCTTTGGGCTCACCAGCCCGTCCTCCGTCACTGCCCAGGTGGGGGTGGGGCGGCGGAATTCGCGGCCGTCGGCAAGCGGCTTGACCGCGTGCCAGTCCTCGCCCTCGCGCACGATGTGGCCCCCAGTGCGCGGGCAAGTGACGGATTCACCCATCCAGCCGGCACCCGCGGAAACCCAAATGACATTCTTCGCGTCATAGGCCACGGAGGTCATGAGGACGTCATCGCAGTTGGCGATGACGAGCATGTCCGGGTGGGCCTCGACGGCGCCGCGCAAGGCGCGCTCAATCTTGTTGATCTCCCCCACGCGGTCCAGCTGGTCGCGGGAAAGGTTCAGCAGCACCAGCGCGGTGGGGTTGAGATTATCCGCGACGTGGGGAACGTGAAGCTCGTCTACCTCAAGGACTAGATGGCTTGCATCTTTGCCGGCCAAGAGTGCGGAGATGATTCCCGCATCCATGTTGTCGCCACCATCGTTGGTGGCCACGGTGTGTTCGGCGCGCACTGCGGCGGCCAGCATGCGCGTGGTCGTGGACTTGCCGTTGGTTCCGGTGACCAGGATAGCCGGGCGCTGCTTGGCCAAGTTCTGCATGATGGTGGGGTCGATGGCATTGGCGATGAGTCCGCCAATCATGCCGCCCGCGCCGCGGCCCGTGGCGCGCGAGGCGGTGGTGGCCAGCGCCGCAGCGGTGGTAGCAACCGCAGTGCGCGCGGAAGAAAACGCGCTTCGGAAGTTAAAATTCATGTTCCCCAGAGTAGTCGGGGGACCTTAGCTATCGGTGTTGTGTGAGCGGTTGTGTCCCGAGTTTTGCTGCTTCTGGTGGTTGCCACTACCGCGGCGGCCACGTCCACCGCGCCGGCGACGGCGGCGACCTTTATTGCCGCCCCTGTTCCGGTTGTTCGAGTCGGAGTCCGACTGGGCGCGCTTGTCACTCGCAGATCCGTCGGACGAAGAGCCCTGGTGCTTCTTCTGCGCGTGTTCCTGCTTGGCAGAGTGCTGAGTACCGGAGGACTTGCGGCGCGAGCGGCGGCGGTTCTTGTTCGTGGAACGATTGCGGTTGGATTGTCCGCTGCTGTGGCGTCCGCCCGAGCTACCCGTTGACTTAGACCCGGATTCTTCCTCTGGCTCCGTGGGTTCCTCGATGCGCTCGAGAGCGGCAAGGAAGGCAACGTCGGACATCAGGGGGATGTCCTTGCGGTGAGCGTGCATGGGCTTGCCCACGAGGTTGGTGGTGATGTTGCAGACCACCAGGGACGTTTCTCGGGTGAGCTTTTCCGAGTAGTTGAGCTCCTCGCGGGCTAGGGCGGCGATGATGGTATCGGGGTCCTCGGTGATTTCCGGGGCTACAACGATCTCCATGCCGCGGATGAGCTCTTTGCCGGGCACATACGCGCCGGGGTTGTGGTGCTGGCGGGGCGCTTCAGCAGCGTCGACGCGGACGTGGGAACGCTGCAGCCCAAAACGGTCCGCTCGCAGATCATCCGGTGCTGCACTGCTCAGTGGGCCTGAAGCTTGCGCGCGATAAAGATCCACAAGCAGGCGGGTTGCTTCGCGGGAGGTCTCCTTCTCCGGCTTCTGCGCACGTTCGACGCTGGCCGTGGGGTCAGGCGCCGGAAGGCCGGTATCGCGAGCAACTGCTGCCAGACGAATATCGGTGCCCCACACGCTTTGGCGACGAGCCGTGGCGAGGGTATCCACGATCGCCACTGGGGTGGGAACGTGTCCCACCTTGAATCGGCGGCGCCGGCCCTTGCCGCGGTTGCGATTGCGCGCGCGGTTTTGGCGGGCGGCGGCGGTCATTGCGCGGCGTGCCTCTGAGACCATGAAACCCCAGGTGTAGGGGGCGTCGTGGACGATGAGCGTGCGGCCATCGATGAGCCGGTCCAGTGGTTTGAGGAGCATGGAAAAGGACTGTCCTGCCTGGACTTCCTCAGCACTGAGACCGTGCAGGTGTTTAGGGCCTGGGTCCTCGCCCGGATTGATGACGGCGTGGAACTCTTGGCCGATTTCGCCTTCGGCGTTGAGGGTTAGCGCATCCACAGTGAGCAGTCTGCCGGTGGAAGGGTGGATGCCGGTGGTTTGGATGGTCAGCGCCACGAAGGGGAAAGCTGCGAGGGCTTCCTCGCGGGCGGTGGCCTTGTCCTTGTTGTCGTCCTTGTGCGGCTGGGCCGTTTGTTGCTCATTCCCGGTCTGCTTTTGGGCAGCCTGGTGCGGGCGTGGTCCCGGCTTCGGGGCGTTGGTGTTCGATGACGCCGCGGCCGGCGTCCCTGCTGCGCCAGGCTGCGCTGCAGGCTTGGTGGGGCCGGGTGTCGTAGTCATTGTTCACAGTTTAGTACCCAACTGCGAGGAAGCTGGAAAGGGCACACGTGAAGCGGTGCGAACCACCTAAATGGAAGTAAGGGTGGCGCTACGCGCTGAGGTGACTAACCGAATTCGATGATGATGACCCAGCCGTCGCGGTCAGGCGTTGGTTCTGGAGTCGGTTCAGGCGTTGGCTCTGGAGTTGGGTCCGGTGTGCGGCTTGGTTCAGGAGTGCGCTCTGTGCTCGGCTTTGGCTTGGGCTTCTCGCTGGGCTCAGGGGTGAGCTCTGGCTCGGGCGTCGGCTCCGACGTGGGTGTTTCGCTGGGCTCAGGCGCGGACTCAGTGGTCGGCTCAGACGTTGACGTTTCGCTCGGCTCGGGAGAGGGCTCGGTGGTTGGCTCTGACGTGAGGGAATCGCTGGGCTCGGAAGTTATCGGCGCAGCCGTGGTCGACGGAGCTGGTTCAGACGTACGTGGGGTAGCCGTCGGAGTGGTGTTCGGAGCCGCCGAAGTTGGGGTCGCCTTCTGAGTTGGCGTGGAGCTAGGTTCGCTCGTGTGCGTAGAAGGAGTGTTCTTCTCCGGCTCTTCGGGCTGATTCTCTGCTTCCGGCGTTGCGGGCACTTCGTGGCTGCTGCGAGGGGAAGGAGTCACTTCCTCAGGCGCAGCCAGCTCTGCATGTTGAGTGGGCTCTGCTGGTTCAGTTGGCTCACGCTGCACGGTCAACTCAGTTGGCTCTGCCGGTTCAGACAGTTCCGTTGGTTCTGCCGAGGCGGAGAAAGCAGTGTTCTCGATGGCGCGGGATGTGGTCGCAAGACTGTGATGCTCAGGGCGGTGAATCCCTGCGGCGGTGCCTTCGGTCTCCTCTTCTGCCCAGGCGGAAGGTTCGCTGTCAGCTTCTGCATCATTGGCCGGGCTCGGAGCCGGCAGCGACGTGGTATAGCCCTCCAGAACCGAGTCGGTGACATGGTCATGGGCGGGATGCATTGCGCGCACTGAGGAGACAAAGCTAGCGGTGCCGCCGACGAGTACAGCGACACTTGCTGCGCAGGCTAGCTTGAGCCCGGTGCCAGCGACAGCGATCTGGGTTCCAGTCGTCGCGGCAGCCCCAACTGAATTCAGGGAGAGGGCTTGTGCACCCTTTGTAACAGCGGAACCAGTGGTCTGTGCCGCACCCGCTGCCTTGGAGCTGCCGATAGGTGCGATTGTTGCGTGTGCCTTGGCGGTACTTGCCGCCGTCGCGGCAGCCGCCCCCGCGGCAGCGGCGATGACGCCTGCGGTTTTCACCGCAAAACTGGTGTTTGGTGTTCCATCTTCGGTGTAGAGAGTTAACGTTGGGGCTTCGGCATCTGGGGTGAAGTAGGCGCGAGCAATTGCGATGAGACCCTCGTGTTTGAATCCCGTGATGGTATCGCTCAACTGCGAGGCTTGATCGCGCGGAATGGTGGCGACGAGTTCGTCATCTAGGTGAACCTCGATGGCACGGCGGAAAAAGTGCCGGCGGTTGGACAAGCGCACGAGGAGATGGGCGGGGTGCTTCGGCAAAGAGTGCGTGGTCGCCGAAAAATCAGTGATATGCAGTGCGCGGTCACCGTTGAGCATGCCCCAGCGCTGGGCTGGGGGGATATTGAAGGGAACGCACAGGCCTGGTTCGGGGAGGAGAACCTCAAACACCGGGATGGATTCCTCTGCCGCATCTTCGCGGAGCGCGATCTCTGCGGTGGCCTGAGGAGTTAATCCCGCACCGATGATCGAGTCCAGCTCTGCATAAGCGGCAGACTGGGAGGCGGGAATGACGCCGACGATTTCCCCTCCATGCCGGACACGGAAGCCGGAGCTGGAGTGCCCACACAAGGTAACGGGGAGATGGCTATTTTCTGCTGAAGAGAACAGCTGTAAGAACATCTCTGGGTTGACGGCGTCAACCGTAAGGCGGCGGGGTTCACCAAAACCACGGTGGGGGACCACGTAGTTGGTGACCGTCATACTATTCGCCTTCGTTACTCGTACCGTGCCGAATTCGCTAGGTGTGAAACCGTGCGCAGTAGGGAATGTCGTAGCGTGGACTTAAATCCATTTAACCGCACAAGATGCTCAAATTGTTCTTGTGAAAAATTATCTTTGTTGATTATATAACTCGCCGTGGTGGGCTACAACAGCGCATATCCAGCACAGCGTTGCAAGGGGAAACATTAGCAAAAGAGATTGTGCTGGGGATTATACGCAAAGGAGGAGGTCGGGTGATGAGGCCGAGCTCCTCCTTCTTCTTCTTCTGCTGCTGCTTCTTCCGGCTGGTCGGCGGATGTGGTCAGCGTTAGTCCGCGCGGTTGACGGCAGAGGTAATCGCGTTGATGGACGCGCGCGTCGTGGAGCCGGCGATGCCGGCACCCCATACCTGGGCGCCGTTGACTTCGGCGGCAATGTAGCAGGCTGCCTCCGCATCGTCACCGGAGGTGCGGGACTGCTGGGAGTAGTCGATGACCTCAAAATCAATTCCGACATCCTCCAAGGCATTAGCGTATGCGGCGATAGGGCCGTTGCCGGTGCCTGAGACGATGCGCTTTTCACCGTTGAAGACGATGGTTGCGGTTACCTTGGCATCCTCATCCTCCGTGGTGGAGTTGTCCACCTGGAAGGAGACCAGTTCCAGCGGGGAAGTGCGCTCCAGGAATTCGTTGGCAAAGATGTCCCACATGTTCTTGGAGTTGACCTCGCCGCCCTCGGCATCGGTCACCGCTTGGACCACGGAGGAGAACTCCGCCTGCATGGCGCGTGGCATGTTGATGCCGTGATCGGTCTTCATGATGTAAGCAACGCCGCCCTTGCCGGACTGCGAGTTGACGCGAATTACCGCCTGGTAATCGCGGCCGACATCCTTCGGATCGATGGGCAGGTAGGGGACTTCCCAGGTGGTTTCCTGCAGCTCTTCCCAAGAAACCTCGGTGTTGTTCGCGCCTGGGCGCACCTCCTGTGCCAGGGCGTCCAGGCCCTTGTTGATGGCGTCCTGGTGCGAGCCGGAGAAGGCCGTAAATACCAGTTCGCCGCCGTAGGGGTGGCGCTCCGGTACGCGCAGCTGGTTGCAGTATTCCACGGTCTCGCGGATCTTCGGCAGATCGGAGAAGTCGATCTGCGGATCCACTCCCTGGGTCAGCATGTTCAGTCCCAGGGTAACGATGTCCACGTTGCCGGTGCGCTCACCATTGCCGAACAGACAGCCCTCGATGCGGTCTGCACCGGCCATGTAGCCCAGCTCAGCGGCGGCGATGCCTTCGCCGCGGTCGTTGTGGGGGTGCAGGGACATGATGATGGAATCACGTCGAGCAAAGTTGCGGTGCATCCACTCGATCTGGTCGGCGTAAACGTTCGGGCTGATCATCTCAACGGTGGAAGGTAGGTTGATGATCATGGGGTTTTCTGGAGTTGCCTCCATGATGTCGACAACGGCATCGCAGACCTCAACAGCAAAGTCCAGTTCGGTTCCTGTGAAGGATTCCGGCGAGTATTCCCAGCGCCAGTTGGTGTCCGGGTAATCCTTGGCAATGCTCTTGATGAGCTCCGCAGCGTCCGTTGCCAGCTTCTTAATGGCCGGGCGGTCCTTGCGGAAGACCACGCGGCGTTGCAGCTTCGAGGTGGAGTTGTAGAAGTGCACGATGACGTTCTTTGCGCCCTGGCATGCCTCGAAAGTGCGGCGGATCAGATGCTCGCGGGCCTGTACCAGGACCTGAATGGTGACGTCTTCCGGAATCTTGTTGCCCTCGATAATCTCGCGAACGAAGTCGAAATCCGTCTGAGAGGCGGAAGGAAAGCCCACCTCGATTTCCTTGTAACCCATCTTGACCAGCAGGTCGAACATGCGGTGCTTGCGCTCGGGGCTCATCGGGTCAATGAGGGCCTGGTTGCCGTCGCGCAGGTCCACCGCGCACCACTGCGGAGCCACGGTGATTTTCTTATCCGGCCACGTGCGGTCAGGCAGGCTAACCGGCTCGACCTCTTCGGCGAAGCTCTGGTAGCGGTGAACTGGCATCGAGGAACCGCGCTGTTTGTTCCAGGCAGGTTGGTTGTCATTGCGCGGGCCGGCTGGGGTGGTGATTTCGCGGGGAGCGGAGATGAAAGAATCGTTGGGGGACATAGTGTTGGTCTCTTCCTTATGTGAGGCGTGTGTTTCGCTGTGTCGCTGTGATGAGCAACTGTGGAGCGAATCGTGGGGACGGCCAGCTGCGGTGTGTGTTGGCACCACCACGCTCCGCGACGGGGCGCTGGCCGTAAAGCTACAAACCTAAATCCCGCCGCGGCTACTAAGGAGAAGAGTGTGCCGCAAAGTCATGTGAGCCACAATACAACGCTTCTCATTGTGTGGCAACTGATTTCACATATTGGGACGTGGTGCGGTGTGGATAGGATGTGTGGCGTGCACGAAGAAAACTCCACAAAGACGAGACCGGAACCTCGGGCGGATACCGCAGTAGAAGGCGCCCTATCAGCTGCTGCCTCCCCGGCAGGTGTGCAGGGGAGGCTAGCGCTTCTGTCGGTTGCTGTGCTGGTCGCGGTTGTCGGCACCGCAGTGCGTATCACTGTTCTCAGCGTCATTGCCGGAGCTAATGAACAGGAGCTGTGGGATCGGCTCACGGCCTGGGATTCCAAGTACTACCTGGAGATCGCACGTGCGGGGTATTTCGACGCCGACATCAACACGGATGGCCCGGTCCATGAAATCACTATGGCTTTCTTCCCGGGCTTTCCCATGCTGTTGCGGGTGCTGGGCTGGACTGGAATCAGTCTGGAGATAGCCGCGCTCATTGTTAACACCCTGCTTACTGCAGTCATGGCCGCCGGAGTCATGGTTTTGGCGCGGCGCGTGGGTGCGCAGCGTCGTGGGCAATGTGCAGCGGCCCTCGTGGTGAGCAGCGCACCGATGTCTATCGTATTTTCGATGCCCTATACCGAGGCCCTTTTCGGTGCCCTCGTGGTGTGGGGGCTTATAGCCTTAGATGATCACGCCTGGTGGCGTGCAGCGGCATTCGGCTTCGCCTTATCCTTCGTTCGGTTGACCTCCGTCGACTTCCTCGCCGTCTTTGCTCTGTGGGTGCTCATTTATGGGCGGCGCTCCTGGCAGGCGTGGCTTGATGTCGTCGTCGCAGCGCTCCCGCTACCGGCATATCTACTGTGGACGCAGCGCTATTTGGCAGATGCTGGTGGCTACTTCGGGATTCAAACTGAGCATTGGAATTCCACCTTTGATGGCGGTGTGGCAACCGTGCAGTTCGTGTGGGAAACCCTGACTGAGAACAACGACGTGGGCTACCTGCTCACCACCCTGGTGATCGTGGGTGTTCCTGTGCTGCTGGTGGCAGCATGGGGGAGGGTTACCCCGGTGGCCTGGTGGTTTAGTGCTGCGCTTTGCGCGAATGTGCTGCTTTCCGACGGCATCATGCACTCGCGTCCGCGTCTCCTCCTGCCCGCCATTATCTTGATCCTGCCGTGGGTTGTGCGCGCGGCTAGTGCCCTGCGGCCGCGCGTGCTGTGGGCTGCCTGCGGTGCATGGGTCCTGTGGTCAGCGTGGTTCTCCGCGTATATGCTGGTGGTCTTTGAGTGGGCGATCTAACGCGGGCTTTGCTCTGCGCGCTGAGTGCTTCCCGGGTTGACCGGAACACGCGATAAGACGATCGTCGCCGCGATCATGATGATGAGTGAAGCGCCCATCACGCACCACCCCGCAACGCTTTCGACTTGAAATTTTTCACCCAGGACCCAGTAGCCTAAGCCGAAAGCCACGATGGGCTCCATGATGGTCATGGCGGGAAGGGAGTGCGCCAAGGCACCGGCGTGGAAGGAATACTGCTGGATGACCGTGCCGGAAGCCGCCAGTCCGATGAGTGCGTATAGCTCCCAACTGGCTAGCAATGTTGCGATGCCTTGGTGGGAGAGGACGTCAACCACCGCTTTTGCTACGAGCGCCACGTAGCCGTAGAGGATGCCGCAGGCGGCGCCGAGTGCCAGCGCGGATTCCTCCGGCCGGTTATAGGCCGCCACAAAGAGCGCGGTGAGTGTCAGCGCGCCGAGGGCGAAGGCGGGCCACCATTGGGACCAGGTGGGCGTCGTCAAGCCTGCGGTGGGGCGCCCGTAGACCACCATGATGCTCACTGCGATGGTCAGCGTCAGGCACCAGAAGACCTCCCGCGGCGGCATCGGCCGGCGGGAATACCACGCAGCAAGCGGCAGCGTGAACATGAGGGATAGGACAAGGATGGGCTGCACGATGAGTAGTGTGCCGAAATGGAGCGCGATGAGCTGCAAGGCATAGGCGACAATGGCGGCACCGGTGCCAACCCACCACAGGGGCGTGCGAATTGCAGTGCGCATGACGCTGCGGGAGCTGGCGTCCAACACGATGCGGTGGCGTATGACAGTTCCCCAGGCCACGACTAGTGCCGAGGCCAGTGCGAACGCAATGGCAACCAGGTTTGAAAACACTGTTTCTACCCTACCTGGAATTAATACCCAGTACGTGTTTCGATGGTAGCCAAAGGGCGGTAGGCTAAAGGAGTTGACTGCCGGTCTATAGGTATTGGGCGGTGAACAGATATTGGCCCTCACAGACAGGAAAGGTGGGACCATCAGTGGCCCTAGTCGTACAGAAATACGGGGGATCCTCCCTCGAAAGCGCAGAGCGCATTCGCGCGGTGGCGGAGCGCATTGTGGCGACGAAGAAACAGGGCAACGACGTGGTTGTCGTGTGCTCCGCCATGGGGGATACCACCGATGAACTCCTAGACCTTGCGGCCCAGGTCAATCCCGTCCCGCCGCAGCGCGAGATGGACATGTTGCTGACCGCTGGCGAGCGCATCTCCAATGCACTCGTTGCCATGGCGGTGGAGTCCTTGGGCGCGCAGGCTCAATCCTTCACCGGCTCCCAGGCCGGCGTGCTCACCACCGAGCGCCACGGAAACGCCCGCATTGTCGACGTCACCCCGGGCCGCCTTACCGAAGCGCTGGAAGAAGGCAAGATCTGCATCGTTGCGGGTTTCCAGGGCGTCAATAAGGAATCGCGTGATGTCACCACCCTCGGCCGCGGCGGTTCAGATACCACCGCGGTGGCGCTGGCGGCAGCGCTCAAGGCCGATGTGTGTGAGATTTATTCCGATGTCGACGGCGTCTACACCGCTGACCCTCGCATCGTCCATAACGCCAAGAAACTCGACCAGCTTTCCTTTGAAGAGATGTTGGAACTGGCGGCCGTCGGCTCCAAGATTCTGGTCCTGCGCAGCGTCGAGTACGCTCGCGCGTTCAACGTTCCCCTTCGAGTTCGCTCGTCTTATTCAACCGACCCCGGCACGCTGATTGCCGGATCAATGGAGGATATCCCCGTGGAAGAAGCAGTACTTACCGGTATCGCCACCGACCGTTCCGAGGCCAAGGTCACCGTTTTGGGCATTCCGGACCGCCCCGGCGAGGCAGCCAAGGTCTTCCGCACCATCGCGGACGCTGAGATCAACATCGACATGGTGCTGCAAAACGTCTCCTCCCTGGAGTCCGGCACCACCGACATCACCTTCACCTGCCCGCGCTCCGATGGCCCGAAGGCAATGGAGATCCTGGCCAAGCTCAAGGAGGAGGGCCACTGGGCCAACGTGCTGTACGACGACCAGGTGGGCAAGGTCTCCCTCGTCGGCGCAGGCATGAAGTCCCACCCGGGTGTCACTGCCGACTTCACGGAAGCGTTGCGTGATGCTGGGGTCAACATGGAGCTCATTTCCACCTCCGAGATTCGCATCTCCGTGCTGACCCGCGAGGCCGATCTCGATAAGGCAGCCATTGCTTTGCATGAGAAGTTCCAGCTGGGTGGCGAGGAAGAGGCCACCGTTTATGCTGGTACCGGACGCTAAAGTTTAAGGAGTTAAGGTCATGACCACTGTTGCAGTTGTAGGCGCCACCGGCCAGGTCGGCCGCGTGATGCGCACCCTCTTGGAGGAGCGCAACTTCCCGGCCGATACGGTTCGCTTCTTTGCCTCCGCGCGTTCGGCGGGCCAGGAGCTCACCTTCCGCGAGGAGAAGATTGTCGTGGAAGATTTGGCGGAGCAGACCGTTGAAAGCCTTGCTGGGATTGACGTCGCTGTGTTTTCCGCCGGCGGCGCTACCTCGAAGGAGTATGCCCCTCTCTTCGCCGAGGCCGGTGCCATCGTGGTGGATAACTCCTCTGCGTGGCGCAAGGACCCGGATGTTCCGCTCATCGTCTCGGAAGTGAACCCGCAGGAAAAGGGCAACACCCCGAAGGGCATTATCGCGAACCCGAACTGCACGACCATGGCGATCATGCCGGTCACGAAGGCGCTTCACGACGCCGCCGGTCTCACCACCATGCGCGTCGCCTCCTACCAGGCCGTTTCCGGTTCCGGCTTGGCAGGCGTGGAAACCCTGGTTAAGCAGGTAGCGTCCATCGGTGACCGCAGCGTGGAGCTCGTCCACGATGGCTCGGCGCTCGAGGTCTCCGAGGAGGATCTGGGCCCCTACGTCGCCCCGATTGCGTATAACGCGCTGCCGCTGGCTGGCAACCTCGTCGATGATGGCACGGAAGAAACTGACGAGGAGCAGAAGCTGCGCAACGAGTCCCGCAAGATCCTGGGCATCCCGGAGCTGAAGGTCTCTGGCACCTGCGTGCGCATCCCGGTATTCACCGGTCACACCATGGTGGTGCACGCGGAGTTCGAGAAGCCGATTACCCCGGAGCAGGCCCGCGAGGTGCTGTCCTCTGCGCCGGGCGTCAAGGTCGTCGATGTGCCGACCCCGCTGGCGGCAGCAGGCATCGACCTTTCCCTGGTTGGGCGCATCCGCCAAGACCAGACGGTGGAAGATAACAAGGGTCTCATCTTCGTTGTTTCCGGCGATAACCTGCGCAAGGGCGCCGCGCTCAACACCATTCAGATTGCGGAGCTGCTAGTTTAAAGGCAAAGCTGCAGCGAGTTTTAGAACCCGCATAAATAAGAAAAGTCCGCCCCAGATATCACTCTGGGAGCGGACTTTTCTTCTGTCAGCGGGGAAACGCTAGTCCTTCGGGACCTCGGGCTTGGTGTGCTCCACAAAGGTCACGGATGGATCCGGGTCCTCGCGGTCGTATTCAATCTCATCGTCAGCTTCGAGTTCTTCATGGATCTCATCGGCGACGGTGGAGACAAACTCTTCAGTTTCCATGTTGGAGGCCGCTGCCAGCTTGCGCAGCTCGCGCTCGTTCTTCTTGGTGAAGTGCTCGCGCGGGTCCAGGCGGCGCTTGACCAGGGTGCGGGCGCGCACGCGGCGGTCAGACTCAGAGGTGATCTTGTCACGCTGGGTAATCCACGTGATGACCATGACGGCAATCATGAGCAGGCCGATCCAGCCCAGAATCGGGTAGACACTGGAGACCAGTTGCTTGAAGCCGATGAAAGAGAGGATGAAGCCGACGACACAGGCGCCTGCGTAGACAGGGTAGAAGAGCTTCGGCTTCTTACGGGTGAGGCGCTTGCCCATGGCGTAGAACATGCCGATGGCGGTGTTGAAGACCATGCCATAGATGATGAACGTCATGAAGTAACCCAGGATTGGGTTCACGTTATTGATCAGTGAGAGTACCGGCAGGTCCTGCTCGTGAACGTCCGGGGCCACCATGTAGAGAGAGACCACGAGGAGAGCGAGCAGGAGCAGGTAGAAGAAGCCACCGATGAGGCCGCCGATGCCTACAGCGCGGTTATCCAGGATGTTGCCGCCGATGACGATGGACATCGACACCGCACACATAACGTTGAGGCCGGTGTAGTTCAGCGCTGCCAGCCACCAGTTGTTGAGGGGACTCTCCACGTTGTTGATGGCATAGTCATTGGCCCAGGACCAATCCACGTCGGTCACGATGATGGTGTAGCCGGTGGCCAGGACCACGAAGAAAATGATGAAAGGCGTAATCGCGCCGATAACAGAACTGACTTTATCCACGTCAAGGAGACCCACCAGCAGGACGAGCACGAGCATGACGGCGCCGCCCACCCAGATCGGCACGCCCTCGAATTGCTGGCTGATAGTGGAGCCACCACCGGCGAACATGACGAAGCCGATGGAGAACAGCGTGGCCAAGGTTCCCCAGTCCAAAATTCGGGAGACGATGGGACCAGTGATCCTGTCGTAGACAGCCGTGTGTTCGTCAGCCTGGAAGTAGGATCCGAGCTGCAGAATCGACACGCCGGTAATGATCATGAGGGCGGCAGCAAGCACAACGCCCCACAGGCCCTTGTTTCCGAAGGCCACGAAGTACTGGACTGCTTCCTGGCCCGATGCAAAGCCGGCGCCGACGACGACGCCGATGAAGGCCATAGAGATGGCCACTGCGCGTTTCCACATAAAGTAAAGATGTCTCTCAATCTCACACGCGCCGGGGGATGCCATCACTACCCAAGGTGTGGTGCGGGCAATTGGGAAAGCCTCGCGGGCCCGGTTCGACTATCGATTTATCACGTGTGCCTCGAAAAAGATTAGGTGTGTTCGATAGGTATTTTCCAGCTGGGGCTGCGGTTTCCTTAAGGATAGGCAGTGGCGGGGGTGTCAGAACTTGCCGTTTGGCGCATGTAGATGCAGGTTCTGTGACCAGCCGCACCCATTTGTAACGGCTCGATAACGATTAGCCGCGTTGGTCGATTAAGTCCTTGCGAGCGCGGGCCACGCGGGAGCGGATAGTGCCCACGCGGACCCCGGCGATCTTCGCGGCCTCCTCGTAGGTATAGCCCAGAACTTGGGTCAGGATGAGGGCTTCGCGGCGGTCTTCTGGGAGGGCGTCGATAAGTGCGCGGGCGTCGATCCACTCGCTCCACGTTCCGGCGTTTTCGGGAGTCGCAGCAAGGGCGGCGGCATCCTCGTACTCGGTGCTGGACTTGCGTGGGCGGGCCATGTCGTGGCGGATGTTGTCTACCCATACGCGGCGAGCAAGCGAAAGCAGCCATGTGCGCGCTGAGGAACGGGCGGCGAAGCGGGGGAGTGCGCCGATGACGCGCAGATATGTCTCTTGGGTGAGATCGTCTGCGATGTCGGGGCCGCCGAGGTGGGCGAGTAAGCGCCAGACATCATCCTGGGTGGACTTGATGAACTCCGTGAGGGCTGCGCGATCGCCGCGGCCTGCCTTGAGGGCGAGGTCGGTGACGCGCGCATCGTCGCGCTCGGAGTGTCGTTTCACCTCCCATAACTTACCAGTCGGGGAGGTGGGATTTGGACACCTCGGTGTTAAGGCTATGACCTCTGGCAACCTTAAAAACTGTTGCGCAGGTCATTTTTCATGGGTAGTCTATGAAAGGTCCGTGATTGATAATGTAAAGCAAATTATCAACCGATCTAGGAGGCATTAACCCCATGACTAACGCTTCGAATGAGTCCGCGGCAGACAAGGTTCTAGACAAGGGGCAGCGCGCCCCGGGCGGCCCGAACACTACCCGCCCGTCCGGTCAGCCGGTTGCTACTGAGAACACCAGCATCACCGTTGGCCAGAACGGCCCGGTAGTGCTCAATGACATCCACCTGATTGAGAAGCTGGCGCACTTCAACCGCGAGCGCGTGCCGGAGCGCACCCCGCACGCTAAGGGCCACGGCGCTTTTGGTGAGCTGCACGTTACCGAGGATGTCTCCGCCTACACCAAGGCAAAGCTCTTCCAGAAGGGCACCGTGACCCCGATGATGGGCCGTTTCTCTACCGTTGCCGGTGAGCAGGGCTCCCCGGATACCTGGCGTGACGTCCACGGCTTCGCGCTGCGCTTCTACACTGAGGACGGCAACTACGACATCGTGGGCAACAACACCCCGGTCTTCTTCATTCGTGATGGCATCAAGTTCCCCGACTTCATCCACTCCCAGAAGCGTCTGGGCGCCAACGGCCTGCGCGATGCTGACATGCAGTGGGATTTCTGGACCCGCAACCCGGAGACCACCCACCAGGTGACCTACCTCATGGGTGACCGCGGTACCCCGAAGACCACCCGCCACCAGAACGGCTACGGCTCCCACACCTTCCAGTGGGTCAACGAGTCCGGCGATGCCTTCTGGGTGAAGTACCACTTCAAGACTCGCCAGGGCGTGGAGAACTTCACCGACGCCGAAGCCACGGAGATCGCTGGTAAGAACGCGGACTACCACCGCGAGGACCTCTACAACGCCATCGAGGAAGGCAACTTCCCGGTCTGGGACGTCAAGGTTCAGATCATGCCGGTGGCGGAGGCTGAGGAGTACCGCTTCAACCCCTTCGACCTGACCAAGACCTGGTCCAAGAAGGATTACCCGCTGGTAGATGTCGGATACTTCGTGCTCAACCGCAACCCGCGCAACTTCTTCGCGCAGATTGAGCAGGTTGCCCTGGATCCGTCTAACATCGTCCCGGGCATTGGCCTGTCCCCGGATAAGATGCTGCAGGCACGCGTCTTTGCATACTCTGACCAGCAGCGCTACCGCATTGGACCGAACTACAAGCAGCTGCCGGTGAACCAGCCGCTCAACCAGGTCAACACCTATGAGCATGAGGGGCCGATGCAGTACCTGTTCAACGCCCCGGAGGATCCGGTCTACTCCCCGAACCGTCACGCCAAGGGCGGCGGCTACCTCGACGGTGATGAGAACCTGCGCTTCAAGGAGCAGGAGACCACCACCGCCCCGGACCTCTACGTAAACCCGGACCCGGCGGGTATCGACCTGGTCCGCGCGCCCTACGTCCATCACGCTGAAGACAATGACACCGTACAGGCCACCGACCTGTACGAGAACGTCTACGACGATGGTGCCAAGGAGCGTCTGGCAGACAACATCACCAATGCCATGGCAGGCGTATCCCCGGAGACCGAGGAGCGCGTTTACGCTTACTGGGATGCTGTCTCCCCGCAGCTGGGCAAGCGCGTGCGCGAGCTTTTCGCTGAAAAGAAGTAATACCACCTCAGTGAGTTAATCTCGTGGCTTCAAAAGCCCCGCCGGTCTAGTTCATTAAAGCTAGTTCCTGGCGGGGCTTTTCCGCGCGCCTGACCGCTTTTGCGCAGCGTGAACGATAGTTTCTTTTACATGACCTCACGCCTAGCCAGCCCTGCAGATGCCAACCGGAAAATTGGCGTCCGCGCTCTTATCCTCACCCTCGTGCTCATCCTGCCGCTCATCATCGGCGCGGCCGTCGCCGCCGTATCCGAATGGCAACCCGCCGAGACCTGGTCCCAGGAACAGGCGGGTGCGCCCAGCGATGGCACCATCGATCCGGCTGAGCTTTACGACGTCGCCCGAGCCCTCTCCGAAGCCAATGCCCAGGCCGGCTTCCTGGCTAATGGCGCGCAGCAGCTTGCCGATGGCACCGGCGAGCTGCAGGATGGCGCCGGTGAGCTCGGCGGCGGAGTAGACAAGCTGGCTGGCGGCTCGCAAGAGCTTTATGACGGGCTTGTGCAGCTGCAGTCCGGCACCGCGCAGCTGGGCAACGGCGCTACTGAGCTGGCCGACGGCGTCGGCGGAGCCGTCGACCAAGTCATCGGTCTCGGGGCGGTTCGCGGACAGATCCTGCAGGCAATCGACGGCACCCTCAAAGACCTGGAAGGAAATAACTCGGCGGAGGCAAAGAACATCCGCGCGCAGCTCGGTGATCTGCGCAGCCAAGTGGAGAACTTCCAATTTGATCAGTCCATTCAGGACCAACTGACGCAGTTGAAGGATGGCTCGCGCGAGCTTTCCAACCAGTTGTCCGTGAGCGGCTATGCCTATCACGATGGTGTCTACCAAGCCACGGAGGGCGCACAACAGCTCAATGCTGGCATTGGCGAGCTCAATGCCAAGGTCGATGAGGCTCTTAAGGGCGTGGACAAGCTTGTGGAAGGAGCAGAAAAGGTCGACGGCATGGCCAAGCAGAATCAGACCAAGGTGCAGGGAGCGCAGCGTGTGATGCCGACCGTCGCCGGGCCCGCTGAGGCCGGTGCCGAGCCCGCTCAGCTGCTGAGCCCCATCGTCGCTATGCTCCTTGCGGCTATTGCGGTTCTGGGCGGGGGCGTTATTGGTGCTCTGCTCACGCGCGTCGACCGCCGTATCCTCGTGCTGCTCGGCGGAGCGGTGCTCATCGGTGTTGTCGTGGGCCTGCTCGTGGCTCTTTTGGCTACCGGCGTGACCGCGGCCGCGGTGGCCTGGGCGGGGCTTGCGGCGGCGGGGGCTGGGGTGGCGTCGGCAAGCATGGTGTTCGCGCTGGTGCGCTGGCTTGGTGCGGGCGGCTGGTTCCTGGGAAGTGTGCTTGCTGTCGCACAGGTCGGCGTCGTGGGATGGGCGTGGAAGGCGGCGTCGACCGGCACCGATCTCAACGCCGCGATGAGCGCGCTCGTGCACCTCTTCCCCATGCAATGGGCAACCTCCGCCATTACCGTGGCGGGCAATGGTGGGCAGTCCCCGCAGCTGTGGACAGCCCTGGCTATTTTGGGGGTGATCGCGGTCGCGGCCTTCGTGCTCGTAGGCGCACCCGCCGGGCGGGAAGGCAAAGAAAAGGCCTAGCTCACAGGTCTGCGGACGGCACATCGCATAAGTGTCAAGATACGTTACGTGCATTTCCAGATTTTGCTACCGCTGTGAATGAAAAGAGTGCTAGAGTGAGAGGCGCTCACAAAGCCTACTTAGGGGGTAGGCAAACGGTTTCTCCAATCCGTTGTGAGTGATAGGGAATAGGGGCGACGCGGCTGCTGTAGGGGCACCGCGTCGTTTCCAATTGTGGGGGTAAAATCGGCGGAAACGACCGCTCAGGTATTGGAGATCACCGTGACCGACTCCCGCGATATCAAACCTTTTGCTGCCAGCCGCGGCCCCAAAATAACCTCCGTTGGCGCGATTATTGGTACGGCCCTGGTGGGCGGGTTGCTGCTTGGGGGAATCGGTGTGGGTACGAGCTTGGCGGTCTTCGATGAGCCGGAGCGCTCCGATTTTCTCATGCAGCCCGCGCAGCGTGAGGTGCAGGCCGACATCATGGACCCAGACGATGTGCTTTCCCCGGAGGAAGAAGAGCGCATGCTCGGCGATGTCTCCCGGATCGCCGCCCCCGACGTGGTCCAGGGGCTGCACTACATGGTCTTTGCCAAGAACAAAGAAAACGTCAACGACTCCGTGGAGGCGTACCTGCGCGATCATCACCCGGAGCTCATTGGCAAGGACAAGTTTGCCGATGGTCAGGTCTTCGTCGGCGTAGGCCTTGACCCGCGGCAGGCCTTCATCTTCGCGGGTGAGGACGTGGCCGATCGGATGAAGCTGCGCAAGGGTGACAGCCATTTGGAGCAGTCCATTGAAGCCATTAAGCCGGGCGTGCGGGATGACAACATTCCCGCTGGTCTCTTTGCGGGTGCGGCGGCAGCGATCGATGTGGACCGTGCTGCGGATACCCAGTATGAGAGCGCGAAAAATGGGCGCATTGGGGCGGCCATTGGCCTGGGGGCGGCGGGACTGAGCGTTGGTGGCGCGGGCGCGGGCATCGTCGGCGGTGCTCGTCGCAGCCGGCAGAAGAAGGCGCAGCAGGCGCGCGAGGATTGGGACTACGTGTCGCAGACCTATACCGATGTGGCGCAGCGCCTGAGGGAGATCGATATCCGGGCACACTCGCTGCAATCGGGGCTGGTAGATGAGCGCCTACGTGAGGACTGGGAGGGTCTGCGCGATGACTTCCTCGCTATCGACTCCCAGGTAGGCTCGCTGATGTCGATACCGGCTGACGCGCCGGATGACCAGTTCCGCTCGCATGCCGAACCCATCGCTCACGCGCGCGAACTGTGTGAGCGCGTGGAAACCGCCGAAGTCAACATTGAAAAGCTGCACCGAATCGAAGACGCTGATGCCGACGCCCGCCGCTTTGAGCTCTACGAGTTGGGTAAAGACCTGGCCCAGGCGGGTTACCTAGCGGCGGATATCGACTCGTCTCTGGAGCGTCACGCCAAGGAGCTGGAAGACGCCGCCGTGGCCTTGTCCAAGGAGCCAAACCACCCGCAGTTCATGGAGCGCTACTTGGAGCTCTTGGACCGCACGGCGTTGCTCTCGGAGCACCTGCAGGCGCAGCTGCAGAAGCGCAACGAGGCCGATGAGCGGCCGGAGCGCACGCGTATCTATGACTCCAATTTCTTCGCTGGTTCCGGCTACCACGGCTACGTGCCCTTCTACGTTGTGAGCACCTGGGACAGCGATGCCACCACCGCCCGCGAAAGCTCCTCCAGCAGCGGTGGCGTCAACAGCGGGTTTAGCTCGGGCTTTTCTGGTTCGGGTGGTTCTTCAAGTTTCTAGGCGGGGCAGGCGGCTCTGCCCGTCGGCACCTGCGGCTCGGTGAAAACACAAAAGAACCCGCAGTTTCCTGCGGGTTTGTGGTCGGGATAACAGGATTTGAACCTGCGACCTCTTCGTCCCGAACGAAGCGCGCTACCAAGCTGCGCCATATCCCGGTGTCTCGCTCTAAGCGGTACCGGATTACTGTAACGCACCCCAGCCTGAAAGGACAAAACGGCAGCGTGGAGGGGGTATCCCTAGGCGGCCTTCTCGGTGATGTGCAGGAGAGTGGCCGACGGGCGGCAGAACACGCGGAAGGGAACGAACTTCGAGGTGCCCAGTCCGTTGGAGACGTGCATGTACATCTCTCCGAAACGGTGCAGGCCCTCCGCGCGAACGCGGTCGATGCCACAATTGGTCACGATGGAGCGCGAGCCCGCTACCTTGAAAGGCAGGCAGAGCTGGCCGCCGTGCGTGTGCCCGGACAGGGACAGCTGGTAGCCGTCGGCGGCGAATTTCTCCAGGACGCGGGGTTCCGGGGAATGCAGTAGTGCCAGGGAAAGGTCGGCGTCCTCGTTCGGCGCACCGGCAATCTCTGAGTAGTCATCCAAGTCGTGGTGTGGGTCATCCACGCCGGCGGCAGCGAGGCGGACGTCGCCGACCTTGAACTCTACGCGGGCCTGGTTGGCGTCGTGCCAGCCGTGCTCGAGGAAGGCCGCGCGCATGCCCTTCCAGGGCAGGTTCACGTAGGAAGGTTCGTTCTTCTTCCCAACCAGGTAGTTGAAGGGATTCGGGATGCGCGGCGCCCAGTAGTCGTTGGTGCCAAAACAGAACATGCCCGGACGGCTCAGCAACGGGCCCAGGGCGCGGAGTACCTCGGGGACGGCGCGCTCGTCGGAGAGATTGTCACCGGTGTTGATCACCAAGTGCGGGTCAAGGGCATCAAGCCCCGAGACCCACTCGATTTTGGTGCGTTGGCCCGGAATCATGTGGAGGTCGGACACGTGCAGGATACGAAACTCGGACTCCTCGCGCAGCGTACCGGGCTCCAGTAGCGGCAGGGTGTACTCCTTGAGCTCGAACTTGGTGAGCTCTGAATGCGCCCATGCGGCAGTGCCCAGACCAGCGGCGGCGAGTCCGCCAAGGACAGGGTAAATCTTCACCCTCACCACACTACCTGGGCCGGCAGGCGTAGATTGAAGGGCATGAGTGAGTTGAAAGAAACTATCCGTGCTGACCTCAAGACCTCGATGAAGGCCAAGGACAAGGCCCGTACGAGCGCCATCCGTTCTCTGCTGTCTGCCATCCAGGCGGAGGAAACGACTGGTTCTCGCCATGAGATTACCGATGAGGACATCCTCAAGGTCATCGCTCGTGAGATTAAGAAGCGCCGCGAATCCGCAGAGGTCTATGCAGAAAATGGCCGCCCGGAGCTGGCGGAGGAAGAGCTTGCTGACGTCCCCTTCTTCGAGGCCTACCAACCAGAGCAGCTTGACGACGACTCCCTGAACACCCTCGTCGCTGAATCTATCGCCGAGGTTGAGAAGGATTCCGGCGAGCCGGTGACCATCAAGCAGATGGGCAACGTCATGAAGGTGGCCACCGCTAAGGCCGCTGGCCGCGCCGACGGCAAGCGGCTGTCTACCGCGGTGAAGGCCGCCCTTAACTAGAACCCGCCTTCTCGCGCGCTAGTGTTCCCGCCCTAGCGCGCTCGCTCTAGTCCGTTCTACGCTTTAGCTCGATTTTCCACGCTCTAGCGCTCGGCGCTAGAGCCCGAAGAAGCTCCGCACGTCATTCGTGAAGCGGTCGACATCTTCTTGGCTGAATAGCGGCTCAGACTGCGAGGGCTGGCCGCCACCAGTGCCGGCGCCGTCACCGCTTGGGGCAGGGGGTGCGCCGTAGGTGGAGTCCCAAGCTGCTTGGTCCGAGTTCGCGGAAGAGGAGTCGCTTGCGGAGCCGTCGGAAAGCTGGAGCGTGACCTCCGAGCCCTTCTTTGCGCCGGATGCGCCGGTGATGACGCGAACCACCTTGCCGTAGCCCACACCGGGGGCGGGAACCTCGGTGGTTTTCACTACGAAGCCGGCCTTCTCCAGAGCGGACCGGGCTTGGCTTTCGGACTTGCCCTTCAGGCCGTCGATAAGCGGCGATACCGTACCGGAGTCATAGGCGCGGTCATAGTCCGGCACCGTGCCCTTCTGGGCCGCGGGAACGCGCGCAGCCATCGTGTAGAAGGTTGCCGCCGGCTCTTTGCCGCCAAAGAGGTTGCCGCTGGCGCACTGGCGCACGGGGCCGGTGCACAGCGGACTCGTGGTGGTCCCGTCATTGTAGATATACGGTGCGGCAGCGACGGCCGAGTTGAAGCCCAAGAAAGCCGAGGACTGGTTGGACTCCGTGGTACCGGTCTTGGCGGCGGCCTGACCGCTGAAGCCGGCAGCGCGTGCCGAGTCGGCAGCGGTGCCCTTTTCGGTATCGGCCGTCATGTTGTTTTCCAGGGCCTTGGCTACTTCCTTGCCCACTGCGCGCTCGCACGGCGTGTGTTTGAGGTAGACCTCGTTGCCGTGGGAGTCCGTGACTTCCTCGATGGGGTTCGGCTCGCACCACATGCCTTGCGAGGCCACCGTCGCACCCACATTGGACAGCTCCAGCGCGTTCACTGCTGTGGGGCCGAGTGTGAAGGAACCCAGGTTGGATTCCTTGATGTGGTTGGCGATGGAAGTCTCGCCGTCGTAGCTGCCGGGTTCCTCATAAGAACGCAGGCCGAGCTTGACGGCGATGTCGACCAAGCGCTCGACGCCCAGTTGCTCGGTGAGCTGGATGAAAGGGGTATTGGGGGAGTAGGCCAGCGTGTCCTGCATAGTCATCGTGGGGGCATAGCTGCCGGCGTTTTCCACGCAGTACTTGTTGGGCGGGCAGTTAGCAGCGCCGCCGTATCCTAGCCCTTCCGCCTCGTAGCGCTTAGGCACAGCCAGCTTGTCCTTAATGCCGTAGCCTGCCTCCAAGGCGGCCGCGGCAGTAAAGAGCTTGAACACCGAACCGGCACCGTTGCCCACTAGCGAATTCGGCTGGGGGAGGAGGGTTTCGTTGTTGTTGAGGTCGAGCCCGTAGGTGCGTGACGAGACCATGGCCAGCACCTTGCGGGTACTGGTGCCGGGCTGGATGACGTTCATGACCTCCGCCACGCCTTCCGCATCCGGGGCGGTATGGCTGCGCACCGCGTTGAGCGCCTGGTCCTGGACATCGGGGTCAAGCGTGGTCTTGATGGTCAGGCCACCGCGTGTCAGGTGCTCGCGGTCGATGCCTTTTTCGTCGAGGTATTCCAGCACGTAGTCGCAGAAGAAACCGCGATCGCCCGCGCCGATGCAGCCATTGGCCAGGGTATCGGGGCTATCCAATACACCCAGGGGTTCCTGGGCAAAGGAATCGGCGTCCTCCTGGGAGAGGGAGCCGGTGTCGGCCATAGCCTGGAGCACCATGTTGCGGCGTTCGATGACGCCTTCCTCATTGGTGTAAGGGTTGAGATACTCCGAGGACTGCACCATGCCGGCGAGCATCGCTGCCTGCGGCACCGTGAGGTTCTCGGCACTGGTACCAAAGTAGGTGCGGGCCGCAGCCTCAACGCCATAGGCGTGGTTACCAAAGGGCACGAGGTTGAGGTAATTAGCCAGAATCTCATCCTTGGACAGCTTGGCGTCGATATCCGTGGCCATGCGCATCTCGCGTAGCTTGCGGGCTACGGACTGTTCCGTCGCGGCCTGGCGTTCCTCGTCGGTCGTTGCATTGACCAAGAGGAGATAGTTCTTTACATACTGCTGGTCCAGCGTCGATGCACCCTGGGAGACGCCGCCTGCGGACAAATTGGTCCACAAAGCGCGCAGATTGCCCTGCAGATCGACACCTTCGTGCTCGTAGAAACGGCGGTCCTCGATGGCCACGACCGCTTGCTTCATGGCATCCGAGATTTCATCTGGCTGCACCGGATGGCGGCGTTGCTCGTAGATATAGGCAAGGGTGTTGCCCTTGGCATCCAAGATGGTGCTCACGCCAGGGGCCTCGCCGTTGGTGAGATCCTGGATGTCCGATTGCATCGTGTCGTTCGTCCTGGCCACGGCAACGCCACTAACGCCGGCGACGGGGGCGATGGCCAGCGCGATGAGGACGCCGACCAGTGCTGTGGACAGGACGAGCTTTCCCAGGGATTTGATCACAGTCACCCCCCACACACTAGTGGTTCAGGTGCAGATCCGGGAGACCCCCCTAAAGTGTGACCTGTTAGACAGGGATACCGGTCTGTGAATAGACTTACCAATGGTACATAATATTCCGTCGAGTAGAGGGTTATTCACGATCTTCAGCTTCGACGGGGGTGAGCTTGGAAGGAGTTACCTAGCCGTGACAGTCAGTGTCAAAGGTGCAGGACGGTCCACAATGCTAAAGAATGCCTCGCTAACTTCTGAGCGTGGTGAGTGGGTTACCCAAGCTAAGTGCCGCAACGGTGACCCCGATGCACTGTTCGTGCGAGGTGCTGAGCAGCGAAAAGCTGCGGTGATTTGCCGCCACTGCCCGGTGCTCAATGAGTGCCGCGCGGATGCTCTGGATAACCGCGTGGAGTTTGGCGTGTGGGGCGGCCTTACGGAGCGCCAGCGCCGCGCGCTTCTGCGCAAGAA
This sequence comes from Corynebacterium sp. HMSC05D03, assembly GCF_001807205.1. Classification (NCBI taxonomy): domain Bacteria; kingdom Bacillati; phylum Actinomycetota; class Actinomycetes; order Mycobacteriales; family Corynebacteriaceae; genus Corynebacterium; species Corynebacterium sp. HMSC05D03. The sequence continues at coordinate 5,857 of NZ_KV788168.1, read as the reverse complement.
CCCGCACATCACTAGCTGGGCTCACTACCTTGCTGAGGGTGGCGAACTCATCGGTATTTAGTAGCATTGATTCCATGACTAAATGGGAATATGCCACCGCGCCGGTTCTTACGCACGCGACGAAACAAATCCTCGATTCCTGGGGTGAGGACGGCTGGGAGCTCGTCACCATCACCCCGGGCATGAACCCGGAGAACGTTGTCGCCTATTTCAAGCGCCCTTTGGAGGAATCCTAATGGGTGCGCTTGCCCGCCTTGAAGAGCTCGGCGTCGAGCTGCCTTCCGTCGCTGTTCCTCTCGCGTCCTACATCCCGGCTACCCAGGTGGGTAACCAGGTCTGGACATCTGGCCAGCTGCCCGTTGTGGGCGGAGAATTGCCTGCCGCCGGCAAGGTCGGCGCAGAGGTAAGCCTCGACAAGGCGCAGGAATTGGCGCGCACGGCGGCGCTGAACGCATTGGCTGCAATCGATGGCCTCGTGGGGCTTGACCGCATTACCCGCGTGATAAAGGTAGTCGGTTTCGTAGCTTCGGATCCCTCTTTCACGGATCAGGCCGCAGTTATCAACGGTGCCTCGGATTTCCTCGGTGAGGTCTTCGGGGACGCTGGAATCCACGCGCGTTCTGCGGTGGGGGTAGCGGTCTTGCCGAAGGATTCCCCCGTTGAGATTGAAATCATCGTAGAAATCGCTGAGTAATCGGATAGGGTTAGAACCATGGAGCATCCTGCATATAGCCAACTGCGTCCCGTGAGCCAGTCCGTCGGTGTCGTGCTGTGTGATAACCCCAGCTACACCGCCTTGGAGGGCACCAATACGTGGATCATCCGCGCCGGAGAAGATTCCCGCGCCATTGTGGTCGATCCGGGCCCGGAGGATGAAGGTCACCTCAACGTTGTGACCGCGAAAGCGGGCGAGGTGGCGTTGATTCTTCTTACCCACCGCCACGATGATCACGCATCGGGCGCCCAGCGTCTGCGCCAGCTCACCGGCGCCCCCATCCGCTCTTTCGATCCGAATTACTGCAACGGAGGGGACGCGCTTGTCGACGGTGAAGTGATCACCGTCGACGGCATCACCCCTCAGCTTGAGGTGGTCCATACCCCGGGCCATACCGCGGATTCGACCTGCTTCTTCGTGTGGTCGGCGGAAGCGAAGAACTCCATGCTGGAGGGCATTCTGACCGGCGATACCATCGCAGGCCGCCACACCGTGCTGCTGTCTGAGACCGATGGTGATTTGGGCGCCTACCTGAAGACATTGGATCTTCTCGAAGAGCGTGGCGAGGATGTAGCGCTTTTCCCAGGGCACGGCCCGGACTTGGAGGACACCTCCGCGGTTGCCCGTAAGTACATTGACCGCCGTCACCACCGCCTGGACCAGATTAAGGAGGTCCGCGGGCGCCTTGGTGAGGATGTCGACGTCAAGACGCTCGTCGATGAGATGTATGACGACGTCGACCCGGTCCTTCGCCACGCCGCCGAGCAATCCACGCGCACTGCGCTGAAGTACCTCGCGGCTCAGAAGTAAAACACCGCATAGGAAAATCCCCCGAGAAATTCTCGGGGGATTTTGCATTGGGCCAAAGCCGCCCGGAGGCAGCATATGCAGGTTCGGCCTTGAAGACCTAGCGCGCGCGGCGGGCCAAGTGCTCGGTGTCAACGATGAGCACCGACTTGCCCTCCAAGCGGATCCACCCGCGGTGAGCGAAGGTGGCCAGCGCCTTGTTCACGGTCTCGCGGGAAGCTCCGACGAGCTGGGCGATCTCTTCCTGGGTGAGGTCGTGGTTCACGCGGAGCGCGCCACCCTCCTGTACACCGAAGCGGTTCGCCAGCTGCAGCAGGGTCTTAGCCACGCGGCCTGGAACGTCGGTGAAGATGAGGTCCGCCAGGTTGGCGTTGGTGCGGCGCAGGCGGCGGGCCAGCACGCGCAGCAGCTGCTGGGCAATCGCCGGGTGATCGGCTACCCACTGCTTGAGCATCTCAGAGTTCATCGTGGCGGCGGTAACCTCGGTGACGCACACGGCAGAAGAGGTGCGCGGGCCCGGATCGAAGATGGAGAGCTCGCCGAACATGTCGGACGGGCCCATCACGGTCAGCAGGTTCTCGCGGCCGTCCGGGGCGTGGCGGGCGAGCTTAATCTTGCCCGAGGTAATGATGTAGAGGCGGTCTCCCGGCTCACCTTCCTCAAAAATGGTGGTGCCGCGCGGGAAACGGACGGTTTCCATCTGCTCAATAAGGTTCTGTACTGCTACCGGATCGACGCCCTGGAAAATACCAGCGCGGGAGAGGATATCCTGTACGCCTTCCACTGTTACTCCTTAAAGCCTGCGCAGCCCGGAATACACTGGGACACAAGCTGGTTTGGTTTATGTTGACGCACCTAGACTCCAGTGCGCCACGAGGCACTGCACAACATCATACAGTGTAATTAGTCACTATTTCCACCAACGTGAAAAATAATCACACGCCGTGGTTAATCCTCGAAGGCCGTCGCTTCTAGCTTCTCCATGAGAATGGCAAAGAGCGCGAGGCACAGCGGCACGAAGAGGACGAGTGAAATCATGCTTCTCATTCTAACCGCCGTCACTAGAGTTACTTCTATGTCCCCTGATCTTTCCGCACAGCATGATGATGACGCCGAGGCAGCGCGCATTGTCCATATTCGTACAGCCCTCGCGGAGGAATATCCCGACGCCGACTGTGAGTTGGATTTCACCTCCCCGCTGGAGCTGCTCGTAGCGACGGTTCTCTCCGCGCAGTGCACGGATGCCCGTGTCAATCAGGTGACCCCGGAGCTTTTCGCTGCCTATCCCTCCGCACCGGATTACGCAGCCGCGGACCGCTCCGATCTCGAGCGCATTCTCCGCCCACTCGGCTTTCAGCGCGCGAAGGCCGGCCACTTGCTGGGCATCGGGGAGAAGCTTGTTGCGGATTTCGACGGGCAGGTGCCCCAAGGGATCGACGAGCTCACCTCCTTGCCAGGAGTTGGCCGCAAAACCGCACTGGTGGTGCGCGGAAATGCCTTTGGGCTACCGGGGATCACGGTGGACACCCATGTCACGCGCTTAAGCCAGCGGCTCGGTCTGACTGGGGCAAAGACGCCGCGGGCGATTGAGAGGGACGTCGCCAAGCGCGTGCCGAAGAGGAGCAAACAGTGTTTTCACACCGTCTCATCCTCCACGGGCGGCGCGTGTGCACCGCCCGGAAGCCGAAGTGCGCGGCCTGCGTCCTTGCGCCATGGTGCCCGTCGCGGGGTTAAGGTGGAGCAATGAGCCAATATTCTCGGTGGCCTGGATACGTGAAGGCGAGCATCGTTGCCATTGTTGCGCTGGCAGCACTCGCATTCGTCGGCGTGGTGAATCTCCTTGAGGATGATGAGCCGGAAGTCCCTGTCCCCGAGGTACAGGAGCAAGAGGTAGCCAAGCGTCCCAAGTGCCCCGAAGGGCCGATCGCTGGTGTGGACCTTCCCTGCCTGGGCGCGGCCGGTACAGCGGCGGCCAAAGACGTCCAGATCGTCACGGTGTGGGCATGGTGGTGTGAACCGTGCCGCACGGAGCTGCCCTTCTTCGAAGACCTTGCGCGCTCGCACTCCACGTGGAATGTCGTCGGCGTGCATGCGGACGCCAACGCCGCCAACGGTGCGGCGCTTTTGAGCGATCTGCAGGTCGATATTCCCAGCTACCAGGACGAGGATGGGACCTTTGCTGGCGAGCTCGGGCTGCCGGGCGTCATCCCCATCACCCTCGTGGTGCGCGATGGCAAGGTGGAAGAGAAGTTCATTAAACCCTTTACCTCCGCCAAAGAATTGGAGGAGGCCGTCGAGGAGGTTCTTAAATGAGCCGACTGTTTCCTGCGCACGCCCCTGAGTGGCTGCACCCCGCGCTCGGGGTTGATGCCGGCAAGGTACAAGAGCACCTCATCCGTCACCTCCCGGCCGCTCGGCGCCGCCGCGAATCGGCTGTGTTGGTGCTGCTGAAGGGCACGAGCTTTGAGGATGGCGAGGTGCTGCTCACGCACCGTTCGCCCTCGATGCGCTCGCACTCCGGCCAGATTGCATTTCCTGGTGGGCGCAAGGATGAAGAGGACACTTCGCTTGTCGCCGCCGCCCTGCGCGAAGCCGAAGAAGAAACCGGCCTCGACCGCTCCACCGTTACCCCTCTTGAACAGTGGGGCAAGCTAGATATCCCGGCGACCGGCAACACCGTGAGCCCCGTCTTGGCGTACTGGCATAAACCGGGCACCGTGTGGCCGGCGAGTCCGGAAGAAACCGACGACGTCTTTACCGTCCCGCTGCGGGAGCTGGTGGATCCTGCCAACCGCCTGATGGTGGGATTTAGCCGGTGGAAGGGGCCGGCGTTTCGGACACGCGGATACCTGGTGTGGGGATTTACTGCGGGAGTGCTATCCGGGCTCATGGACCACGCGGGGTGGAGCGTGAAATGGGATAAGAAAACGGTTCATGATCTGCGTGACTCACTCGATCGCTCTTCGAATAATGAGAAGATAGGCTAGTTCTGCTCCTTTTAGCCCTTAAGAAAGTATCCCCTCTGTGTCCTTAGTCGTTGACGTTCTGATCGTGATTGCCGTGCTCCTCGCCGTGCGCGTGGGCTGGCGGCAGGGGGCTTTGGCAGCGGTCCTCGCGGCGGTGGGAATCATTGCGGGACTGGTGCTGGGAACCGTGCTGGCCCCGCTGGCGATGGGCCTGACTGACCAGGCGGCCGTGCGCTTCTTGCTGGCCGTCGGCGTGCTCATTTTGCTGGTGGGGCTGGGGCAGCTGGTGGGGACGTCGCTTGGCATGGCGCTGCGGGACCGCATGCGTACGAGGTCGGGGCAGCGCGTGGATTCGTCGATTGGCGCGGTTTTCCAAGCTGCGGCGGCCATCGTGGTGATTTGGTTGGTGTCCTTGCCCCTGGCCTCCAATTTGGGAGGCCAGCCGGGGCAGGCGCTGCGTGAATCGCGCGTGCTGAGCTCGCTCAATGCGGTGGCGCCTTCGCGCCTGGCGGCGTTGCCGAATGGCTTGGCTGCGCTCCTCAACGAGTCCGGGCTGCCGCCGTTGGTCTCGCCCTGGGAGCGTTCCGGCTCGGGCGTTGAGGTGGATGCGCCCGCGATACATATTGGGGATCCTGAGCTCGCGGAACGCGTGCGGCCATCCGTTATCCACGTGCTGGGTGATGCCGAGGCGTGCTCGCGCCGCCTGATGGGCTCGGGCTTCGTTACGGAACCGGACTACGTCATCACGAACGCCCATGTTGTGGCGGGTACGGATAAGGTGCGTCTTGATACCGTGCTCGGGCTCAAGGAAGCGGACGTGGTCTACTACAACTCGGATGTGGACATTGCGGTGTTGCATAGCCCGGGCTTGGACCTAGAGCCGTTGCCGTGGGCGGAGCACGCGGCTGTGACGGGGGACGATGCCATCGTCTTGGGCTTCCCGCAGTCGGGTCCCTTTACTGCAGAACCGGCGCGCGTGCGCGACCGCCTTACCATCGCTGGGCCGGATATCTACTCCACGGGCCGCGTGGAGCGCGATGCCTACACGGTGCGCGGCAGCATCCGGCAGGGCAATTCCGGCGGCCCGATGATCACCCCGGAGGGCCAGGTGCTCGGCGTGGTGTTTGGTGCCTCTGTGGAGGATTCCGATACGGGCTATGCGCTCACCGCGGACGAGGTGCGCGGCCACGTGGGTGACGTCACGCAGCTTGTCGACGCCATCCCAACCGGCTCCTGCGTCGGCTAGTTCTCGCGTGCGCTTTTCTTCCCCTTGGTCGGCATTAACCCCACCTGTGAGACACTTTCTTCCCGCCCCCTTCTAAGCAGGAATTATGTTCCTCCGGTTGCGGGGTGGCTAGTGCTGTTTTAG